>CP119325.1:0-300000 GCA_029202525.1 Candidatus Pseudomonas phytovorans
AAAACCCCTACCTGCATGCGCAGATAGGGGTTTTGCGAAATGAATCTTGACGATGACCTACTCTCACATGGGGAAACCCCACACTACCATCGGCGATGCATCGTTTCACTACTGAGTTCGGGATGGGATCAGGTGGTTCCAATGCTCTATGGTCGTCAAGAAATTCTGTAGCCAGAATGTCCAGATGGACAGCCCAGCGAATCCGGATATGTGATATTTGTGGGTTACGTTTGAACTTTCGGTTCTTTCGTCTTCACCACCACAATTTGGCGCTTCTTGTTCAGAGGCCTGCACAAATTGCTTGGGTGTTATATGGTCAAGCCTCACGGGCAATTAGTATTGGTTAGCTCAACGCCTCACAGCGCTTACACACCCAACCTATCAACGTCGTAGTCTTCGACGGCCCTTCAGGGGATTCTAGATCCCAGTGAGATCTCATCTTGAGGCAAGTTTCCCGCTTAGATGCTTTCAGCGGTTATCTCTTCCGAACATAGCTACCCGGCAATGCCACTGGCGTGACAACCGGAACACCAGAGGTTCGTCCACTCCGGTCCTCTCGTACTAGGAGCAGCCCCTCTCAAATCTCAAACGTCCACGGCAGATAGGGACCGAACTGTCTCACGACGTTCTAAACCCAGCTCGCGTACCACTTTAAATGGCGAACAGCCATACCCTTGGGACCGGCTTCAGCCCCAGGATGTGATGAGCCGACATCGAGGTGCCAAACACCGCCGTCGATATGAACTCTTGGGCGGTATCAGCCTGTTATCCCCGGAGTACCTTTTATCCGTTGAGCGATGGCCCTTCCATACAGAACCACCGGATCACTAAGACCTACTTTCGTACCTGCTCGACGTGTGTGTCTCGCAGTCAAGCGCGCTTTTGCCTTTATACTCTACGACCGATTTCCGACCGGTCTGAGCGCACCTTCGTACTCCTCCGTTACTCTTTGGGAGGAGACCGCCCCAGTCAAACTACCCACCATACACTGTCCTCGATCCGGATAACGGACCTGAGTTAGAACCTCAAAGTTGCCAGGGTGGTATTTCAAGGATGGCTCCATGAGAACTGGCGTCCCCACTTCAAAGCCTCCCACCTATCCTACACAAGCAAATTCAAAGTCCAGTGCAAAGCTATAGTAAAGGTTCACGGGGTCTTTCCGTCTAGCCGCGGATACACTGCATCTTCACAGCGATTTCAATTTCACTGAGTCTCGGGTGGAGACAGCGCCGCCATCGTTACGCCATTCGTGCAGGTCGGAACTTACCCGACAAGGAATTTCGCTACCTTAGGACCGTTATAGTTACGGCCGCCGTTTACCGGGGCTTCGATCAAGAGCTTCGCTTGCGCTAACCCCATCAATTAACCTTCCGGCACCGGGCAGGCGTCACACCCTATACGTCCACTTTCGTGTTTGCAGAGTGCTGTGTTTTTAATAAACAGTCGCAGCGGCCTGGTATCTTCGACCGGCATAAGCTTACGGAGCAAGTCCTTCACCTTCGCCGGCGCACCTTCTCCCGAAGTTACGGTGCCATTTTGCCTAGTTCCTTCACCCGAGTTCTCTCAAGCGCCTTGGTATTCTCTACCTAACCACCTGTGTCGGTTTGGGGTACGGTTCCCAGTTATCTGAAGCTTAGGAGCTTTTCTTGGAAGCATGGTATCAACCACTTCGTCGCCTAATGGCAACTCGTCATCAGCTCTCGGCCTTAGAATCCCGGATTTGCCTAAGATTCCAGCCTACCACCTTAAACCTGGACAACCAACGCCAGGCTGGCCTAACCTTCTCCGTCCCTCCATCGCAATAACTGGAAGTACAGGAATATTAACCTGTTTTCCATCGACTACGCTTTTCAGCCTCGCCTTAGGGACCGACTAACCCTGCGTCGATTAACGTTGCGCAGGAAACCTTGGTCTTTCGGCGTGGGAGTTTTTCACTCCCATTGTCGTTACTCATGTCAGCATTCGCACTTCTGATACCTCCAGCAAGCTTCTCAACTCACCTTCACAGGCTTACAGAACGCTCCTCTACCGCATCATCATAAGATGATACCCGTAGCTTCGGTGCATGGTTTGAGCCCCGTTACATCTTCCGCGCAGGCCGACTCGACTAGTGAGCTATTACGCTTTCTTTAAAGGGTGGCTGCTTCTAAGCCAACCTCCTAGCTGTCTAAGCCTTCCCACATCGTTTCCCACTTAACCATGACTTTGGGACCTTAGCTGACGGTCTGGGTTGTTTCCCTTTTCACGACGGACGTTAGCACCCGCCGTGTGTCTCCCATGCTCGGCACTTGTAGGTATTCGGAGTTTGCATCGGTTTGGTAAGTCGGGATGACCCCCTAGCCGAAACAGTGCTCTACCCCCTACAGTGATACATGAGGCGCTACCTAAATAGCTTTCGAGGAGAACCAGCTATCTCCGAGCTTGATTAGCCTTTCACTCCGATCCACAGGTCATCCGCTAACTTTTCAACGGTAGTCGGTTCGGTCCTCCAGTTAGTGTTACCCAACCTTCAACCTGCCCATGGATAGATCGCCCGGTTTCGGGTCTATACCCAGCGACTAAACGCGCTATTAACACTCGCTTTCGCTACGCCTCCCCTATTCGGTTAAGCTCGCCACTGAATATAAGTCGCTGACCCATTATACAAAAGGTACGCAGTCACCTAACAAAGTAGGCTCCCACTGCTTGTACGCATACGGTTTCAGGATCTATTTCACTCCCCTCTCCGGGGTTCTTTTCGCCTTTCCCTCACGGTACTAGTTCACTATCGGTCAGTCAGTAGTATTTAGCCTTGGAGGATGGTCCCCCCATATTCAGACAAAGTTTCTCGTGCTCCGTCCTACTCGATTTCATTGACAAGAGATTTTCGTGTACGGGGCTATCACCCACTATGGCGGCACTTTCCAGAGCCTTCCACTAATCTCAAACCAACTTAAGGGCTGGTCCCCGTTCGCTCGCCACTACTAAGGGAATCTCGGTTGATTTCTTTTCCTCAGGGTACTTAGATGTTTCAGTTCCCCTGGTTCGCCTCTTGCACCTATGTATTCAGTACAAGATAACCAGCTTATGCTGGCTGGGTTCCCCCATTCAGAGATCTCTGGATCACAGTCTGTTTGCCGACTCCCCAAAGCTTATCGCAGGCTACCACGTCTTTCATCGCCTCTGACTGCCAAGGCATCCACCGTATGCGCTTCTTCACTTGACCATATAACCCCAAGCAATCTGGTTATACTGTGAAGACGACATTCGCCGAAAATTCGTACGTTGCTCTTTCGAGCAGAACTCACAAATTTTACCTTAGCCTGATCACACACCAGTGAAAGTGCGTGTCAGTCTATTTCTATCACATATCCGAATTTTTAAAGAACGGTCTGACAAAAGTCAGAAATCAACATTCACAGGGAATGTTCATTACTGAGTTCTGATCAGCAAATGAATCAAGCAATTCGTGTGGGTGCTCATCAGCAGGCTGATGTCGTCGATTAAGGAGGTGATCCAGCCGCAGGTTCCCCTACGGCTACCTTGTTACGACTTCACCCCAGTCATGAATCACACCGTGGTAACCGTCCTCCCGAAGGTTAGACTAGCTACTTCTGGTGCAACCCACTCCCATGGTGTGACGGGCGGTGTGTACAAGGCCCGGGAACGTATTCACCGCGACATTCTGATTCGCGATTACTAGCGATTCCGACTTCACGCAGTCGAGTTGCAGACTGCGATCCGGACTACGATCGGTTTTGTGAGATTAGCTCCACCTCGCGGCTTGGCAACCCTCTGTACCGACCATTGTAGCACGTGTGTAGCCCAGGCCGTAAGGGCCATGATGACTTGACGTCATCCCCACCTTCCTCCGGTTTGTCACCGGCAGTCTCCTTAGAGTGCCCACCATAACGTGCTGGTAACTAAGGACAAGGGTTGCGCTCGTTACGGGACTTAACCCAACATCTCACGACACGAGCTGACGACAGCCATGCAGCACCTGTGTCAGAGTTCCCGAAGGCACCAATCCATCTCTGGAAAGTTCTCTGCATGTCAAGGCCTGGTAAGGTTCTTCGCGTTGCTTCGAATTAAACCACATGCTCCACCGCTTGTGCGGGCCCCCGTCAATTCATTTGAGTTTTAACCTTGCGGCCGTACTCCCCAGGCGGTCAACTTAATGCGTTAGCTGCGCCACTAAAATCTCAAGGATTCCAACGGCTAGTTGACATCGTTTACGGCGTGGACTACCAGGGTATCTAATCCTGTTTGCTCCCCACGCTTTCGCACCTCAGTGTCAGTATCAGTCCAGGTGGTCGCCTTCGCCACTGGTGTTCCTTCCTATATCTACGCATTTCACCGCTACACAGGAAATTCCACCACCCTCTACCGTACTCTAGCTTGCCAGTTTTGGATGCAGTTCCCAGGTTGAGCCCGGGGCTTTCACATTCAACTTAACAAACCACCTACGCGCGCTTTACGCCCAGTAATTCCGATTAACGCTTGCACCCTCTGTATTACCGCGGCTGCTGGCACAGAGTTAGCCGGTGCTTATTCTGTCGGTAACGTCAAAACACTAACGTATTAGGTTAATGCCCTTCCTCCCAACTTAAAGTGCTTTACAATCCGAAGACCTTCTTCACACACGCGGCATGGCTGGATCAGGCTTTCGCCCATTGTCCAATATTCCCCACTGCTGCCTCCCGTAGGAGTCTGGACCGTGTCTCAGTTCCAGTGTGACTGATCATCCTCTCAGACCAGTTACGGATCGTCGCCTTGGTGAGCCATTACCTCACCAACTAGCTAATCCGACCTAGGCTCATCTGATAGCGCAAGGCCCGAAGGTCCCCTGCTTTCTCCCGTAGGACGTATGCGGTATTAGCGTTCCTTTCGAAACGTTGTCCCCCACTACCAGGCAGATTCCTAGGCATTACTCACCCGTCCGCCGCTGAATCGAAAAGCAAGCTCTTCTCATCCGCTCGACTTGCATGTGTTAGGCCTGCCGCCAGCGTTCAATCTGAGCCATGATCAAACTCTTCAGTTCAATACTGCTTGGGTTTTTAAGAAACCCTAAACTTGGCTCAGCAATCTCAAATGACTATGTGATTTCTCGCATGGTCACTTGTGATGCTGATAATCTTTTTGACTATCAGTCCATACTCACAAGCACCCACACGAATTGCTTGATTCAATTTGTTAAAGAGCGTTTGGTTAAGAGCTTTTCGTCTCAACCGAGGCGCGCATTCTACGCTTTCCTCAGAGCCTGTCAAGCGTTTATTTTGAAGTTTTTTGCGAGAATCTCGTTCAACTTCAAACACTTGGCTCGCTGCGATCTCTCGTAGCGGGAGGCGAATAATACAGCGTTTAAATCCGCTGTCAACTGCCTTTATCACCGCCGCCGATCTTTCGATCGAAGCCCTTACAGCGCCTTTCGAATCGTCTAACTCGTTGAATCTCAAGGAGTTTGTCGTTCCGTTGTCGCTGGAAGTGGGGCGCATTATAAGGGGATTCGAAACCCCGTCAACCTTTAATTTCAAGAAACTCTAATATCGCTGAAAAACAAAGCGGGGAGGCCTACCGGCCTCCCCGCTTCTATATAGCTACACCTGCAGGCATTCACTCAGCCTTGAGGGTAACCCGGCCAAACGACTTCTTGCCCGCCTGGCATACATGGGTAGCACCAAGAACAAACATGAAGTCCTTGTCGACCACCGCACCATCTACCTTAACAGCACCGCCACCCAGCAAGTCCCGCGCTTGAGCCGAGTTCTTCACCAGGCCTGCACGGTTCAGCACTGCAGCAATCGGCAGGTCTTCCGCCGCAGCCACTTCGATCTCCGGCAAGTCTTCCGGCAGCTCACCTTCCTTCATACGGTTGCCCGCTGCACGGTGAGCATTGGCCGCAGCCTCTTCACCATGGAAGCGCGCAACGATCTCTTCCGCCAGCTTGATCTTGATGTCGCGCGGGTTCGCCCCCTTGGTAACGTCGGCGCGGAACTGCTCGATCTCTTCCATCGAACGGAAACTCAGCAGCTCGAAGTAACGCCACATCAAGGTATCCGGGATCGACACCAGCTTGCTGTACATCACCCCCGGCGCTTCCTGGATGCCTACATAGTTGCCCAACGACTTGGACATCTTTTTCACGCCATCGAGCCCTTCGAGCAGTGGCATGGTCACGATGTTCTGCGCTTCCTGGCCATAGGCGCGCTGGAGCTCACGACCCATCAGCAGGTTGAACTTCTGATCGGTACCGCCCAGCTCGACGTCCGCCTTCAACGCCACTGAGTCATAACCCTGCACCAGCGGGTAAAGGAACTCGTGGATGGCGATCGGCTGGTTGGTGGTGTAGCGCTTGTCGAAGTCGTCGCGCTCAAGCATGCGTGCCACAGTGTACTGCGACGCCAGGCGAATGAAGTCGGCCGGGGTCAGCTTGTCCATCCAGGTGGAGTTGAACGCGACTTCAGTCTTGGCCGGGTCGAGAATCTTGAACACCTGCTGCTTATAAGTCTCGGCGTTGTCCAACACCTGCTCACGGGTCAGCGGCGGGCGTGTGGCGCTCTTGCCGCTGGGGTCACCGATCATGCCGGTGAAGTCACCGATCAGGAAGATGACCTGGTGGCCCAGCTCCTGGAACTGGCGCAGCTTGTTGATCAACACCGTGTGGCCAAGGTGCAGGTCAGGGGCGGTCGGGTCGAAGCCGGCCTTGATGCGCAGAGGCTGGCCACGCTTGAGCTTTTCCACCAGTTCCGACTCGACCAGTACTTCTTCCGCGCCGCGCTTTATAAGCGCCAGCTGCTCTTCAACCGACTTCATAGACAAACCCGCAAGGCTCAGATTCAGGGGGAGCCAACCATACAAGATCGGCGGTCAAATACAAGTTTCGCAAAGGAATGTGACCCGGGCACGGGCTTGTGGCGTCTACGCGCCCTTGCGTGAAAATGGATTTGGTTATATTTTATACAGTTATTTCATCTTCATCATGTCATTCATCTTTTCCATTTCACTTTTTTCAAAGTCACCTTACCCATGACCAACGAACCGCCTAAAGCGCCCCCGCTTTATCCGAAAAGCCATCTGTTGGCCGCCAGCGGCATTGCCGCCCTGCTCAGCCTGGCTCTGCTGGTATTCCCTTCCAGCGAAGTGGAAGCCAAGAAAACCACCCTAAACCTCGAACTGGAGAGCCCTGCCGAGCAGTTGAAAGACGAATCCCGCGCTGCACCCCTGGTGCAGGCCGAAGGTGAGCAAGGCTCACCATTCGCCCAGATCGAAGAAGCCACCCCCGAGACACAGAAGGCCGAGCAGTCAGCCCCTGCCGCCGAACCAGTCGCCGAGGCCCCTAAAGAGCCCGGCCACCGCGAAGTCACCGTGGCCCGTGGTGACACCCTGTCCACACTGTTCGCCAAAGTCGGCCTGCCAGCCAATGCGGTGCACGACCTGCTGGCCAGTAACAAGCAGGCCAAGCAGTTCAGCCAGCTCAAGCACGGCCAGGTGCTGCAGTTCGAGCTCGACAAGGATGGCCAACTGACCAGCCTGCACAGCAAGGTCAGCAACCTCGAAACCATTCGCCTGACCAAGTCCGCCAAGGGCTACACCTTCAACCGTGAAATCAGCAAACCCTTGGTGCGTACCGCTTATGCCCATGGCGTGATCAAGAGCTCGCTGTCGGCTTCAGCCCAGCGCGCCGGTCTGTCCCACAGCATGACCATGGACATGGCCCGGGTGCTGGGTTACGACATCGACTTCGCCCAGGATATTCGCCCAGGCGACGAGTTCGACGTGGTGTTCGAGCAGAAGGTGATGGACGGCAAGGTCGTAGGTACCGGCAACATCCTGTCCGCCCGCTTCACCAACCGCGGCAAAACCTACACGGCCGTGCGCTACACCAACAAGCAGGGCAACACTACCTACTACACCGCTGACGGCAACAGCCTGCGCAAGGCCTTCATCCGCACACCCGTGGACTTCGCCCGCATCAGCTCGCGCTTTTCCGCTGGCCGCAAACACCCGATCCTGAACAAGATCCGCGCCCACAAAGGCGTCGACTACGCCGCCCCGCGCGGTACGCCAATCAAGGCTGCCGGTGACGGTCGCATCGAACTGGCCGGGCGCCGTGGCGGTTACGGCAACACTGTGATCATCCAGCACGGTAACCGTTACAAAACGCTGTACGGCCACATGCAGGGCTTTGCCAAGGGCATCAAGACTGGCAGCCCGGTGAAGCAGGGCCAGATCATCGGTTACATCGGCACCACCGGCCTGTCCACCGGCCCGCACCTGCACTACGAGTTCCAGGTCAACGGTGTGCACGTCGACCCGCTGAGCCAGAAAGTGCCGATGGCCGACCCGATCACCAAAGGCGAGCGCCAGCGCTTCCTGCAGCAGAGCCAGCCCCTGATCGCCCGTATGGATCAGGAAAAGGCCACCCTGCTCGCAGCGAACAAGCGTTAGTCCATGGCGCTCTACCTGGGGGTGATGTCTGGCACCAGCCTCGATGGCCTGGACATCGCCTTGACCGAGCAAGGCGAGCAGCTTGAACTGCTCGCCACGCACTACCTGCCGATGCCTGCCGACCTACGCCAGGAACTGCTGGCCCTGTGCAGCAGTGGCCCGGACGAGATCGCACGTGCAGCCTTGGCGGAAAACCGTTGGGCCACACTGGCCGGCGAAGGCATTCGCCAGCTGCTTGCCAGTCAAGGGCTGCAGGCCGGCGCCATCCGCGCCATCGGCAGCCATGGCCAGACCATCCGCCACGAACCCGCACGCGGTTTTACCGTGCAGATCGGCAACCCGGCGCTGCTCGCCGAGCTTACCGGCATCAGCGTGGTTGCCGACTTCCGCCGGCGCGACGTGGCAGCGGGCGGCCAAGGTGCGCCGCTGGTCCCGGCCTTCCACGAAACGCTGTTCGGCCACCTGGGCCAGCGCCTGGCAATCCTGAACGTAGGCGGCTTCAGCAACCTCAGCCTGATCGAACAGGACAAGCCGGTCCATGGCTTCGACTGCGGCCCGGGCAATGTGCTGCTGGATGCCTGGATCGAGCGCAAGCGCGGCCAGACTTACGATGCCGATGGTGCCTGGGCGGCCTCGGGCATCGTGCAGGCGGAGTTGCTCAGTGCACTGCTGGCCGACCCGTTCTTCGCTGGCAACGGCCCGAAAAGCACGGGCCGCGAGGTGTTCAACCTAGCTTGGCTGGATGGCCACCTGGCGGGCCTGCCCGCTTACCATGAAGTGGATGTACAGGCGACATTGCTGGAGCTTACCGCTCGCAGCATCATCGACTCGCTCAGCAATGCCCAGCAGGGCACCGAAGCATTGCTGGTATGCGGTGGTGGCGCACGTAACGGCGCACTGATGGCCCGCCTCGGCCAGTTGCTGCCCGAGGCCAGCGTCGCCAGCACCGGCGCCCACGGCGTAGACCCGGACTGGGTCGAGGCCATGGCCTTTGCCTGGCTGGCTCACTGCTGCCTGGAAGGCATCAGTGCCAACCGCCCAAGCGTGACGGCGGCCAAGGGCCTGCGGGTACTGGGCGCAATCTACCCGGCATAGCGGCTACGCCAGAAAGCAAAACGCCGCGCAATTGCGCGGCGTTTTCGTGTGACCTGGCCTCAGATCGAGAACGAGGACCCGCAACCGCACGTTGTGGTAGCGTTCGGGTTCTTGATCACAAAGCGCGAACCTTCCAGGCCTTCCTGGTAGTCCACCTCCGCGCCAGCCAGATACTGGAAGCTCATCGGGTCGACCACCAGCGACACGCCTTCGCGCTCGACGATGGTGTCGTCTTCGGCCACATCCTCATCGAAAGTGAAGCCGTACTGGAAGCCCGAGCAACCACCACCGGTCACGAACACCCGCAGTTTCAGACGTTCATTGCCTTCCTCATCGACCAGGTTCTTCACTTTCAGGGCTGCCCCATGGGTGAATTCCAGACCAGTAGGGGTGAAGGTTTCGACGCTCATGTTGACTCTCCCGGCGCAGTTGCCGCCTTAAAACTCGATGACGCGCATTATCCGCTTTCCCGAGAAAATCGGTCAAGAATTGTGCGGCTTTAGTCGTGACGAACAAAATGGCCCGCGCAAGGCGGGCCATCGTTCGATCGCAGCTCGTTTACGGCAGCAAGCCCGCGTGGGACAGGCCCATACGCTCGTCCAGGCCAAACAGGATGTTCAGGTTCTGTACCGCCTGGCCAGAGGCGCCCTTGACCAGGTTGTCGATTACCGACAGCACCACCACCAGGTCGCCCCCCTGTGGGCGATGAACGGCAATACGGCAGACGTTGGCGCCACGCACACTGCGAGTTTCCGGGTGGCTGCCGGCTGGCATCACATCGACGAACGGTTCGTCGGCGTAGCGCTTCTCGAACAGCGCCTGCAGGTCGACCGAGGTGTCGACCACATTCGCGTAAAGGGTGGCGTGGATGCCACGGATCATTGGCGTGAGGTGCGGCACGAAGGTCAGGCCGATGTCTTTGCCTGCCGCCAGGCGCAGGCCCTGGCTGATTTCCGGCAGGTGGCGATGGCCCTTCACTGCATAAGCCTTCATGCTTTCGCCGGCCTCGCAGAACAGCGAACCCACTGCTGCACCACGACCAGCGCCGCTCACACCCGACTTGCAGTCGGCGATCAGGCGCGACGGGTCGGCAAGGCCCGCTTCCAGCAGTGGCAGGAAGCCCAGCTGGGTGGCGGTCGGGTAGCAACCCGGCACGGCGATCAGGCGCGCCTGGCGGATCTTCTCACGGTTGACTTCAGGCAGGCCGTACACCGCGTCCTTGAGCAGTTCTGGCGCACCGTGCGGCTGGCCATACCACTTGCCCCACTCGGTAGCATCCTGCAGGCGGAAGTCGGCCGAGAGGTCGATAACTTTGGTGCCAGCCGCCAGCAGTTCACCGGCCAGGGCATGGGCAACACCGTGCGGGGTGGCGAAGAACACCACATCGCAGGCGGCCAGGGCTTTGCTGTCCGGCACGCTGAACGCCAGACCGTCATAGTGGCCGCGCAGGTTCGGGTACATGTCCGCCACCGCCACGCCGGCCTCGGAGCGCGAAGTGATGACCGCCACTTCGGCCTGTGGATGCTGCGCCAGCAGACGCAACAGTTCGACGCCGGTGTAACCCGTGCCGCCGACGATACCGACCTTGATCATAACGCTTGCCCCTTATCAACGAGCCGTCTGGAAAGCGCACGATAATAGGGGGGCGAAGCGCCTGTAACAACTCTTCGGGTGACCCTTCGGGCGCTTGACCACTACTATCTGACGACCGTGAATACCTGAAGGAACTCCCTCCATGCTTTACCTATGGATCAAAGCGCTGCATATCGTCAGCGTGGTCTGCTGGTTCGCCGGCCTGTTCTACCTGCCGCGGCTGTTCGTCTACCACGCCCAGAGCCAGGACAGCATCAGCCAGGAACGCTTCGTGACCATGGAGCGCAAGCTGTACCGCGGCATCATGAACCCGGCGATGATCGCCACTTACGTCTTCGGCGCCTGGATGCTCTACCTCACCCCCGGCTGGCTGAGCCAGGGCTGGCTGCATGCCAAGCTGACCCTGGTCATCCTGCTGACCGGCTACCATCACATGTGCGGCGCCCAACGCAAACGCTTCGCCAACGGCAACAACACCCGCAGCCACGTCTACTATCGCTGGTTCAACGAAGTGCCCGTGCTGTTCCTGCTGGCCATCGTAATTCTGGTGGTGGTCAAACCGTTCTGACATAGCCACTCGTTCAAGGAGCCTTGCCATGTCGCTACCTGCCTCGCTCGAACAACGCCTGCGCCTGCCTGTGGTCGCGGCGCCGATGTTCCTGATCTCCAACCCCGAACTGGTGCTGGCGTGTTGCGCCAGCGGCGTGGTCGGCAGTTTCCCGGCCCTTAACCAGCGCGACAGCGCCGGTTTCAAGGCCTGGCTAGAGGAGATCGAGGCAGGCCTGGCGCAATTGCAAGCACCCGCCCCCTATGCAGTCAACCTGATCGTTCACCCCACCAACCCACGCCTGCAGGCCGACCTGGCCTTGTGCGTGGAGCATCGCGTGCCGATCGTCATAACGAGCCTGGGAGCAGTCAAGGAAGTGGTCGATGCCGTGCACGGCTACGGCGGTCTCGTGTTCCACGATGTCACCACGCGCCGCCATGCCGAGAAAGCTGCCGAAGCGGGTGTCGACGGGCTGATCGCCGTGGCTGCCGGTGCAGGCGGCCATGCAGGCACCTGGAGTCCGTTCGCCCTGGCTGCGGAAATTCGCCAGTTCTTCGACAAGACCCTGCTGCTGGCCGGCTGCCTCAACCACGGCCACGAAATTCTCGCCGCCCAATTGCTGGGGGCCGACCTGGCCTACATGGGTACGCGTTTTATCGCCACCAAAGAAAGCCAGGCCCAGGACGCCTACAAGCAGATGCTGCTCGATGCACATGCCGCCGACATCATTCACACCCCGGCAGTGTCTGGCATCCCTGCCAGCTTCCTGCGCTCGAGCCTGGAACAGGCTGGTTACGACATGAACGCCCTCAAAGGCGGCCACGAGCCAGGCAAGCTCAAGCCTATCGACGACGAAGCCAAGGCCTGGAAGACCGTATGGTCGGCGGGCCAGGGCGTTGGCGAAATCAATGACCTGCCCAGCGCCAATACGTTGATCCAACGGCTCCAAAAGGAGTACCAGCAAGCCCTGGAACGGTGCCAGGCTCTGCGCGCCCGGACCTTGTAGCAAAAGGCAACACCTAGCCCGGCCACGCTGTACACTAGGCGCCCTCTTCCGCCCTCAGGAGCCTTGCATGACCCGTTACGCCATGATCACTGGTGCTTCCAGCGGCCTGGGCCTGGCCCTGGCGGAAGCGCTGGCACGGCGCGGGCGCAACCTGATCCTGGTGGCACGCCAGCGTGAAACGCTGGAACCCGTGGCCATCGAGCTGACCCAGCGCTTTGGTGTCGAGGTGCTGCTGCGCGCCTGCGACCTCAGCCAGCCGCTGCGCCTGTCTGGCTTCGTACTGGAACTGGAAGAAGGCGAACGGCGTATCGACCTGCTGGTCAACTGTGCCGGCTTGCGCACCTACGGGCCATTCCTGGCCCATGAGTGGGCCGACGAACAGGACCTGCTGGAGGTCAACGTCCTGGCCCTGAGCCGCCTGTGCCACGCCATCGGCAACCTGATGGCCGTGCAGGGTGGTGGGCAGATCCTCAACGTCGCCGGCCTGGCCGGCGTGGCACCCGGCCCGTGGATGGCAGCGTACGCCGCCAGCAAGGCATACGTGCTGAGTTTTTCCCATGCCCTGCGCGAAGAACTCAAACGCGCCGGCATCAAGGTTTCGGTGCTGTGCCCCGGCCCGGTACGCTCCTCGCGCCGGCGCATTGCGCGACTCGATGGCAAACCCCGCTGCCTCAGCCCCGAGGAAGTGGCGCTGTATACCGTGCGTGCGCTGGACAAGAACCGTGCACTGATCATGCCTGGCCGGCGCAACCGCTGTCTGGCATTTGCCCCGCGCCTGCTGCCTCGATGGCTGGTGTGCAAACTGGCCGGTGCCCTCCACCGCCGCTATTGCCCGGCCGGCATGGAATAGCCACTGGGCGAGCGGCGCTCGGCTGAGTACACTCGGCCCGACCCTCACCATGGAGCAAGTGCTGTGGACGATCTATTCCTCAAAATCATCAACCGGGAAATCCCGGCGGATATCATCTACGAAGACGACCAGATCCTGGCCTTCAAGGACATTGCACCCGCGGCACCGGTACATTTTCTGGTCATCCCGAAAAAACACATCCGCACGCTCAACGACCTGACCGAAGAAGACAAGGCCCTGGCTGGCCACATCCTGTTCACCGCCCAGCGCCTGGCGGTCGAGCAAGGCTGCGAGGAAGGTTTCCGCGTGGTCATGAACTGCAACCCGAAAGGCGGCCAGACCGTCTACCACATCCATATGCACGTGCTTGGCCAGCGCCAGATGAACTGGCCACCGGGCTGATCCACGGCAAGCGACCCCGCCGCTATTGCGGTAAACTGTCGGGCACATTCTTGCGGAGGTGCCCGATGGCTACCGAACGTCACTACTCGCCGCTCGACCGCTTGTTGCTGCAGGCCGATACGGCCATGCGCACCTTGCTGCCCTTCAGCGGCCAACCTGCCCGGCCATCGCCGGCCATTGTGCAGCCGGACGTCGACCTGGACGAGCAGCAGACCCGCCACATTGCCGGGCTGATGCGTATCAACCACACCGGTGAGGTGTGCGCCCAGGCGCTGTACCAGGGCCAGGCCCTGACCGCCAAGCTCCCCGAAGTACGCAAGGCCATGGAGCATGCCGCCGAGGAAGAAGTGGACCACCTGGCCTGGTGCGAACAGCGCATTCGTCAACTGAACAGTCACCCAAGCGTGCTCAACCCCCTGTTCTACGGCATGTCGTTCGGCATCGGCGCACTCGCCGGCCTGGTCAGCGACAAGGTCAGCCTGGGCTTCGTCGCCGCTACCGAGCACCAGGTGTGCAAGCACCTCGACGAGCATCTGGAACAGATCCCGCACGAAGACGAAAAGTCCCGGGCGATCCTCGAGCAGATGCGCATCGACGAAGAGCAGCACGCCGAGTCTGCACTGGAAGCCGGTGGTTATCGCTTCCCGGCCCCGGTCCGCTTTGGCATGAGCTTGCTGGCCAAGGTCATGACCAAGAGCACCTACCGCATCTGAAGGCATCACCATGACGGATCGTTTCGACGCCAAGGACCTGGCGCGCGCCGTGCAAGCCGGCATTCTCCAGCCGGGCCAGGACCAAAGCCTGCTGGCATTCCTGCGCCAGCAACCGGCAGCACGCGGCAGCTTCCAGCTGGCCCATGTCGCCTTCTATTTTGGCGCCATGCTGATCATGGCAGCCATGGGCTGGTTGCTCACCGAGGCCTGGATGAGCATCGGTGACGGCGCACTGCTGGTCATCGCCAGCTTCTATATCCTGCTGATCACCCTGTTCGCCCTCAACCTGCAGCGCCGGGCCCAACCTGTTGCTGCCGGGGTACTGGCGGCCGTCGCGGTCAGTATCGTGCCCCTGGCAGTCTTTGCCATCGAACGCCTGGCCGGCTGGTGGCCACTGGACGATGCGCAAGCCAACTATCACCAGTACTACACCTACGTGCAGGGCGGCTGGCTGGCCATGGAAGCGGCCACGGTACTTGCCGGTTTGCTGATGCTGCGGCTGATCCCCTACCCGTTCGTCGTCATGCCGATAGCCGTGGCACTGTGGTTCATGTCGATGGACTTGAGCGAATGGGTGTTCGGCTCGCCGTTCAGCTGGGAGCAGCGCCGCGAGGTTTCTCTGTGGTTCGGGCTAGGAATGCTGGTGGTGTTCCTGGTGGTGGACGGCCGCACGCGCGAAGATTACGCCCGCTGGGGCTACCTGGCCGGGCTGGCGGCATTCTGGGGCGGATTGACGTTGGTGGACAGTGGCAGCGAACTGGGCAAAGCCCTGTACTGCCTGATCAACATTGCGCTGATGGGCATGGCGGTGCTTCTGCGCCGGCCGGTGTTCATGGTGTTTGGTGCGCTGGGGGTAGCAGCTTACCTGGGGTATCTTTCGTACGACGTGTTTGCCGATTCGTTGCTGTTCCCGGTGGTGGTGACCTTGATCGGGCTGGCGGTTATCTGGCTGGGGCTGGTTTACCAGAAGCGGCGGGAGCGCTTGAGCCAGGTGATGCGAGGCTGGCTGCCAGAATGGGTGCAAGCTGCACTTCCCGCGCTTCGGAGCTGATATTGTCGGGGCCGCTTTGCGGCCCCAAAATCTCAGCTTTAACCCAGCTCGACAATCTCGTAGCCATGGGTAATTTCAACCCCGGCACGCTCAAGCATGATCGAAGCCGAGCAGTACTTCTCTGCCGACAGCTCCACCGCCCGCTTGACCTGCGCTTCTTTCAGGCCACGGCCTTTCACCACGAAGTTCATGTGAATCTTGGTAAACACCTTCGGGTCTTCGCCGGCGCGCTCGGCTTCCAGAAACGCCTCGCAGCTTTCCACCGCCTGGCGCGATTTCTTCAGAATGCTCACCACGTCAAAACTGCTGCAGCCACCCAGGCCCAACAGCAACATTTCCATCGGGCGCACACCCAGGTTGCGGCCGCCGGCTTCGGGCGGGCCGTCCATCACGACGACATGGCCACTCCCCGATTCGCCGAGGAACATGGCCTCACCGGCCCACTGGATACGTGCCTTCATCTACCCGGACTCCTGATATTCGGAAAAGGGTGTCAGCTTAGACCTTGTGCGGCTGTGGGAAAAGCACGAGACGTGTCGGTTTAGTACCGAAACATCCGGTGGCGTCTGATAAGCTGGCGCCAAATGAATGGCGCACCCCGCCAGACAGCCTTATAAAAAGCCTATGGGTCGTATCGAACAGGATTTCGTGATGGTTGCCTCCGCCCTACCCGCCAAGATCAAGAACATCGACAAACTGTTGGTGCATTGCCAGCGCCGCCGCTATACCGCCAAAAGCAACATCATCTGCGCCGGCGACCGAGCCGAAACATTGTCGTTCATCATCAAGGGCTCGGTGACCATCCTCATCGAAGACGACGACGGCCGTGAAATGATCATTGCTTATCTCAACAATGGTGATTTCTTTGGCGAGCTGGGGCTGTTCGAGCCGGTTGACGGCCAACAGCAGCGCAGCGCCTGGGTACGCGCCAAGACCGAGTGCGAGGTGGCAGAAATCAGCTACGAAAAGTTTCGCGAGCTGGCGCGCCAAGACCCGGAAATCCTCTATGCCCTCGGCAGCCAGATGGCCCAGCGCCTGCGCAATACCACGCGCAAGGTCGGCGACCTGGCATTTTTCGACGTCACCGGGCGGGTTGCCCGTTGCCTGCTTGAACTGTGCAAGCAACCCGATGCCATGACCCACCCCGACGGTATGCAGATCAAGATCACCCGTCAGGAGATAGGCCGCATCGTCGGGTGCTCGCGGGAAATGGTCGGCCGCGTCCTCAAGGACCTTGAAGAACGCAGCCTGGTACAGGTAAAGGGCAAGACCATGGTGGTCTACGGTACCCGCTAATCCTTGGGCAGGTCGGCAAGCACCTTGGCGTAGGCCTGCGACAAGCGCTCGAACCAGGGCGCCGCAGGCGCCACTTCATGCAAGGCGATATGTGCATCGGCGCGGCAACGTTGCTCCAGCTCGCAGCATTCATTGAAGCGATTGACCGCCGCCACCATCGACTCCCGCTCGTTGTCCAGCAGCAATGCACCGTGCACAAGCACAACCGGCCGCTTGCCGCCCAGCCCCTGACGCCAGCGCTGGGCGGTGCCCACCAGCTTGCGGCCATTGAGGTTGACGTTGTAGCGGCCATCGCAGAACGCCCCGTCGATTTCACCCACCGACGCCACCCCGCCCCACTCGCGCAGTACATCGCACAGCGGCAGGCACAGGCGCTCGTAGGCGCTTTCGATGCGTCCGTGATCGCCTTCGCTGCGCGGGGCGACATAGACCAGCGCAACGTTTACGGTCGAATGTGACTGCGGCACCGGCTCACCGCCCGTCTCGCGCAGCAGCACTGGCCAACCGGCAATCGCCAGCTCCGAACAGGCGGCCTCGAAGTTGTCCAGGCGGCTCATGCGCCGGGGCATGACCAGAGCATGGTCGGTGGGGCGCCAGAACAGCACCCCACTGTCGCGTTCGCCACGGCACACGGCAGCCAGCAGTTCCTGTTCGGCGTGCAGGCCTTGTTCGACGGTCAGGGCCAGGGGTTGATCGGTCATTGATCCACCTTTGATGTTGTTTTTTAGGGCCTCTTCGCGGGCGCGCCCGCTCCCACAGATACCACACATGCCATCAGGTTGGTGAAGAACCCTGTGGGAGTGGGCATGCCCGCGAAGAGGCCATTGCAGGCTTACAAAAAAGCCGGCACTGACGCCGGCTTCGTTTGATCAGTCCAGATGCTGAACAGTCTTCTTCACCTGATCCGGGAAGAACAGCCGCTGCAATTCCAGCCCAGGGTGTTCCGCACGCATGAACGCCTCACCCACCAGGAACGAGTAAACCTCGTTGATCGCCATCAACTCGACATCGGCCCGGTTGAGAATACCGCTCTCGGTAATCGCCAGGCGGTCACGCGGAATGCGCGGCAACAGGTCGAGGGTGGTTTCCAGGCTGACCTCGAAGGTATGCAGGTTGCGGTTGTTCACCCCTACCAGCGGCGTATCCAGGGTTTTCAGCGCGCGCTCAAGCTCATCGCCATCGTGCACTTCTACCAGTACATCAAGGCCGACCTCTTTTGCGGTCGCGGCCAGTTCGGCCATCTTCACGTCATCCAGTGCCGAGACGATCAACAGCACGCAGTCCGCACCCAAGGCCCGGGCTTCAACGATCTGATAAGGGTCGACCATGAAATCCTTGCGGATCACCGGCAGCGAAACGGCAGCGCGGGCCTGCTGCAGGTATTCATCGGCACCCTGGAAGTAATCGACATCGGTCAGCACCGACAGGCAGGTGGCGCCACCCTTCTCGTAGCTGACCGCGATTTCCGCCGGCACAAAGTGCTCGCGGATCACGCCCTTGCTCGGCGACGCCTTCTTGATTTCGGCGATCACCGCTGGCTGCTTGCGCCTGGCCTGCTCGATCAGCGCATTGGCGAAGCCACGCGGGGCATCGGCGGCCTTGGCCAGGCCCTCCAGCTCGGCGAGGCTGACGCGCGCGCTGCGCTCGGCCACTTCCTGGAACTTGCGGGCAATGATCCTTTCCAGCACCGTCGGCACACTCATGCTTCGTTCTCCACCTTGAATACTGCAGTAAAGGCACCCAGTTCCTGCAGCTTCTCCCAGGCCAGCCCGGTGTGCAGTACGTCGTGGGCCAGTTCCACACCTTGGGCCAGGGTCATTGCATGATCGGCGGCATACAGTGCCGCACCTGCATTGAGCACGATCATTTCAGCAGCCTTCTGGCCGTTTTCGGTCTTGCGCCGGCTCAGCGCATCGCGGATCAGTTCCAGCGATGCCTGCGGGTTTTCGACGGCAAGGCCATGCAAGCTCTGGCTCTTCATGCCGAGATCTTCCGGCTCGACCCAGTATTCGGTAATTTCGTTGTTCTTCAGTTCGGCAACGAACGTGGGTGCAGCCAGGCTGAACTCATCCAGGCCGTCCTTCGAGTGCACCACCAGCACATGCTTGCTACCCAGGCGTTGCAGTACCTCGGCCAACGGGCGGCACAGGGCCTGGGCGAAAACGCCGACCACCTGGTGCTTCACTCCGGCCGGATTCGTAAGCGGGCCGAGCATGTTGAACAGGGTACGCAACCCCAGATCACGGCGCGGGCCGGCGGCATATTTCATGGCCGAGTGGTGGCTTTGCGCAAACATGAAGCCGATGCCCAGGCTGTCAATGCAGCGGGCCACCTGGATTGGCGTCAGGTTCAGATAGATCCCGGCAGCTTCCAGCAGGTCGGCACTGCCGCTCTTGCCCGACACTGCGCGGTTGCCGTGCTTGGCCACGGTGCAACCCGCTGCTGCCAGAACGAAGGAAGAAGCAGTGGACACGTTGAAAATATTGGCGCCGTCACCGCCGGTGCCGACGATATCGACCACGCCATCCAGGCTCTTCAGCTCAACCTTGTCGGCAAGCTCACGCATCACCGACACCGCACCGACAATTTCGTCGATGCTTTCACTCTTCATGCGCATGCCCATCAGGAAAGCGCCGATCTGCGCTTCGCTGCACTGGCCGGTCATGATCTGGCGCATGACATCGCGCATTTCTTCGGTAGAAAGGTCCAGGTGGCCGACGATACGGCTCAACGCGCTCTTGATATCCATGTTCGATCCTTAGCGGCGGCCGCCGGTCTGCTTGAGGAAGTTGGCGAACAGCTCGTGGCCCTGCTCGGTCAGGATCGACTCAGGGTGGAACTGCACCCCTTCGATATTCAGCGTTTTGTGGCGCAGGCCCATGATCTCGTCGACCGAACCGTCAGCATGGGCGGTCCAGGCGGTTACTTCCAGGCACTCGGGCAAGGTTTCGCGCTTGACCACCAGCGAATGATAGCGGGTGACGGTCAGCGGGTTGTTCAGGCTGGTGAACACGCCCAGGTCGCGATGGTGTACCGGGCTGGTCTTGCCGTGCATCACCTGGCGGGCACGCACCACATCACCGCCAAAGGCCTGGCCGATGGACTGGTGACCCAGGCACACCCCCAGGATCGGCAGCTTGCCGGCAAAATGCAGGATGGCCTCGATGGACACGCCCGCCTCGCTCGGCGTGCACGGGCCCGGGGATACGACGATGCGCTCGGGGTTCAGGGCTTCGATCTGGGCGATGGTCATTTCGTCATTGCGAATGACCTTGACCTCGGCGCCCAGCTCGCCAAGGTACTGAACGACGTTGTAAGTGAATGAGTCGTAATTGTCGATCATCAGTAACATGGTGTTAAACCTCTTGAATTTACTGACTTCAGAATTCGAACCTTCTTGCAGCCGCCACAGGCACGGCTTCGCCACAGAGGGCAGTTAAAGAAGAAGGCAAACGGGGGCGGGCCGGGCGGGCCGGCAGGGGATAAAGTCAGGCGCGCCAACGCCAACGGGCGTGGGCCTTGATTACGCGCATCAAGAGTTTACTGACGATCAACACAGGATAGGTCTCGCTCATACGTCCCGGCACAGTAGCCTACCGGGGCGGCGGGCGCAATATGCCCTTAAACACGGGGAAACGAATGGACTTGGGAGGCATGCCCCGCGATTTGCTAAGGTCGATCGGGTTGTCCTCATAAAAACAAAGAAAAGGAAGTTACCCGATGCGAAAAGCCCCGGTATTGCGCTTTACCCTCGCCTCCTTGGCCCTGGCCTGCAGCCAGGCATTCGCCGCCCCCTCGCCCTATTCCACGCTGATCGTGTTCGGCGACAGCCTCGCCGACGCCGGGCAGTTTCCCGACCTGACGGGCGGCACCTCGGCTGCCCGCTTCACCAACCGTGATGCCAACGGGAACTTTGCACCGGTGTCGCCGATGATCCTCGGCAGCCGCCTGGGTGTTAACCCGGACGACCTGAACCCTTCAACTTCAGTAGGCATCCGCCCCGACGGCAACAACTGGGCTGTGGGCGGCTACACCACCCAGCAAATTCTGGATTCAATCACCAGCACCTCCAAGACCGTCATACCACCTGGGAACCAGGGTGCAGGGCTGGTACTGCGCGAAAGACCGGGCTATCTGGCCAATGGCCTGCGTGCCGACCCCAATGCGCTGTACTACCTGACCGGGGGCGGTAACGATTTCCTCCAAGGGTTGGTGAACAGCCCTGTCGACGCAGCGGCAGCCGGGGGCCGGCTGGCGGCCAGTGCTCAGGCGCTGCAACAGGGCGGCGCCCGCTACATCATGGTCTGGCTGCTGCCTGACCTGGGCCAGACACCCAATTTCAGCGGTACTCCTGGGCAAAACCCGCTGTCGCTGCTGTCGAGCGTGTTCAATCAATCGCTGATCAGCCAACTGAACCAGATCGATGCTGAAATCATCCCGCTGAATATTCCTGTGCTGCTCGGCGAAGCCCTGGCAAACCCGACCGCGTTTGGCCTGGCCAGCGGCCAGAACCTGGTCGGCACCTGTTACAGCGGCGACAGCTGCGTGGAAAACCCGGTGTACGGCATCAATGGCACCACGCCTGATCCGACCAAGCTCCTGTTCAATGACTCGGTACACCCGACCATAGCCGGGCAACAACTGATCGCCGACTACGGCTACTCGATCCTCTCCGCACCGTGGGAACTGAGCTTACTGCCAGAAATGGCCCACGCCAGCCTGCGTGCCCACCAGGACGAATTGCGTAATCAGTGGCAGACACCCTGGCAGGCGGTTGGCCAGTGGCAGGCCTTTGTCGCCACCGGCGCCCAGGACCTGGACTTCGACGGCCAACGCAGTGCGGCAAGCGGTGATGGCCGTGGTTACAACCTGACCTTGGGCGGCAGCTACCGGTTGAACGACGCCTGGCGGCTGGGCCTCGCCGGCGGTGTGTACCGGCAAAAACTGGAGGCAGGCGCCAATGATTCGGACTACAAACTGAATAGCTACCTGGCCAGCGCCTTTGCCCAATACCGCCAGGACCGCTGGTGGGCTGATGCCGCGCTGACTGCCGGGCACCTGGACTACAGCGACCTCAAGCGCACCTTTGCCCTTGGCGTGAACGAGCGCAGTGAAAAGGGCGATACCGACGGTGAGGCCTGGGCGATGTCCGCGCGGCTAGGCTACAACCTGGCAGCCGAAAGCAGCCGCTGGCAGCTGGCGCCGTTCATCAGCGCTGATTACGCGCGAACGAAGGTGGATGGCTACAACGAGAAGAGCGGGCGTTCGACCGCGCTGGGCTTCGATGATCAGGAGCGCACGTCACGCCGCTTGGGTGTCGGGCTGCTGGGCAGTGTGCAACTGCTGCCGGGTACCCGGCTGTTCGCTGAGGTGGCGCAAGAGCATGAGTTCGAGGATGACCGGCAGGATGTGACGATGCACCTGACCAGCTTGCAGGCGAATGACTTCACCCTGACCGGGTATACACCGCACAGCGATCTGACCCGGGCGAGCCTGGGGGTTAGCCACGAAGTAGTGGCAGGGGTGCATTTGCGCGGGAATTACAACTGGCGCAAGAGTGATGATCTGACCCAGCAGGGGGTTAGCCTGGGGGTCAGTGTGGACTTCTAGAGTATTGGGGCCGCTGTGCGGCCCTTCGCGGGCACGCCCGCTCCCACAGGTATTACACAAACCTTGAAGTGTGTGATTTACCTGTGGGAGCGGGCGTGCCCGCGAAGGGCTGCACAGCAGCCCCAATCGATTTACTTGGCGGAGGTCTGCTCAGCCAGCGCAACCGCACGGAACATGGCCCGGCGCTTGTTGATGGTTTCTTCCCACTCCAGCGCTGGCACCGAGTCGGCAACGATGCCACCACCGGCCTGCACATGCAGTTCACCGTCCTTGATCACGGCAGTACGGATGGCAATCGCCGTGTCCATGTTGCCGTTCCAGGCAAAGTAGCCGACCGCACCGCCGTAAACCCCACGCTTGACCGGCTCCAGTTCATCGATGATCTCCATCGCGCGGATCTTCGGTGCACCAGACAGGGTGCCAGCGGGCAGGATCGCCCGCAGCGCATCCATCGCCGTCAGGCCCTCGCGCAGTTGGCCGGTGACGTTGGAGACAATGTGCATCACGTTGGAATAACGCTCGATCACCATCTTCTCGGTCAGTCGCACGCTACCGGTCGAGGACACCCGGCCGACGTCGTTGCGGCCCAGGTCGATAAGCATCAGGTGCTCGGCGATTTCCTTGTCGTCCGACAGCAGATCGTCTTCCAGCGCGCGGTCGGCTTCTTCGTTCGCGCCACGCGGGCGGGTGCCGGCGATCGGTCGCACGGTGACCAGGTTGTCCTCGACACGTACCAGCACCTCAGGCGAGCTGCCGACCACATGGAAATCGCCAAAATTAAAGAAGTACATATATGGCGTCGGGTTGAAGCAGCGCAGCGCACGGTACAGGTCGATGGGCGCAGACTTGAAGTCGATCGACATGCGCTGCGACGGCACCACCTGCATGCAGTCGCCAGCCAGGATGTATTCCTTGATACGGCCGACCGCGTTCTCGTAGTCGTCGCGGGTATAGCTGGAGCGGAATTCCGGCTCGGCGGCCTCCGGGCCACTCAGGTCCAGCCCTCGGCGCGGGGTGATAGGTTGACGCAAGGTTTCCAGCAGGCCCTGCAGGCGTGCCTGGCCCTGCTCGAAGGCCTGTTCTTCAGCCGGGTCGACCAGCACGATAGCGTGCATCTTGCCCGCCAGGTTGTCGAACACCACCACCGCATCGGACACCATCAACAGGATATCCGGCACACCCAGCGGGTCCGGATTGGGGCTGGCGCCCAGGCGCTTTTCTACATAGCGTACGCAGTCGTAGCCAAAGTAGCCGACCAGGCCGCCGTTGAAACGTGGCAGACCAGGAATATCAGCGACCTTGTAACGGTCTTTGAAGCTTTCGACAAAGGCCAGCGGGTCTTCGACATCGTGGCTTTCCACCTCGACGCCATCCTGCAGGATGCTGACGTGGTAGCCGTGCACACGCATCACGGTACGTGACGGCAGGCCGATCATCGAGTAACGGCCCCATTTCTCGCCGCCCTGCACCGATTCGAGCAGGTACGAGTTGGGCTGGTCAGCCAGTTTCAGGTAGATCGACAGCGGCGTGTCGAAGTCGGCCAGGGTTTCGCAGGCCAGGGGAATGCGGTTGTAGCCGGCAGCGGCCAGGCGCAGGAATTCTTCGCGGTTCATGAGTAGCCTCGTGGCAAGCAGCAGTAGGTCAGGCAAACGGACGGGCCGGCACGCGCCGGCAGGCAGAAGTCAGGCGCGCCAACGCCAACGGGCCAGGGCCTTGATGACTTTCATCCAGAATTTGCCAGTAACCGCCACGGTGGACTCTCTGTCTTGTGAGGCTTGAAGGTCCGCCAACGTTATCCCAGTGGCAGGGTCTGCGCAACCGGGCAGCAACGCTCGCAGATCGTCGATCACAAGGCTCGGGGATTCATCGTGGATCGGCCGGCCATGGTTGTAGCCGTAGGTCAGGCCCACGCACTGCACACCCGCCGCCTTGGCCGCCAATACATCACTGCGCGAATCACCGACGAACAGCGACTGCTGCGGGGTAACCCCGGCCATCTGCATGACGAACAGCAACGCCGCAGGGTCGGGCTTTTTCTGCGGCAGGGTGTCGCCGCCGATAATCCAGCGGAAGTAACGGCCGATCTTCATCTGGTCCAGCAACGGAGCCACAAAGCGCTCAGGCTTGTTGGTGATCAGCGCCATCTCCACGCCCTGCTTGCGCAGCCAGCGCAGGGTGTCCTGCACGCCGGGGTAGACCACCGTCAGCTCATGGCTTTCGGCATAGGCGTCCATGAACAGCGCCAGCGCCTGCTCGGCCAGCGCATCGTCCACGGCGGCGTGGTCGATGCCACCCGCCAGCGCCCGGCGCACCAGCACCTGGGCGCCATTGCCGACCCAGTGGCGCACGGCGTCCAGGCCTGCGGGCGGGCGCCCCATTTCGAGCAGCATGCGGTCCACGGCGGCGGCCAGGTCTGGCACGGAATCGATCAGGGTACCGTCCAGATCGAACATCACCAGCCTGGGCAGCGTCCCCGGGAACAGCTGCTCGAAGCCGCTCATGGGCGGGCCAGAGCCAGTTCAGCGTGCATCCTGGCGATGACTTCCTGGTAGTCCGGGGCGTTGAAGATCGCCGAACCGGCCACGAAAGTGTCGGCGCCAGCGGCAGCGATCTCGCGGATGTTGTTGACGTTGACGCCACCATCGATTTCCAGGCGGATATCACGGCCACTGGCGTCGATCAGCGCACGCGCCTCACGCAGTTTGTCGAGGGTACCCGGGATGAACTTCTGCCCACCAAAGCCTGGGTTGACGCTCATCAGCAGCACCATGTCGATCTTGTCCATCACGTACTTCAAGGCATCCAGGCTGGTGGCCGGGTTGAACACCAGGCCGGCCTTGCAGCCGCCGTCCTTGATCAGTTGCAGCGAACGGTCGACGTGCTGCGAAGCTTCCGGGTGGAAGGTGAGGTAGGTGGCGCCGGCTTCGATGAAGTCGCCGATGATGCGGTCGACCGGGCTGACCATCAGGTGCACGTCGATCGGGGCAGTGACGCCGTACTTGCGCAGGGCGGTACACACCATCGGGCCAATGGTCAGGTTGGGGACGTAGTGGTTGTCCATGACATCGAAGTGGACGATGTCGGCACCCGCAGCCAATACCTTGTCGACGTCCTCACCCAGGCGGGCGAAATCGGCGGAGAGGATGGAGGGGGCAATAGCGTAGGGCTGCATGGCGCACCTGTTGGCAGAATCACGGTGGCGCGCATTGTAACTCAGGCAAGGCGATGAGGGCTGATTGGTATCAATCCGTGTCGACCAGTTGCTTCAACCTGTGCCGGCCTCTTCGCGGCTAAAGCCGCTCCCACAGGAGTTGTGCAGCATTTGAAAACTGCGCAGTCCCTGTGGGAGCGGGTTTACCCGCGAAGAGGCCAGCAAAGGCAGTACATCATCAGGCCGGCTGCTGGGTTCTCAGCTTCTCGCTGCGCCCGCGCAACCACTCCAGGGTCAACAACAACACCACCGAGAAGGCAATCAGCAAGGTCGCCGCCGCGGCAATGGTCGGGCTCAGGTTCTCGCGAATACCGCTGAACATCTGCCGCGGCAGGGTCGCCTGCTCCGGCCCGGCCAGGAACAGCGTCACCACCACCTCGTCAAACGACGTCGCAAAGGCAAACAGCGCCCCCGAAATCACCCCAGGCGCAATCAGCGGCAGGGTCACCCGGCGGAAGGCCAGCAGCGGCGATGCACCCAGGCTGGCAGCCGCCCGCACCAGGTTGTAGTTGAAGCCCTGCAAGGTTGCCGACACGGTAATGATGACGAACGGCACACCCAGCACCGCATGCACCAGAATCAGTGAAGTGAAGCTGTTACCCAAACCCAGCGGGGCGAAGAACAGGTAGCTCGCCACACCGATGATCACCACTGGCACCACCATCGGTGAAATCACCAGTGCCATCACCAGCGACTTGCCGGGAAAATCGCCACGGGTCAGGCCGATGGCCGCCAAAGTGCCGAACACCATGGCCAGCACCGTGGCCGCCGGGGCGACGATGATGCTGTTCTTCAGCGCCCGCATCCATTCGGCCGAGCCGAAGAAGTCCTGGTACCACTGCAGCGAGAAGCCCTGCAGCGGGTACACCAGGAAGCTGCCACTGTTGAACGACAGCGGCACGATCACCAGCACCGGCAAGATCAGAAACAGCAGGATCAAGCCGCAAAGAATGCGCAGGCTGTAGAACCAGACCCGCTCCACGGGCGACATATAGGGGCTCAACATGGCAAGGCTCCTCAGCTCAGACGCAGGCGGCTGGCGCCGACCAGCCAGCTATAGATCAGGTACAACAGCACGGTCGCCAGCAGCAACAGCCCGCCCAGTGCGGTGGCCATGCCCCAGTTGATGCTGGTGTTGGTGTAGAAGGCAACGAAGTAACTGACCATCTGGTCGTTCGGGCTACCCAGCAGCGCCGGGGTGATGTAGTAGCCGATGGCCAGGATGAACACCAGCAGGCAGCCAGCGCCAACACCGGCGTAGGTCTGCGGGAAGTACACCCGCCAGAAGCTGGCGAACGGGTGGCAGCCCAGCGAGATCGCGGCACGCATATAGCTGGGCGAAATGCCCTTCATCACGCTGTACAGCGGCAAGATCATGAACGGCAGCAGGATGTGCACCATGGAGATGTACACACCGGTGCGGTTGAACACCAGTTCCAGCGGCTGATCGATGATGCCCATCGCCATTAGCGCGCTGTTTATCAGGCCGCCCGACTGCAGCAGCACGATCCACGCCGCCACCCGCACCAGGATCGAGGTCCAGAATGGCAGCAGCACCAGAATCATCAACAGGTTGCTCTGCCGGGTCGGCAGGTTGGCCAGCAGGTAGGCCAGCGGGTAAGCCAGCACCAGGCAGATGGCGGTAATCACCACCCCCATCCACAGGGTGCGGGCAAAGATATCCAGGTAAATGGCCTGGTCCGGGGTAGCCTTCGCCAGCTCGCCAAGGTCGTCGATACGGTGGTCAACAGAGGCGAGCAGGTAGAACGAGGTCACCGTACTGGTGTTGCGGCGTATCGCCTGCCAGTACGCCGGGTCGCCCCAACGCTCGTCGACGGCTTGCAAGGCGTCTTTATAAGAGGCAGGTTCCGCCTTGAATGGCAGTGCCCGGGCCGTCTTGGTCAAAAGGCTGCGGTAGCCGGCCAGTTCCATGTTCAAGCGCTTGGAAAGGTCGCCAAGGGTCTGGTTCTTGCGCGACTCGGCCAAGTCCTGGCTCAGGGCCTTGTACACATCTTCGCCCGGCAGGCTTTTGCCATCCCACTGGGTGATGATGTCTACCGTGCGTGGCAGGCCGCCGACCACTTCCGGGTTGCCGACGCTCTTGTACAACAGCGCCGCGATCGGCACCAGAAACACCAGCAGCAGAAACAGCGCCAGCGGCGCAATCAACGCCTGCGCCTTCCAGCGGTTGACCCGCTCGGCATGCTTGAGGCGCTGCTTGAGACTTGAACCTGCGCCTTCTTTGAGGGGCACTGCAATGGCCATGGCGAACTCCGCGAAACAGGCTGAAATCGGGGCTGCTGTGCAGCCCCATGCATCGGGCGCTTACTTCTTCGCCGCCCAGGCGTTGAAGCGTTGCTCCAGCTGCTCGCTGTTGTCAGCCCAGAAGGCCACGTCGATCTGCACCTGGTTGGCGATGTTCTCAGGCGTGGTCGGCATGTCCTTCTTCACCTCGTCCGACAGCAGGCTCACAGCCTTGGAGTTGGCCGGGCCGTAGGCGATGTTCTCGGAGTAGGTTTTCTGCTGCTCGGGCTGCACGCTGTAGGCGATGAACTTTTTCGCCTCTTCAACGTTCTTGGCGCCTTTAGGGATCGCCCAGGCGTCGAAGTCGTAGATGCCGCCATTCCACACGACTTTGAGGTTGCTCTCTTTCTGCACGGCAGCGATACGGCCGTTGTAGGCCGAGCTCATGACCACGTCACCCGAGGCCAGGAACTGTGGCGGCTGAGCGCCAGCTTCCCACCACTGGATGCTTGGCTTGAGTTCATCAAGCTTCTTGAAGGCACGGTCCTGGCCTTCCTTGGTAGCCAGCACCTTGTAAACCTCTTTGGGTGCGACACCATCGGCCATCAGGGCAAACTCAAGCGTGTACTTGGCACCCTTGCGCAGGCCACGCTTACCCGGGAACTGCTTGGTGTCCCAGAAATCGGCCCAGCTGGTAGGTGCAGTCTTGAGCTTGTCGGCGTTATAGGCCATGACCGTGGACCAGACGAAGAAGCCCACACCGCAAGGCTGGATGGCGCCAGGTACGTAGTCGGCTTCGTTGCCGAACAGGGCGGGGTCCAGTTGCTCGAACATGCCCTCGTCGCAACCGCGTGCCAGCTCAGGCGACTCAACCTCTACCAGGTTCCACGACACACTCTTGGTGTCGACCATTGCCTTGACCTTGGCCATTTCGCCGTTGTACTCACCGGCGACGATCTTGCCATTGCCTGCCTTTTCCCACGGCTCGTAAAACGCTTTGACCTGGGCAGCCTTGTTGGCGCCCCCGAACGAGATCACGGTGAGGTCTGCGGCCATCGCCTGGCCAGCGGCGAACAGCCCCAGGGCCAGGGCGGTCAGTTTCAACTGCTTGCGCATTCTTATTCTCTCCACAGTACAGGGTTGGTGAAGCAATCCATCAATGGGCTTCGGCAATCGGATCGAGCGCGCGGGCGTGCTCCACCTCCCAGCCCAGCGGTACCACATCGCCCACGGCCAGGGCCGGGTCGAGCTCGGCAATCGGCTGTTTCACGAAGAAGTCGCCCTTGCCGCAAACCTCCAGGCGCACCCGTACGTGGTCGCCCAGGTAAATGAATTCGGCCACCCGGCCAGAAAAGCGGTTGACGCAGCTTTCGCTGTGGCCGTTCAGGCGCACGCGCTCCGGGCGGATCGACAGGGTTACCGGCTCGCCGGCCTGGCCGACATTCACCGCCAGCGCCTCGACTCGCTCGCCGCGCGGCAACTGCACCTGGCAGCGCTTGCCATCGCTGGCCAGCAGGGTGCCGTTGATGCGGTTGTTCTCGCCGATGAAGTTGGCTACGAAGGTATTGCAGGGTTCTTCGTACAGGGTGCGCGGGTCGGCGATCTGCTGGATTTCGCCCTGGTGGAACACCGCTACCCGGTCGGACATGGTCAGCGCTTCGCCCTGATCGTGGGTCACGTACACCACGGTCACGCCAAGGCGCTGGTGAATGTGCTTGATCTCCATCTGCATGTGTTCACGCAGTTGCTTGTCCAGCGCGCCGAGTGGTTCGTCCATCAGCACCAGCTGTGGTTCGAACACCAGTGCACGGGCCAAGGCCACACGTTGCTGCTGGCCGCCGGACAGCTGGCCTGGGTAGCGTTTGGCGAAGGCATCGAGCTGGACCATGTTCAGCACGCGTTTGACCCGCTCGCTGACGTCGGTCTTGCTCAGGTTGCGCACGGTCAGCGGAAAGGCCAGGTTCTCGGCCACGGTCATGTGCGGGAACAGCGCGTAGTTCTGGAACACCATGCCAATGTCCCGCTTGTGCGGCGGCACGTTGTTGATCGAGCGACCGGCCAGCTGGATTTCACCGGCGGTGGGGGTTTCGAAGCCGGCCAGCATCATCAGGCTGGTGGTCTTGCCCGAGCCGGAGGGGCCGAGCAGTGTGAGGAACTCACCCTTGCGGATTTCCAGGTTGAGGTCTTTGACGATCAGCGACTCGCCGTCGTAGCTCTTCTGCACACCACGGAAGCTGACCAGCGTTTCGCTGGTTGCAGCGTTCGACTTCGCCTCGCTCATGCCTGCACCTTTTTGTTGGATGACTGCGTAGGCAAAAGAGTAGAAGAGGCGCAAGCGCCCGGAAATCGGGGGTGCTGAGAGAATGCCATCATCCGGATGGAAGATTGCTTGTAGGGATCCCCCTACAAAGATGACGGGATTGGAATGCCCGCCCGAGTATTCCACCAAACCTGTGGGAGCGGGCATGCCCGCGAAGAGGCCGGCGCAGCCATAGAGATCAGCAGGTCAGGCCCTTTCGCGGGCACGCCCGCTCCCACAAGGACCTCGACAGCTTCACCGATTGTGTATGTCGCAATCAGACCAGCTTGTGCTCCATGGCGTACTTCACCAACTCCGCCAGCGAGTTCACTTTCAGCTTTTGCATCAAGCGCGCTTTGTGGGTACTGATGGTTTTGCTCGACAGCGCCAGCTGTTGGGCGATGTCGTTGACGTTGGCGCCCTGGGCCAGGCGCTCGAACACCGAAAATTCCCGCTCCGACAGCAGTGTGTGCAATGGCCGGGACTCGGTCAGGCCTACCTCGAATACCATGCGGTCGGCCAGCGACGGGTCGATATAACGCCCGCCGCCCGCCACCCGGCGGATCGCGGTCAGCAGCAGCGCCGGGTCACTGTCTTTGGTGGCATAGCCCGCCGCACCGGCCTTCAGCGCCCGCGCCGCCATCTGCGCCTCGTCGTGCATCGACAGCATCAGGATTGCCGGCGCATCGTGCAGCGCGCGGATCCGCGGGATCGCCTCCAGCCCGTTCACGCCCGGCATCGAGATATCCAGCAGCACCACTTCGCACGGCGTGTGGCGCAAGGTTTCGAGCAACTGCTCGCCATTGCCGGCCTCCCCCACCACCTGCATGTCCTTGGCCAGGCCAATCAACTGCTTGATGCCTTCACGGACAATGGTGTGGTCTTCGGCCACCAGTACTCGAATCACGATTGCTCTCCTACTCCAACGGAATGGCCACGCTCAGGCTGGTGCCTTCGCCCGGTTCACTGTCCAGCGCCATGCTGCCCCCCAGCATCAGCACACGCTCGCGTACACCCACCAGGCCAAATGACGTGGGCCGGGCCTGCTCGCGGCAAAAGCCTTGGCCATCATCACTGACCGTCATACGCAATTGCCCGTCTTCTTGCACCAGTTCGATCACTACACTGTGCGCCTGGGCGTGACGCATCACGTTGGTCAGTGCCTCCTGCAGGATACGGAACAGGCCGGTGGCCTTGGCATCGCTCAATGCTGGCAGATTATCCGGCACTTGTACCAGGCAGGGGATCTGCGTGCGGGCTTCAAAGCGCCGTGCCTGCCATTCAATGGCCGAAGCAATGCCGGCATCGAGGATCGGCGGGCGCAAGGCCGTGGCCACATCACGCACCAGCTGGAACAGTTGGGCAATCAAGCGCTTCATGCTTGCCAGGCGCTCATTCAGGCCGGGGTCCAGTTCGGCAAACGCCAGCTCGCACATCGACACTTCCAGCTTGAGCACAGTCAGCATCTGCCCCAACTCGTCATGCACTTCCCGGGCGATGCGGGCCTTTTCTTCCTCACGCACGCTTTCCAGGTGGGCCGACAGCTCGCGCAGCTGTTCCTGGGATCGGGCCAGTGCCAGCTCTGCCCGCTTGCCCTGGGTGATGTCCCATACCACACCGTCCCACACCACCTGGCCGTTGGCCAGGCGCCGGGTGCTGGCCTTGATGTCGGCCCAGCGTTGGTCACCCTGACGGGTCAGGATGCGCCCCTGCCAGGACCAGTCCTGGTCGCTGGCCAGGGCCAGGTCCTGGACCCGGTGGTAATCGGCGCGGTCTTCGGGGTGAACCAGGTTGCGCAGGCCCATCTGCGGGTGCTGGATCTCGGCAGGCGCATAGCCCACCAAGGCCTCGCTGCCCTCACTGATGTAGGGGAACTCCAGCTCGCCCTCGCCCGGGTCTCGCTCCAGGCGAAAGACCAGCCCCGGCACGTTGCCGGCAATGCCCTTGAGCCGGGCCTCGCTCTCGCGCAATGCCGCCAGGGCACGGTGGCGCTCAGTGACATCGGCGAGGTAGACCACCAGGTATTCAGAATCACGAAAGCGCAGAAAGCTCAGCGATAGCTCGACCGGCAGAAGGCTGTGATCGGCCCGCCGGCACTGTGCCTCGAACTGGCCGACACCGCCCTCCCCCGTGCGAGCGCCTTTCCACAGATCCAGCCAGCGGTCCATGTTCAGGCTCGGCTCGAAGGTGCTCAACGGCCGCTCCAGCAGTTCGCCGTCGCCATAACCGAGCATGCGCTCGGCGGCGTGATTGGCGTAGCGTACGTGGCTGTCCCAGTTGACCCAGAGAATGCCCACCGTGCTCTGGTCGATGGCGAACTGGCTCAGGCGCAGGGCTTCTTCACGTACTTGTCGCTCTACCAGGCTTTCCCGCGTGGTCAGCAGCCTGCGCTCCAGCTGGCGCTGCTGCCGGCGTTGCCACACCAGCGTGGCCAAGGCACACAACAGCAACATACCGAACAGCAAGGCCAGGTTCTGCCAAAAGCCAGGTGACTCGCTCAGGCGTGGGTATTTCGGCTGCAACCACCGTTGGTGCATCTGCTCCAGCGCCTTCGCCGGCAGTGCTTGCAGGCCGCGTTCGAGCACATCGGCAAGCAGCGGCCAGTCACGTCGCGAGCCGATGCGCAGCAGCTGCGGCAGGCCGATATCACCGACCACCGCCAGCTCACTGAACTCACTTTCGCGCGACAGGCGGCTGAGCTGGGCTTCATCCAGCACCGCGAAACTGGCCTGGCCACCTATTACCAATTGCAAGGCCTCCCGCTCGTTGGGCACCCCCTGCAGGTTGAGGTTGCTGTAGTTGCCGCGCAGGTAGTCGGCCAGCTGGCTGGGCATGCGCACCGCCACCCGCTGCTCGGGCTCAAGCTTTTCCAGCTCCACAGCCATGGCCCCGGTGCGCGGCCCCACCACCAGTTGCGGCACGCGCATGTACGGGTCGCTGAACAACCAAAGGCGCAGGCTGGCGGGTGTCTGGGTAAGGCCCGGGGCGAAGTCGATTTCCCCGGCCAGCAAGGCGTGCTCCAGGCTGGCCTGGTCGGTGAAGTTACGCCAGGTCAGGTCCAGCCGCAGTGCCTGCGCCAGGCTGTCCACCAGTTCTACGTTGGCTCCATACAGTTGCTGCAGGCGCCGGTCGAACTGGGCGTATGGCGCCTGCAGCACCAGGCCTACGCGCAAGCTGCGGTGCGTGTCCAGCCACTGCTGCTGCGCAGGCTCCAGCGTAACGCTGGGCACCACCTCGGGTCTGGCCAGTGCAATCAAGGGCAGCCACAAGCAGCCGATAACCAACAGGCGACGCACTCGCTTCATCTACACGCTCGTCTTGGCAAAGGCGGCCATGCAGCATGGCCGTCACGGGCAAATACTATTAGGCTGCCGGTATCATTCTGGCCTTGGGTTGACTCATGTCCACACTTTATCGCACGACGCTGGCAATGTGCTGCCTGGCCTCACTCCTTCCACTCGGCGCCTTGGCTGCCGATGCCGAAACACCACCCACCCCCACCGAGGCTCCAGCCGCCGAAGCCCCGCGCCCGCCCCTGCTGGAGCGCAGCCAGGAAGATGCCCAGGCGCTGGAGCGGCTGGTGCCGAAAGCCGAGCAGCAGACCTTGCAGGCCGGTGCCGACAGTTTCCTGGCCCTGTGGAAACCGGCCAACGACAACGACCCGCGAGGGGCCGTTATCATCATTCCAGGTGCAGGCGAGACTGCCGACTGGCCAAACGCGGTAGGCCCACTGCGGCAGAAATTCCCCGATGTTGGCTGGCACAGCCTGAGCGTCAGCCTGCCCGACCTGCTCGCCGATAGCCCGCAAGCAAGAATTGAGGCCACACCGCCTGCCGAGCCTGTGAAGGACAAGGGCGAAAGCGCACCGGCCAAGGATGTACCGGCCGACGCCAACGCCAACGTGGCCCAGGCCACAGCGGCCGATGCCGACGTGGCAGAAAGCACTGACGCTGAACAGGCCAGCGAGCAGGCCGACCCGGCGGATGCCGAACGCATCTTCGCCCGCCTGGATGCCGCAGTGGCATTCGCCCAGCAACGCAACGCCCGCAGCATTGTGCTGATCGGCCATGGGAGCGGTGCGTATTGGGCGGCCCGCTACCTGAGCGAGAAGCAGCCGCCACAGGTTCAAAAACTGGTGATGGTTGCCGCACAGACGCCGGCGCGGGTTGAGCATGATCTGGAAAGCCTGGCGCCGACCTTGAAGGTGCCCACTGCCGATATCTACTACGTCACCCGTAGCAGCGACCGCAACGCGGCCGAGCAGCGCCTGCAGGCCAGCAAGCGGCAGAAAGACAACCAGTACCGGCAGTTGTCGCTGATTGCCATGCCGGGTAACAAAGCCGCCGAGCAGGAGCAACTGTTCCGTCGGGTCCGGGGGTGGATGAGCCCACAGGGCTGATCCGAGATCGCCGGGGGCGCAACGCGGCCCCGCTGTTACAGGCCGCGCCGCTTGCGGATCATGGCATAGGCCTGGTGCAACTCACGGGTACGCTCGGTGGCTTCACGCACCTGTGCCTCACTGGCACCAGTGCCCGCCAGCTTGTCCGGGTGATGCCGGCTGACCAGCCGGCGATAAGCCTGCTTGACCCTATCCGTCTCGGTGTCCGCTTCAACCGCCAGCAAGCGCAACGCAGCGGCATAGGTCATGGCCACCCCTTCCGTTCCGGTTGCCTTGCGCGGCTCATACTCAAGCGACATGGCTTGCACCTGCCGGCGGCTCAGCCCCAGCTTGTGCCCCCAGTCCAGCAGCAGTTCACGTTCCTTGTTGCCCATCTTGCCGTCGGCCCAGACCATGCGCCAGCAGGCACGCAGGGTGCCTTCCGCCGCATGCGGTTGCTCGCGAATGCGGCGCAAATGGCTGCCCAGCCGGTCCTTGCCCGCCTTGCCGCGGTTGAACGCGGCAATCGCCCGCAGCCGGGCCGCTTCGGCCAGGTCCAGGCGCACCATCTCCTGGCGGGCCTGCCGGATATGCTGCTCGGCCACCCGGCCATCGCACTTGGCCAGGCGCCCGAGCATCACGAACAGCAACTCATCGTCGCGCAAGGCCGAGCGACCGCCCAGGCGTTCGCGCATGTCTTCCCAGCCCTGCAAGCGCAGGCGGCGGTCCATGGCCTGCCCAAGCAACCCACCAAGTAATGCCCCCGGAATGCTGGCCACAGCAAAACCGGCCCCCACACCAATCAGCGTGCCTGGCCACCACATGTCAGGCGCGCTCGCCAATCAAACGCTCAGCCTCGGCCACGCGCTCAAGCGTGCCAACATCCACCCAGTGCCCACGGTAGTGCTCACCGGTGACCTTGCCGGCCGCCATGGCCTGGCGCAGCAGCGGCGCCAACTTGAAGGCGCCGGGCTGAGAACCGTCGAACAGTGCCGGGTGCAGCACCGAAAGGCCACTGAAGGTCAGCGTGCCGGGTGCATCATCACCATCGACGACCTGCTCGCCCAGCAGGCGGAAGTCACCACGGCCGTGATGGCCAGGGTTGTCGACCAGCACCAGGTGGGCAAGGCCTTGCAAGGGGGCCAGCAGACAGGTGAAGTCGTAGTCGCTCCAGACGTCGCCGTTAACCAGCAGGAACGGCGCGTCACCCAGCAATGGCAGGGCCTTGAAGATGCCTCCACCGGTTTCCAGCGGCTCGCCCTCGGGTGAGTAATGAATACTCAGCCCGAACCGGCTGCCATCGCCCAAGTGATCTTCGATCTGCTGGCCGAGCCAGGCATGGTTGATCACCACCTCGCTAACCCCCGCCGCCGACAGGGCGTGCAGGTGGTACTCGATCAGCGGCTGGCCGGCCACCGGAATCAGTGGCTTGGGGGTATGCAGGGTCAATGGGCGCATGCGCTCGCCCTTGCCCGCTGCCAGGATCATTGCCTTCATGCACGCGCTCCGGCCTGCAACTCGGCAATCAGCTCACCCAGCTCCGACAATTCGGGCCGGCGGCCGATCACTTCTTCTATATAGGCGAAGAAACGCGGCACGTCGCCCAGGTAGCGCGGTTTGCCATCACGGTGGCAGATGCGGGCGAAAATGCCGATGACCTTCAGGTGGCGCTGCACGCCCATCAGGTCACTGGCACGCTGGAATTCATCAAAGTCGTCCTGCACCGGGATGCCCGCAGCCTTGGCCTGCTGCCAATAGTCTCGCAGCCAGCCTTCAACCCGTGCCTGCGGCCAGCTGAGAAAGGCGTCCTTGAACAGGCAGGTGATGTCGTAGGTGACCGGGCCGTACACCGCGTCCTGGAAGTCCAGTACGCCGGGGTTGGGGGTGCTCTGCATCAGATTGCGTGGCATGTAGTCACGGTGCACCAGCACCTTGGGCTGGGCCAGGGCGCTGTCGATCAGCAGCTGGCTGACGCGCTGCCAGGTGGCTTTCTGCGCTTCGCTCAAGGCCACGCCAAGCTCACGGCCCACGTACCACTCGGGAAAAAGCTCTACCTCACGGCGCAGCAGGGCATCGTCGTATCTGGGCAGCGGCGCTTCCATTGGCAGGTGCTGGAAGGCCAGCAAGGCCTCGATGGCGTCGGCGAACAGGCTATCGGCGTTGCCTGCATCAATCACATCAAGGTATGTCTGGTGGCCCAGATCACCCAGCAGCAGGAAACCGCGCTCCAGGTCTTCAGCATGGATCAGCGGCACATGCACGCCAGCGCTGGCCAGCAGGTGGTCGATGGCGACGAACGGTCGGCAGTTCTCCTGCGGGGGGGGCGCATCCATGATCACAAAGCTGTGGCCAGCGCCCTGCCAGCGGAAGTAGCGGCGGAAGCTTGCGTCGCTGCTGGCCGCGGTCAGGCTGCCTGCGGGCACTTCGCCCCAGCCGTTGTTCAGGAAAAGATCTTTGAGCTGCTCAGCGAGCCAGACCGTCAGTTGTTGCAAGCGTACATCGTGTTCAGGCATTACAAGGGTCTCCGACGGCCCTAGCCGTCAAGCGGGTCATGCTTTATTATCCAGCATCTTTTTCAGACCATCGAGAGGCGTGCGGCCCCACACGCGGGCAGATGGCACGCAGGAAGCCCGGACTAATAAGATGGCATTGAAATCCCCCGCGTTTCGTAGAAAGTTTCCGTTGCTGGTAACCGGCGGTCTGCTGGCCCTGCAACCTCTGGCCACCTCATACGTAGTGGCAGCCGAACAATTCGACTGCCAAGTGTCCGCCTCCGGTGGTTGGGACTGCAAGCCCAAAGCGCCAGTCAACAACCTGCCGCCGCGCCCGGTGCACGAGGGTGCGGCCGTCAGCTCCGGCACAGAAGCCGCGAGCGACGCCGAAACCGCGGACCAGCCGATGCTGGTCACCGAGGCCAAGGGCCGTGGCCTGAAGTCGCGCAGCGAAGACTACAGCCACCTGGACTGGGTACCGCGTGACAAGCTGACTGCCGCGCAGTTGGCCGAAACCGGCCCGTATTGCGGTGGCGCGTATGTCGAGCCACCCCGCCCGGGCATGGCCGACACCACGCCCAAGGACGAGTCGCCGACCTACATCAACGCCAAGGTGTCCAAGTACCAGCAGGAGCAGCAGATCGCTACCCTCGCCGGTGACGTGGTAATGCGCCAGGGCAGCATGCAGGCCGAAGCCGACGAGGCCAACCTCTACCAGACCGAAAACCGTGGCGAGCTCAAGGGCAACGTCAAGATCCGTGACAACGGTTCGCTGGTGGTCGGTGACGAGGCACAGATCCAGCTCGACACGGGCGAAGCCCAGGTCGACAACGCCGAATACGTGATGCACAAGTCGCACATCCGCGGCAGTGCCCTGTATGCCAAGCGTGGTGAAAACGCCATCATCCGCCTCAAGGACGGTACGTACACCACCTGCGAACCGGGCAGCAACGCCTGGCAGCTGAAGGGCAACAACATCACCCTGAACCCGGCCACCGGTTTCGGTACGGCGACCAACGTTACGCTGCGGGTCAAGGATTTCCCGGTGTTCTACACACCGTACATCTACTTCCCGATCGACGACCGTCGCCAGTCCGGCTTCCTGCCGCCATCGTTCAGCAGCAGCAGCGACACCGGCTTCATGCTGGTCACGCCGTACTACTTCAACCTGGCGCCCAACTACGACGCCACGTTGTACCCGCGTTACATGACCAAACGCGGCCTGCTGATGGAAGGCGAGTTCCGCTACCTGACGCCTTCGAGCGAAGGCCAGTTCGGCGGCGCGTACCTGAACGACAAGAACGACGACCGCAAAGACCAGACTGACTACAAAGAGCAGCGCTGGATGGTCAACTGGCAGCACAAGGGCGGCCTGGACGAGCGCCTGATGGCCGAGGTGGATTACACCGACATCAGCGACCCGTTCTACTTCCAGGACCTGGAGTCCGACCAGATCGGCGTGGAAAGCCGGGACTTCCTGAACCAGCAAGGTGCGTTGACTTACCGTGGCGACAGCTACACCGCGCGGTTGAACGTACATGCCTACGAGATGGCGACCATCTCGCAGATCACGCCGTATGATCGTCTGCCGCAGATTACGCTCAATGGCGTACTGCCTTACAACCCGGGTGGTCTGGTTATGGGTTACGAGAGTGAAGCGGTACGCTTCGATCGTGACCTGAAGGACGATTTCGTGCGGGACAAGGATGGCAATCCTGACTTCTCCGCCGGTGCAGCTGGCCGCCGCCTGGACCAGAACGTCAGCGGCATTGCCCGTGCCAACGGCAACCGCTTCAATGTCGCACCGTCGATCAGCCTGCCGATGGAAGCCAGTTATGGCTACCTGACCCCTAAACTGAAATATGCGTATACCCACTACGACCTCGACCTGGACAGCCAGGGCAAGGCGCAGGCGATCACGCAATCTGCCAATCCGGCGTATGGCAGCTACAACAGCTCGCTAAACCGCGACATCCCGATCTTCAGCGTGGACAGTGGGCTTTACTTCGACCGCAACACGTCGATGTTCGGCACCAACTACAAGCAGACTCTTGAGCCGCGCCTGTTCTATCTCAACGTCCCATACAAGGACCAGAGAGACATCCCGCTGTTCGACTCGGGCGAAACCCTGTTCAGCTACGACTCGCTGTTCCGCGACAACCGCTTCAGTGGCACCGACCGTATCGGCGACGAGAACAAGCTCTCGCTGGGCGTGACGACCCGCTGGATCGAAGACAACGGCTTCGAGCGCCAGAACTTCAGTATTGGCCAGGCGTATTACTTCAAAGATCGCAAGGTCCAGTTGCCGGGTATCAACTACCGCACCCGTACCGACTCGCAGTCCGACGTGTCGCCATACGCCTTGCTGTACAACTACTACTTCAACCGCGACTGGCGCTTCAATTCGGACTTCAACTGGGACCCGGACAGCCGCAGCACCCGTTCGGGCAGCGCGATGTTCCACTACCAGCCTGAAGACAATCCGAACAAGATCGTCAACCTCGGTTACCGCTACCGTAACGACACCATTTCCTACGACTCCACTACCGGTCAGTGGCGAGTTGGCGGTGGTGACTACGGCACCCCGGGCAGCGCGAACTACATCAAGGACTACTACAAGATCCAGCAGCATGACTTCTCGGTCATCTGGCCGATCGTTCCGCAGTGGAACGTCATCGCCCGCTGGCAGCATGACTACAACCGTAACCGCACCCTGGAAGCCATGGGTGGTTTCGAGTACGACAACTGCTGCTGGAAGCTGCGCCTGATCAACCGTTACTGGATTGATTACGACGACTTCAGCCAGGCACTTCCGGCGAACGAAAAAGGCGACCACGGCATCTTCCTTCAGATCGTTCTGAAAGGCCTCGGTGGCGTAGTGGGCAACAAGGTCGAATCTTTCCTCGACCAAGGCATTCAAGGTTACCGTGAACGTGAAGACCAAGCTTATTGATCGTCTGCGCCCAGTGTTGCTGGGTGCCGCTTTGCTGAGTGGCGCGGTGCATGCCGCGGTACAACCTCTTGATCGCGTGGTGGCCATCGTCGACAACGACGTGGTCATGCAAAGCCAGCTGGACCAGCGCGTCCACGAGGTGCAGCAAACCATCGCCAAACGCGGCGGCGGCGTGCCGCCGACCGGTGCCCTGGAACAGCAGGTACTGGAACGCCTGATCGTCGAAAACCTGCAACTGCAGATCGGCGAGCGTTCCGGCATCCGCATCACCGACGAAGAGCTGAACCAGGCCATCGGCACCATTGCCCAGCGCAATGGCATGTCGCTGGACCAGTTCCGCGCTGCCCTGGCCCATGACGGCCTGTCGTTCGACGACGCTCGCGAGCAGGTCAAGCGCGAGATGATCATCAGCCGCGTACGTCAGCGCCGCGTGGCCGAACGCATCCAGGTGTCGGAGCAGGAAGTGAAGAACTTCCTCAACTCTGACATGGGCAAGATGCAGATGTCGGAAGAGTACCGCCTGGCCAACATCCTGATTCCAACCCCGGAAGCGGCCAGCTCGGAAGACATCCAGAAGGCAGCACGCCAGGTTGGCGATGTGTACCAACAGCTCAAGCAAGGTGCGGACTTCGGCCAGCTGGCCATTGCCCGCTCTGCCAGCGAAAATGCCCTGGAAGGGGGCGAGATGGGCTGGCGTAAAGCCGGCCAGTTGCCACCAGACTTCGCCAAGATGCTCAGCAGCATGCCGGTCGGTGAAATCACTCAGCCCATCCGCATTCCCAACGGCTTCATCATCCTCAAGCTTGAGGAGAAGCGCGGTGGCAGCGAGAACGTGCTGCGTGACGAAGTGCATGTACGCCACATCCTGATCAAGCCAAGTGAAGTACGCAGCGAAGCCGCCACCGAGCAGTTGGCCGAGAAGCTCTACGAGCGGATCAACAACGGTGAAGACTTCGCCACCCTGGCCAAGAGCTTCTCGGAAGACCCGGGTTCGGCGCTTAACGGCGGCGACCTCAACTGGATCGACCCGAACAGCCTGGTACCGGAGTTCCGCGAACAGATGGCCAACGCCCAGCAAGGCGTGGTGACCAAGCCGTTCAAGACCCAGTACGGCTGGCACGTTCTGGAAGTGCTGGGCCGCCGTGCCACCGACAGCACCGAACAGGCACGTGAGCAACAGGCCCAGAGCGTTCTGCGCAACCGCAAGTACGACGAGGAGCTGCAAACCTGGCTGCGCCAGATTCGCGACGAAGCCTACGTTGAAATCAAGCTGCCTGGCGCTGACCAGGCCGCCCAGTGAAGCCCCAGCGCTTCGCCGTTACCCCCGGCGAGCCAGCCGGCATAGGTCCCGACCTGTGCCTGCTGCTCGCCGCAGACGCCCAGCCGCACCCCCTGATCGCCATCACCAGCCGTGACCTGCTCGCCGAGCGGGCCACGCAGCTGGGGCTGGCCGTCAACCTGCTGCCGGTAGCCCCGGGCCAATGGCCTGACCGGCCAGCACCTGCGGGTAGCCTGTACGTCTGGGATACCCCCCTGGCAGTGCCTGTAACGTCAGGCCAGCTCGACAAAGCCAACGCAGCGTTCGTGCTGGAAACCCTGACCCGCGCCGGGCAGGGCTGCCTGGACGGGCATTTCGCCGGGATGATCACCGCCCCTGTGCACAAGGGCGTGATCAACGAAAGCGGTATCGCCTTCTCCGGGCATACCGAGTTCCTTGCTGAGCTGACCCACACCGCGCAAGTGGTAATGATGCTGGCCACCCGCGGCCTGCGCGTGGCCCTGGTGACCACGCACCTGCCGCTGCGTGATATTGCCGACGCCATCACTGCCGAGCGCGTCGAACGTGTAACCCGTATCCTGCATGCCGACATGCGCGACAAGTTCGGCATTGCCAACCCGCGCATACTGGTGTGCGGCCTCAACCCGCACGCGGGCGAGGGCGGCCACCTGGGCCGCGAAGAAATCGACATCATCGAACCGACCCTGGCCCGCCTGCGCACCGAAGGCATGGACCTGCGCGGGCCGCTGCCGGCCGATACCCTGTTTACCCCCAAATATCTGGAGCACTGCGACGCGGTGCTGGCGATGTACCACGACCAAGGCCTGCCTGTACTCAAGTACAAAGGCTTCGGCGCCGCCGTCAACGTGACCCTGGGCCTGCCGATCATCCGCACGTCGGTAGACCACGGCACCGCCCTGGACCTCGCCGGCACCGGCAACGTTGACACCGGCAGCCTGCGCGTCGCGCTGGAAACCGCCTACCAGATGGCCGAGAACCGACCATGAACGAGCAATACCAACACCGGGCGCGCAAGCGCTTCGGCCAGAACTTCCTGCACGACGCCGGCATCATCGACCGCATCCTGCGTGCCATCCACGCCAAGCCCGGCGAACACCTGCTGGAAATCGGCCCGGGCCAAGGCGCCCTGACCGAAGGCCTGCTGAGCAGTGGTGCGCAGCTTGACGTCGTGGAACTGGACAAGGACCTGGTGCCGATCCTGCAGCACAAGTTTGCTGATTACAGCAACTTCCGCCTGCACCAGGGCGACGCCCTGAAGTTCGATTTCCACCAGCTGGGCGTGCCACCGCGCAGCCTCAAGGTGGTGGGCAACCTGCCCTACAACATTTCCACCCCACTGATCTTCCACCTGCTCAGCCACGCCGGGCTGATCCGCGACATGCACTTCATGCTGCAAAAGGAAGTGGTCGAGCGCATGGCCGCTGGCCCTGGCGGTGGTGACTGGGGCCGTTTGTCGATCATGGTGCAGTACCACTGCCGCGTGGAGCACCTGTTCAACGTTGGCCCTGGTGCTTTCAACCCGCCGCCAAAGGTGGACTCGGCGATCGTTCGCCTGGTGCCGCACGAAGTGCTGCCGTTCCCGGCCAAGGATCACCTGCTGCTGGAGCGCGTCGTTCGCGAAGCCTTCAACCAGCGCCGCAAGACCCTGCGCAACACCTTGAAAGGTCTGCTCGACAGCGCGGCTATCGAAGCCGCAGGTGTGGACGGCAGCCTGCGCCCTGAACAGCTCGACCTGGCAGCCTTCGTGCGCCTGGCCGACCAGTTGGCAGACCAGCAAGCCTGATTTCGCCTGAGCCAGCCTCTTCGCGGGCTCGCCCGCTCCCACAGGTTAATCACCCCCTGCAAATGTGGTGAAATCCTGTGGGAGCGGGCGAGCCCGCGAAGAGGCCAGTTCAGACAACACAAATCCTCCCCCTCTACACCGCTAGCCCTTCCCCCTGCCAATGGCCTAGACTGCATTATTGCGTCAGCTCGCCCAAGGCCATTGCATGTCCGATCCCCGCTATCTGATCGACGTCAGCGTCGTGACCCGCTACCTCAAAGAACAATCCGACCCCGAAAACAGTCGTTTCGCCTTCGCTTACACCATCACCGTGCACAACAGCGGCTCGCTCAAGGCCAAGCTGCTGTCACGCCACTGGCTGATCACCAATGGTGATGGCGAGGTCGAGGAAGTGCGCGGCTCCGGCGTGGTTGGCCAACAACCTAACATCGACCCGGGCCAGAGCCACACCTATAGCAGCGGCGCGGTAATCACTACCCGCGTGGGCACCATGCAGGGCAGTTACCAGATGTTCGCCGAAGACGGCAAACGCTTCGACGCCGAGATCGCCCCGTTCCGCCTGGCGGTACCCGGCGCGCTGCACTGATGGCTACCTACGCCGTCGGTGACCTGCAGGGCTGCCTGCAGCCGCTCAAGTGCCTGCTAGAGCGGGTCAGGTTCAACCCTGCCGCCGACCGCCTGTGGCTGGTCGGCGACCTGGTCAACCGCGGGCCCGAATCACTGGAAACCCTGCGCTTTCTGTATTCGATCCGCCAGTCGCTGGTCTGCGTGCTGGGCAACCATGACCTGCACCTGCTGGCCGCCTGGCACAACGTCGAGCGCCTGAAGAAAAGCGACACGCTGCGCGAGATTATCGAAGCACCGGACGCCGACCTGCTGTTCCACTGGCTGCGCCAGCAGAAGCTGCTGCATTACGACGAGGCACGTGGCATTGCCATGGCGCACGCCGGCATCCCGCCACAGTGGACTCTCGGCCAGGCACTTGGCCTTGCAGCGGAGGTGGAAGAAGTACTGCGCGACGATGGCCGCCTGAAGCTGTACCTCGACGGCATGTACGGCAACGAGCCGAACAAGTGGAGTAAAAACCTCACCGGCATCGAACGCCTGCGGGTCATTACCAACTACTTCACACGCATGCGTTTCTGCACTGCCGAGGGCAAGCTCGACCTCAAGAGCAAGGAAGGCCTGGGTACCGCTCCCAAGGGGTACAAGCCCTGGTTTGCACACAAGGACCGCCGCTCGCGCCACGTCAAGATCATCTTCGGCCATTGGGCCGCCCTCGAAGGCCGCGTCGACGAGCCAGGTGTAATCGCCCTGGACACCGGCTGCGTGTGGGGCGGCGCCATGACCCTGTATAACGTCGACACCGGCGAATACCAGCGCTGCGACTGCGCCGACGACGGCACCCTGCGCCAGCCGGCACAACCCACTACACTCAATGACCACACCTGAAGGAAGTAGTACCCATGAGCGAATTCAAGCGCATCCCTCCCGAGCAGGCCTTGGAGCTTCGCAAGCAAGAAGGTGCGGTCGTCGTCGACATTCGTGACTCGCAAGCCTTCGCCGCCGGCCACATCACCGGCGCCCGGCACCTGGACAACCATTCGGTTGCCGACTTCATCCGCAGCGCCGACCTCGACGCCCCCACGCTGGTGGTCTGCTACCACGGCAATTCCAGCCAGAGCGCTGCTGCGTACCTGGTAGGCCAGGGTTTCTCCGACGTGTACAGCGTGGACGGCGGCTTTGAACTGTGGCGCAACACCTTCCCCGCCGAGACCGCCCAAGGCGCCGCAGAATAATTTTTTCATCAATACTGCAGCCCGCGCCCCGTGCGGGCTTGCGGCTTATCTGACGAACGGTCGTTCGCAACTTCTTCCCTCCCTCGCCCTTGACCTTGCAGATAACCAACTACGCTTAAGCACAGGCCATCCAAAAAAGGGGAGAGCCGGTACACCGGCGTGCGGGTCATCGGTAGCGTTACAGGGTGTTCTGGGGGGTATACAGCAATCGGTGAACCCGGTTGCATGCCAGCATCAGCTGACTGATCCGGCGTCGTCTCCACGTATCGAGCGAGGTGACGTCATGAGTATTTTTAGCCACTTCCAACAACGTTTCGAGTCCACGCGCCAGGAAGAACTCTCGCTGCAGGAGTACCTCGAGCTGTGCAAAGGGGATCGCAGTGCCTACGCATCGGCGGCCGAACGGCTGTTGCTGGCCATCGGTGAGCCAGAGCTGATCGACACCTCTACCAACTCCAGGCTGTCGCGAATCTTCTCCAACAAGGTTATCCGCCGCTATCCGGCCTTTGCCGACTTCCATGGCATGGAAGAGTGCATCGACCAGATCGTGTCGTACTTCCGCCACGCCGCCCAAGGCCTGGAAGAGAAGAAACAGATCCTCTATCTGCTGGGCCCGGTAGGCGGCGGCAAGTCGTCGCTGGCCGAGAAACTCAAGCAGCTGATGGAGAAAGTGCCGTTTTATGCCATCAAGGGCTCGCCAGTATTCGAGTCACCATTGGGCTTGTTCAACGCCACCGAAGATGGGGCCATACTCGAGGAAGAGTTTGGGATCTCACGGCGCTACCTGAATACCATCATGTCGCCATGGGCCACCAAGCGCCTGCAAGAATTTGGCGGTGACATTTCCAAGTTCAAAGTGGTCAAACTTTACCCTTCGATTCTCAACCAGATTGCCATTGCCAAGACCGAACCCGGCGATGAAAACAACCAGGACATTTCTGCGCTGGTCGGCAAGGTCGATATCCGTAAGCTCGAGGAATTCCCGCAGAACGACGCCGATGCCTACAGCTATTCGGGCGCACTGTGCCGGGCCAACCAGGGCTTGATGGAGTTCGTCGAAATGTTCAAGGCACCGATCAAGGTGCTGCACCCACTGCTTACCGCCACCCAGGAAGGTAACTACAACAGTACTGAAGGGTTGGGCGCGATCCCCTACACCGGCATTCTGCTGGCTCACTCCAACGAATCGGAGTGGCACACCTTCCGCAACAACAAGAACAACGAAGCGTTCATCGACCGGATTTACATCGTCAAGGTGCCGTACTGCTTGCGGGTCAGCGACGAAATCAAGATCTACGACAAACTGCTGGTCAACAGTTCGCTGTCCAAGGCCCATTGCGCGCCAGACACGCTGAAGATGCTGGCCCAGTTCACCGTGCTCTCGCGCCTCAAAGAGCCGGAAAACTCCAACATCTACTCGAAGATGCGCGTCTACGACGGCGAAAACCTCAAGGATACCGATCCGAAAGCCAAATCGATGCAGGAGTACCGGGACTCGGCAGGCGTCGACGAGGGCATGAACGGCCTCTCTACCCGCTTTGCCTTCAAGATTCTGTCCAAGGTATTCAACTTCGACCCGCACGAAATTGCCGCCAACCCGGTACATCTGCTGTATGTGCTGGAGCAACAGATCGAACAGGAACAATTCCCTGCCGAAGTGCGTGAACGCTACCTGCGCTACCTCAAGGAATACCTGGCACCGCGTTACATCGAGTTTATCGGCAAGGAAATCCAGACCGCTTACCTGGAGTCTTACAGCGAATACGGCCAGAACATCTTCGACCGCTACGTGCTGTACGCCGACTTCTGGATTCAGGACCAGGAATACCGCGACCCGGAAACCGGCGAAATCCTCAACCGCATCGCCCTCAACGAAGAGCTGGAGAAGATCGAGAAGCCTGCGGGCATCAGCAATCCGAAAGACTTCCGTAACGAGATCGTCAACTTCGTACTGCGCGCACGCGCCAACAATAATGGCAAGAACCCAAGCTGGCTGAGCTACGAGAAGCTGCGGGTGGTGATCGAGAAGAAAATGTTCTCCAACACCGAAGATCTGCTGCCGGTCATCAGCTTCAACGCCAAGGCCAGCAAAGAGGACCAGAAGAAACACAACGACTTCGTCACCCGGATGGTGGAGCGTGGCTACACCGACAAACAGGTTCGTCTGCTGTCGGAATGGTACCTGCGGGTCAGGAAATCGCAATAAAGCGGCAAGCTACACGCCGTTCGCCTGGGGCTGGCCTTTCAGCCGCAGGCGACGGCAGCTGTTGTTACGTGCAGCTCGTAGCTTGAAGCGTGCAGCTGTTCCCAGCTACCGGAGGGACCATGAGCTACGTTATAGACCGACGCCTGAACGGCAAGAACAAAAGCACGGTCAACCGCCAGCGTTTTCTGCGGCGTTACCGTGAACATATCAAGAAGGCCGTCGAAGAGGCCGTGAGCCGCCGCTCCATCATGGACATGGAACATGGCGAGCAGATCAGCATTCCGGGACGGGACATCGATGAACCGGTGCTTCATCACGGCCGGGGCGGCAAACAGACCGTCGTGCACCCAGGCAACAAGGAATTCACTGCCGGCGAACACATCGCCAGGCCACAAGGTGGTGGTGGCGGCGGCGGTGGCCGTGGCAAAGCGGGCAATTCCGGCGAAGGCATGGATGAGTTCGTGTTTCAGATCACCCAGGAAGAGTTTCTCGAATTCATGTTCGAGGACCTTGAATTGCCTAACCTGGTCAAACGCCACATTACCGGTACCGACACGTTCAAGACCGTGCGCGCGGGTATCGCCAACGAAGGCAACCCGTCACGCATCAATATTGTGCGCACCCTGCGTTCAGCGCATGCCCGGCGTATCGCCCTCACCGGCAGCAGCCGCGCATTGCTGCGTGAAGCGCAAAAGGAACTGGCCCGGTTGAAGGTTGAAGAGCCAGCGAATTTTACCGACATCCAGGAGGTCGAGCAGGAAATTGAACGCCTGAAAGCTCGCATCAACCGCCTGCCCTTCCTCGACACCTTCGACCTGAAGTACAACCTGCTGGTCAAACAGCCCAACCCAAGCTCCAAGGCGGTGATGTTCTGCCTGATGGACGTATCCGGCTCGATGACACAAGCCACCAAGGACATCGCCAAACGCTTCTTCATCCTGTTGTACCTGTTCCTCAAGCGTAACTACGACCGCATCGAAGTGGTGTTCATCCGCCACCACACCAGTGCCCGCGAAGTGGACGAAGAAGAGTTTTTCTACTCCCGGGAAACCGGCGGCACCATTGTCTCCAGCGCACTCAAGCTGATGCAGGAGATCATGGCCGAACGTTACCCGGCCAGCGACTGGAACATCTACGCCGCCCAGGCCTCCGACGGCGACAACTGGAACGACGACTCGCCGATCTGTCGCGAGATCCTGTCCAAACAGATCATGCCGCATGTGCAGTACTACACTTACGTCGAGATTACCCCCCGTGAGCATCAGGCGCTGTGGTACGAATACGAGCGCATCGGCGAGGGTTTCCCTGACACGTTCGCCCAGCAGCAGTTGGTTTCGGCCGGCGACATCTACCCGGTCTTCCGTGAACTCTTCCAGCGCAGGTTAGCCACATGACCGCCAGAGCACAGAGACGCCAACCCATTTCCACCGGGTCCGAGTGGACGTTCGAGCTGATCCAGACCTACGACCGGGAAATCAGCCGCCTGGCCGAGCGTTACGCTCTGGACACTTATCCCAACCAGATCGAGGTGATCACTGCCGAGCAGATGATGGACGCCTATGCCTCGGTCGGCATGCCGCTGGGTTACCACCACTGGTCCTACGGCAAGCAATTCCTCAGCACGGAAAAGTCATACAGCCGCGGCCAGATGGGCCTGGCCTATGAAATCGTGATCAACTCAGACCCCTGCATCGCGTACCTGATGGAAGAAAACACTATGTGCATGCAGGCACTGGTAATTGCCCACGCCTGCTATGGCCACAACAGTTTCTTCAAAGGTAACTACCTGTTCCGCACCTGGACCGACGCCAGTTCCATCATCGATTACCTGGTGTTTGCCAAGCAGTACATCGCCCAGTGCGAAGAGCGCCATGGCATCGACGCCGTGGAAGACCTGATCGACTCCTGCCACGCCCTCATGAACTACGGCGTGGACCGCTACAAGCGCCCCTACCCTATCTCTGCAGAAGAAGAGCGCCGCCGCCAGAAAGAACGCGAGGAGCATCTGCAACGCCAGATCAACGATTTGTGGCGCACGATCCCGAAAAGCGCAGAAAAAGGTAACGAACGCGATGAAGGGCGCTTCCCCGCCGAGCCTCAGGAGAACATCCTGTATTTCATCGAGAAAAATGCCCCACTGCTCGAGCCCTGGCAGCGCGAAGTGGTGCGCATCGTGCGCAAGATCGCCCAGTACTTCTACCCGCAGCGCCAGACCCAGGTGATGAATGAAGGCTGGGCAACCTTCTGGCATTACACGCTGATGAACGACCTGTACGACGAAGGGCTGATTACTGAAGGCTTCATGATGGAGTTTTTGCAGTCGCACACCAGCGTGGTGTTCCAGCCCGGCTTCGACAGCCCCTATTACAACGGCATCAACCCCTATGCACTGGGCTTTGCGATGTACACCGACATCCGCCGCATGTGCGAAAACCCGACCGAGGAAGATCGCCACTGGTTCCCAGACGTTGCCGGCAGTGATTGGCTTTCTACCATCAAGTTCGCCATGAGTAGCTTCAAGGACGAAAGCTTCATCCTGCAATACCTTTCGCCCAAAGTGATGCGCGACCTCAAGCTGTTCAGCATCCTCGATGACGATCAGCGTGACGACTTGCTCGTACCTGCCATTCATGATGAAGCCGGCTACCGGGTCATTCGTGAACTGCTGGCCGCGCAGTACAACCTGGGCAACCGTGAACCGAACGTGCAGATCTGGAGCGTCGACCGGCGTGGTGACCGCTCGCTGACCCTGCGCCACCAGCAACACAACCGCAAACCGCTGGGCGAGTCCACCGATGAAGTGCTCAAGCACCTGCACCGCCTGTGGGGCTTCGATATCCACCTGGAGACCGTGCAGGGCGAGCAAGTGATGAAAACTCACCACATGCCACCCCGTGGCGAGCACGGCGAAAGCGCCGACTACGGGCGCATGGATCTGGCTGTCATTCACCACCTCTAGTGCAACGCCATAACAGCCGACGGGTTATCCTGTCGGCAGTTATGGAGAGCTGCACATGCACATCTACAAAGTCGGCGGCGCCGTGCGCGACCGCCTGCTCGGCCTTCCTGTCAGCGATATCGACTGGCTGGTGGTGGGCGCTACCGTCGAAGAAATGCACGCCAACGGTTATCGGCCGGTGGGCGCTGATTTTCCGGTGTTTCTGCACCCGAAAACCGGCGAGGAATATGCCTTGGCACGCACTGAACGCAAAAGCGGGCGTGGTTATGGCGGGTTCACTTTTCACGCCAGCCCTGACGTGACCCTGGAAGAAGACCTGATCCGCCGTGACCTGACCATCAACGCGATGGCCGAGGACGAAGCGGGCAATGTGTACGACCCCTACCACGGCAAAGATGATCTCGAAAGGCGCCTTTTACGCCATGTTTCTCAGGCATTTGCCGAAGATCCGTTGCGCGTATTGCGTGTTGCGCGCTTTGCTGCCCGTTACGCACCGTTGGGCTTCCGAGTTGCCGAAGAAACACTTGTACTGATGCGCCAGATCAGCGCCTCGGGCGAGCTTCAAGCACTGACCGCCGAGCGCAGCTGGAAGGAAATCGAGCGCGCGCTGATGGAAGCGCAACCGCAGGCATTCTTCCAGGTACTGCGTGCCTGTGGGGCTTTGCAGGAGCTGCTGCCTGAGCTTGATGACGATACCCAGGCACTGGCAGCACTGGAGCAAGCAGCTGCGCACGAACAGCCTCTGCACGTGCGCTGGGCCTGCCTGTTGCACCAGTTGCCCCCCTCCGCAATCAAAGTGGTCAATCAGCGCCTCAAGGCGCCGCGGGAATGCCAGGAACTGGCGCTGTTGACGGGAGAATGTCTGGCACTGGCGAGTCAGGCGCTGGAGCTGCCCGCCACGGCACTGCTTGAGCTGCTGCAGAAGTTTGATGTGTACCGGCGGCCGCAGCGGTTTGAGGATTTCCTCAGCGCTTGTGAAATGACTGCGCTGGGCCTGGGCAAAGCGGGTTATCCACAGGCCGAATATCTGCGTGGCGCAGCAGCGGCGGCGCGAGCGGTGGATGTGAAACCGTTGGTGCAGACAGGGCTGACTGGCCAGGCACTGGGTGAAGCGCTCAAAGCTGAGCGACTGAAAGCGCTTGAGGCTTACAAACCTACCTGACCAACACAATACCTGTGGGGGCGGGCATGCCCGCGAAGAATCCGACGCGATGGATGGCACCGGCTTTGCCGGTGTTCGCGGGCACGCCCGCTCCCACAGTGACCGCGAAAGCCCGTCAGGCCGGAGTTAGCTGCAACCCACGCCACTCAAAGGCGACCGGGGCCAGGACCTGGTCGATTCGCGCCTCCTGCCATACCTGTGCCATGGTCTTGCCCACCCCCGGATGAACCAGTTCAGGGGCCAGCAACGACAGCGGCCACAGCACAAAAGCGTTCTTCAGGATCTCGGCCCGGGGCAGCACAAGCCCATCGAAGGTACCGTGCAGATCGTCATACATCAGCACGTCGATATCCAGCGGCAGCCCTTTGCGGTCCGGCGCATAACGGCCATTCTCGGCCTCGATGAACTTCAACCGGCGGTCCAGTTCGATCAACGGCAGCGCGGTTTTACCGGTCACTACGAAATTGATGAACGGCCCGCTCTTGATCCCCACCGCCTGGCTTTCGAACGCCGGCGAGCAGCGCATGTCGGTCAGGATGCCCGCCAACGCATCGAGCCCGGCGCACAAATGCGCTTCACGGTCGATGTTGCTGCCAAGGCCCAGGTAAACCGTGCTCAGAGACATCCGCGCTCGATCTCCACGCCAACACCGCCACGGGCCGCCGGTACCGCGCCCGGCTTGGTCAGTTTCAACCGCACCCATGGGATACGGAATTCTTCCATCAAGGTTGCCACCAGGCGCTCGGCAAAGGTTTCCACCAACTCGAAACGGGCCTGCTCGGCAAACGCCTGGATACGGGCCGACACGCTGGCGTAGTCCAGCGCCAGGCTAAGGTCGTCACCTGCTGCAGCCGGGCGGTTATCCCAGGCAAAGCTGAGGTCCAGGCGCAAGCACTGGCGAATATCCCGCTCCCAGTCATAGGCACCGATGACGGTATCGACTTCCAGGCCTTCGATGAACACTCTGTCCAAGCACTTCTCTCCACAGCACGACAAGGGCGACTGGCGCCGTTAGAATCAGGGCGTCCTCGCCCGGAATAGTTAGCATGTTTTGGTTACTGGCGCTGTTCGCCTACCTGCTCGGCTCACTGTCCTTTGCCATTCTCCTCAGCCGCCTTTCGGGCAGCCCGGACCCGCGTTCCAGCGGCTCAGGCAATGCCGGCGCCACCAACATGCTACGCCTGGCAGGCCGCAAACTGGCGATCCTGACCCTGCTTGGCGACCTGTGCAAGGGCCTTGTGCCGCTATTGCTCGCTCGCCTTGCCGGGCTGGACCTGCAGGCGCAAGCCTGGGTGGGCGTCTGCGCGGTGCTGGGCCACCTGTTCCCGCTGTACTTCCGCTTTCAGGGCGGCAAGGGCGTGGCGACGGCTGCCGGCATGCTCATGGGCCTGTACTTCCCGGCCGCGCTACTGGCCATCGGCGCCTGGCTGCTGACCTTCTACCTCACCCGTACCAGCTCGCTGGCGGCGCTGATTGCCACCCCACTGACCTTGCCATTGCTGGCCTGGCGCGAGCCCGAAGCCCTGCTGCCGATCACCGTGCTGACAGTGATGATCGTGTGGCGCCACCGCAACAACCTGCGCGACTTGTTCGCCGGGCGCGAACGGCATTTCTGAACGCTCTGCCCCAGACCTTACAGCGGCGGTAGCTGCTCCATCGGCCAGCGTGCCTGCACGCTGATCGCCAGGTCCTGCTGCTGCCCGGCCAACAGGCGCTGGCAACCGGCGTAAGCGATCATCGCGCCGTTGTCGGTACAGAACTGCGGGCGCGCGTAGTACACGTTGCCCTTGATGCTGCCGAGCATGTCCTCAAGGGACGCGCGCAAGGCCTTGTTGGCACTCACGCCACCCGCGATGACCAGGCGTTTCAGGCCTGTCTGCTTGAGCGCCCGCTTGCACTTGATGGTCAAAGTCTCCACCACCGCGTGCTGGAATGCCAGGGACACGTCGCAACGGGTTTGCTCACCGTCGTCGCCAGCGTTCTTGCACTGCTGCCAGGTGTTCAGGGCGAAAGTCTTGAGGCCACTGAAGCTGAACTCCAGGCCCGGGCGATCGGTCATCGGCCGAGGGAACACGAAACGGCCAGGCACGCCCTGCTCTGCCAGACGCGCGATTTCCGGGCCTCCCGGGTAGTTGAGGCCGATCAGCTTGGCGGTCTTGTCGAACGCTTCGCCGGCGGCATCATCCAGGCTCTCGCCCAGCAACTCGTACTGACCGATCCCGTCGACCCGAACCAGTTGGGTGTGGCCGCCAGAAACCAACAAAGCGACGAACGGAAACTCAGGTGGGTTCTGTTCCAGCATGGGCGCCAGCAAATGGCCTTCCATGTGGTGCACGCCAATCGCCGGAATGTCCCAGGCAAAGGCCAGCGCCTGGGCGCAGGAGGCGCCCACCAGCAATGCGCCGACCAGGCCAGGGCCCGCGGTATAGGCAATGGCGTCGATCTCGGTAGCAACGCAGCCCGCCTCCTCCAGCACCTGGCGGATGAGCGGCAACATGCGCTTCACGTGGTCACGCGAGGCAAGCTCGGGCACTACACCGCCAAACACGCGGTGCAGGTCAATCTGGCTGAACAGTGCGTCGGCCAACAAACCGCGCTCGCTGTCGTATAATGCGACGCCAGTTTCGTCGCAGGATGTTTCCAATCCCAGTACTAGCATGGGCTCGTCCCTTGTGGGGGCTGAATTCGAAGGCGCGCATGATAGTCCCCGTGTCGGACGCCGACCAGCGGTTTTCGATCAGAGGCTTTGCATTCCGGCTTGCTAAAGGTTAACATCCGCAACCCTTGAAAACCGACGTTCTCCAGCACACCTTTGTTTTGCCAGGAGCACGTCTACCCCGGTAATGAATTAAGGTAGCTCTGGATGCCAGCCGTCAAAGTTAAAGAGAACGAACCCTTCGACGTAGCTCTGCGTCGTTTCAAGCGCTCCTGCGAAAAAGCCGGTGTACTGGCTGAAGTTCGTAGCCGCGAGTTTTACGAGAAGCCGACCGCCGAGCGTAAGCGCAAAGCAGCTGCTGCTGTTAAGCGTCACGCCAAGAAAGTTCAGCGCGAACAGCGCCGCGCCGTTCGTCTGTACTAATACAGACGTTCTACGCAAAGCTTCTGCCCTGCCCGGCTAACCGCCGGGCAATGGCAGCGGTCGCTTCACACTTGAGCAGCTAGCTCAAGGCCCGGCACAAGCTTACGCGAACTGCACATGGGCAACCTGCCTGAAACGTCAGAGCTGGTCTTTCTTGCTGTATGACCAGGCGTGCACGTCCGACTGACGAGCCCTCACGGGCTGGCGACGAGCACACACTCCCTCGCACTTCCCCAAGCATCACCCGCCCCATTCGGCGCGTGAGCGATTAGACTTGCCAGTTGCCAGATGACGAGACTGCCATGGCCGGGCTGATTCCCCAGAGTTTCATTGACGACCTGATCAACCGCCTCGACATCGTCGACGTGGTGAGTTCGCGCGTCCAGCTGAAAAAAACCGGCAAAAACTACTCCGCGTGCTGCCCGTTCCACAAGGAAAAGAGTCCTTCCTTTACGGTCAGCCCCGACAAGCAGTTCTATTACTGCTTCGGCTGCGGTGCCGGCGGCAACGCGCTGGGTTTCGTCATGGACCACGACAACCTGGACTTCCCCCAGGCTGTCGAAGAACTGGCCCGCGCCGCTGGCATGGAAGTGCCACGCGAGCAAGGCCGGCGCGACCAAAAGCCTCGCCAGCCAACCGACTCGCCGCTATACCCGCTGCTGGACGCCGCCTCGGAGTTCTACCGCCAGGCCCTGCGCAGCCACCCGACCCGCAAGGCCGCGGTGGACTACCTCAAGGGCCGCGGCTTGACCGGGGAGATCGCCCGCGATTTCTGCCTGGGCTTTGCCCCGCCCGGCTGGGACAACCTGCTCAAGCACCTGGGCGCCGACACCTTGCAGCAAAAGGTGATGATTGACGCCGGCCTGCTGATCGAGAACGCCGAAAGCGGCAAGCGCTACGACCGCTTCCGCGACCGGGTGATGTTCCCGATCCGCGACAGCCGCGGGCGCATCATCGCCTTCGGCGGCCGAGTGCTCGGCGATGACAAGCCCAAGTACCTGAACTCCCCAGAAACCCCGGTGTTTCACAAGGGCCAGGAACTGTACGGGCTGTACGAGGCGCGCAAGCACAACCGCAACCTCGACGAAATCATTGTCGTCGAGGGTTATATGGACGTCATCGCCCTGGCCCAGCAAGGCCTGCGCAATGCCGTGGCCACCCTCGGCACTGCCACCAGCGAAGAGCACCTCAAGCGCCTGTTCCGCGTGGTGCCCAACGTGCTGTTCTGCTTCGACGGCGACCAAGCCGGGCGCAAGGCTGCCTGGCGCGCACTGGAATCGACCTTGTCGAACCTGCAGGACGGCCGACGCGCGCGCTTCCTGTTTCTGCCTGAGGGCGAAGACCCGGACAGCCTGGTGCGTGCCGAAGGTACCGATGCCTTCAGGGCCCGTATCCACCAGCACGCTCAGCCGCTGGCGGACTACTTCTTCGAGCAACTGAGCGTAGAAGCCGATCCACGCTCGCTGGAAGGCAAGGCGCACATGGCCACCCTGGCCGCGCCGTTGATCGAAAAAGTCCCCGGCGCCAACTTGCGCCAGCTGATGCGCAACCGCCTGAGGGAAATTACCGGCCTCGACCCCCAGCAGGTCGAGCAGTTGGCGCAACAGGCGCCAGCGGCCAGTAGCGTGCCAGACTACGACCCTGGTTATGACTACGACGCCATGGCCAGCTACACCCCCGACTACGGCGACATGCCGCAGCACGACTTCGCCCCCGTTCACCAGGAACAGGAGTGGAAGCCGAACAAGGGCGGCGGCAAGAAGCAGTGGAGCGACAAGCCCTGGGACAAGAACCGCAAGGGCGGCAAGCCCTGGCAGCAACGTGACGAAGCACCGCCACGCGTGCCGGCACCGGTCGAACCACCCACCCTGGCTGCCCTGCGCACACTGCTGCACCACCCGTTACTGGCCGGCAAGGTGGAAGATGCCAGCCACTTCGCCGACGAACAACACCTGTACAGCCAGCTGCTGGTCGCACTGATCGAAGCCGCGCAGAAGAATCCTGGGCTAAGCTCAATGCAGTTGATCGCACGTTGGCACGGCACCGAACAGGGCCGCCTGCTACGGGCCCTGGCAGAAAAGGAATGGCTGATCGTGGCCGATAACCTTGAACAACAGTTTTTCGACACTATAACTAGCTTGTCCGCCCGCCAACGCGAGCGCAGCCTGGAACAACTGCTCAGGAAATCACGTCAAAGTGAATTGACCAGCGAGGAAAAAACCCAGCTCCTCGCCCTGCTGAGCCGATAGTTCCCGCACAAACGCCGACCTCATCTGGCGCGTGAGGCCCATGCTCGGGTATAATCCTCGGCTTGTTTTTTGCCCGCCAAGACCTTCAGTGGATAGGGTGTTATGTCCGGAAAAGCGCAACAGCAGTCTCGTATCAAAGAGTTGATCACCCGCGGTCGTGAGCAGGGCTACCTGACTTACGCGGAGGTCAACGACCACCTGCCTGAGGATATTTCAGATCCTGAACAGGTGGAAGACATCATCCGCATGATCAACGACATGGGGATCAACGTATTCGAGAGTGCTCCGGATGCGGATGCCCTTCTGTTGGCGGAAGCCGACACCGACGAAGCCGCGGCCGAAGAAGCCGCTGCTGCGTTGGCGGCAGTTGAAACCGATATCGGCCGCACGACCGACCCGGTGCGCATGTACATGCGCGAAATGGGTACCGTCGAGCTGCTGACCCGCGAAGGCGAGATCGAAATCGCCAAGCGTATCGAGGAAGGCATTCGTGAAGTGATGGGCGCTATCGCCCACTTCCCGGGCACTGTCGATTACATTCTCGGCGAATATGACCGCGTCACCACCGAGGGTGGGCGTCTGTCCGACGTGCTCAGCGGTTACATCGACCCTGACGACAACATCGCCGCTCCGACCGAAGAGGTGCCGGTTCCTGGCGCCAAGGCCGCAGCCGCGAAGGAAGAGTCCGACGACGAAGAGGAAGAGTCCGAAAGCAGTGACGACGAGGAAGAGACCGAGAGCGGTCCGGACCCTGTAGTCGCAGCCCAGCGTTTCGGTGCGGTATCCGACCAGCTTCAGGCGACTGTCAAGGTCGTGAAGAAGAACGGTCGTGCCCACAAGGAAAGCATCGCGGCCCTGCAAGCCCTCGCCGACCTGTTCATGCCGATCAAGCTGGTACCCAAGCAGTTCGAGGTACTGGTAGAGCGTGTTCGTGATGCCCTGAACCGTCTGCGTCAGCAAGAGCGCGCCATCATGCAGCTGTGCGTGCGTGATGCCCGCATGCCGCGTGCCGACTTCCTGCGCATGTTCCCGAGCAACGAAACCGACCAGACCTGGAGCGGTGACCTGGCCAAGCGCAACACCAAATGGGCTGCCGCCCTGGGTGAAAAGGACGCCGCCATCGTTGCTTGCCAGCAGAAGCTGATCGACCTTGAGACCGAAACCGGCCTGACCGTTGCCGAGATCAAGGACGTCAACCGTCGCATGTCGATCGGTGAAGCCAAGGCCCGTCGCGCCAAGAAAGAAATGGTCGAGGCGAACCTGCGTCTGGTGATTTCCATCGCCAAGAAGTACACCAACCGTGGCCTGCAGTTCCTCGACCTGATCCAGGAAGGCAACATCGGCTTGATGAAGGCGGTGGACAAGTTCGAATACCGTCGCGGCTACAAGTTCTCGACTTACGCCACCTGGTGGATCCGTCAGGCGATCACCCGTTCGATCGCCGACCAGGCACGCACCATTCGTATTCCGGTGCACATGATCGAGACGATCAACAAGCTCAACCGTATTTCCCGCCAGATGTTGCAGGAAATGGGTCGTGAACCGACCCCGGAAGAGCTGGGTGAGCGCATGGAGATGCCTGAGGACAAGATCCGCAAGGTACTGAAGATCGCCAAAGAGCCGATCTCCATGGAAACTCCGATCGGTGACGACGAAGATTCGCACCTGGGCGACTTCATCGAGGACTCCACCATGCAGTCCCCGATCGACGTGGCCACGGTCGAAAGCCTCAAGGAAGCCACCCGTGACGTGCTCTCGGGCCTGACTGCACGCGAAGCCAAAGTGCTGCGCATGCGTTTCGGTATCGACATGAACACCGACCACACCCTCGAAGAGGTGGGCAAGCAGTTTGACGTAACGCGTGAGCGGATCCGTCAGATCGAAGCGAAGGCGTTGCGCAAGTTGCGCCACCCGACTCGCAGCGAACATCTGCGCTCCTTCCTCGACGAGTGATGACAAAACCCCGGCCCAGGCCGGGGTTTTTCTTTTCCGCCTTTTGAAACAGTACGGCTCCTGTAGAAGCGCCCCCTCTGCAAGGCCCTGTTGTATTTGACAAAAGGGCGCACCTTTCGCCCTACGCCTGCCGCAATGCCCGTCTACACTCGACGTCAGACTCCCTGATTGCGAGGCCGCTATGCCACTTATGCCGGCCATTCTGTTGCTGCTCCTGATTTTGTGGACCACGACGGCCGGCGCCCTGACCCTGACAGACGAGGAAAAAGCCTGGTTGGCTGCCCATCCGCAGCTGAGCCTGGGCGTAGACGCCTCTTGGCCACCGTTCGAGTTTCGCGACCAGGAGGGCCGGTACCAGGGATTGGCCGCCGATTACATCGCCACGATCCAGCAACGCCTGGGCGTGACCCTCAAACCGGTCGAACCCAGCAGCTGGACCGAGGTACTGGCGCAGGCGCGGGAAAACCGCATCGACCTGCTACCCGGCATCATGTCCACCCCCGAACGCCAGGGCTACCTGGCGTTCACCCGCCCGTACCTCGATTTCCCTATCGTCATCCTCGCCCACAAAGGCGGCGCACAACCGCGCAAACTGGACGACCTGTACGGCCTGAAGATTGCCGTGGTCGAGAACTACGCCCCGCACGAACTGCTGCGTACCCATCACCCGGACCTCAACCTGGTGGCCCTGCCCAATGTGAGCTCTGCACTGCAAGCCTTGGCCACCGATCAAGTGGACGCAGTGGTCGGCGACCTGGCTTCAAGCATCTGGAGCCTGCGCCAGCTCAAACTCGACGGCCTCTACGTCAGTGGTGAAACACCCTACCGCTACCAGCTGGCCATGGCAGCACCGCGCGACAACAAAGTGCTGGTGGGCATTCTGGACAAGGTCATGGCCGACATGAGCAGCGGCGAAGTCAGCCAGATCCAGCAGCGCTGGGTAGGCAATGTGGTCGACCAACGCATGTTCTGGTCCGACCTGTTGGTATATGGCCTGCCAACGGTGCTGCTGCTGATGGCCGTACTGGCCGTGGTCATTCGTATCAACCGCCGCCTCAGCTCGGAAATATCCCGACGCATCGCCCTGGAGCAGGAGTTGCGCAGCAGCGAATACCACTACCGCGGCCTGGTCGAGAGCCTTTCAGCCATCGCCTGGGAAGCCGATGCCAACGACTTCACATACAGCTACGTCTCGCCGCATGCCGAGGACCTGCTTGGCTACCCGCTGAGTGACTGGCTCAAACCGGGCTTCTGGCGCAGCATCCTGCACCCGGAAGACGCCCTCTGGGCTCAAGCCTACTGCGACAGCGAAACCGCAGCCGGGCGCGACCATAGCCTGGACTATCGGGTGATCCGCGCCGATGGCCAGCCACTGTGGGTACGCAATATCGTCAGCATGATCGAACACGGGCACCAGCCGGTGATGCGTGGGCTCATGATCGACATCAGCGAAACCAAGCGCACCGAAGACGCCCTGCGCCTGTCCGAGCAAAAGTTCGCCTCGGTGTTCCAGCAATGCCCCGACATCTTGCTGATTGCCCGCCACAGCGACGGCTGCCTGCTGGAGGTGAACGAAGCGTTTGAAGAGCAGATCGGCCTGACCCCAGGCCAGGTGATTGGCCGCACCGCCACCGACCTGAACCTGTGGGGGGTCGAAGGCAGCGGCCCGCGGGTGCTCGAACGCCTGCACGAAGGCGGCATCCGCAACCTGGAAATGAGCTTTCGCCGCAGTAATGGCCAGCTCTTCACCGGCCTGACTTCGGCCGAAACCTTCGAGCTCGACGGCACCCCTGCACTGGTCGTGGCAGTGCGCGACATCAGCCAGCTCAAGGAAACCCAGGGGCAACTGCAAACCTCGGAAGAGAAATTTGCCAAGGCATTCCACGCCTCGCCCGACGGCCTGCTGCTGTCGCGTCAAAGCGACGGATTGCTGCTTGAGGTGAACGAAGGTTTCTGCCGCCTCACCGGCTATGACCTCAACCCGACCATCGACCAGACCTCACTTGACCTGGGTATCTGGGTCGACCTCAACGAACGCAGACGCATGGTCGACCAGCTCAACCACGATGGCTTCGTGCGGGACTTCACCTGCCACATCCGCCGCAGCGACGGGCAAATCCGCCTGTGCGAGCTGTCTGCCAGGCCCCTGCCGATTGCCGGCGTCGATTGCATGCTGACCATCGCCCGCGACATCACCGAGCGCCACTTGATGCAGGAAAAACTGCAGCTGGCCGCTACCGTGTTCGAGAACACCGCCGAAGGCGTGCTGATCACCGACATCGATCAGCGCATCAGTGCCGTCAACCGCGCCTTCAGCGAAATCACTGGCTACAGCGAGATCGAAGCCCTCGGCCAGACCCCACGCCTGCTTGCCTCCGGCCAGCACGACAGCGCCTTCTATGCCGCCATGTGGCACCAGCTTACCGCCGAAGGCCACTGGCAAGGCGAGATCTACAACAAGCGCAAGAACGGCGAACTGTACCCCGGTTGGCTGACCATCAGCGCCGTGCGCAACAGCGAACGCGAGATCACCCACTTCGTTGCCGTGTTCGCCGACATTTCCAGCCTCAAGCATGCCCAGGCCAAGCTCGACTACCAGGCCCACCACGACCCGCTGACTGGCCTGCCCAACCGTGCCTTGTTCGAGAACCGCCTGCAGGCCGTGCTCACCTGCGCCCAGGTGTCCAACCGCCAGGGCGCGGTGCTGTTCCTCGACCTCGACCGCTTCAAGCACATCAACGACAGCCTCGGCCACCCGGTCGGCGACTTGCTGCTCAAGGGTATCGCCCAGCGCCTGAAGGAGCAGGTACGTGACGTCGACACCGTGGCCCGCCTGGGCGGCGACGAGTTCATCATCCTGCTGCCCGGCCTGCACAAGCCCAGTGACGCCAGTACCATCGCCAACAAGCTGCTGACCTGCTTCATCGCACCTTTCCAGGCTGGCGAGCACGAGTTCTTCACCAGCGCCAGCATCGGCATCAGCCTGTACCCACAAGACGGCACCGACGTTGCCACACTGATCCGCAACGCCGACGCTGCCATGTACCGCTCCAAAGCCAAAGGCCGCAACCGCGTCGAAGCCTACACCCGCGACCTCACCGCCCAGGCCAGCGAGCGCATCGCCCTGGAGCACGAACTGCGCCGTGCCGTCGAACGCAACGAAATGAGCCTGTGCTTCCAGCCCAAGCTCAGCCTCAAGACCCAGGCCCTGGTCGGCGCCGAGGCGCTGATCCGCTGGAGCCACCCAACCTTTGGCGAAGTCCCGCCGGAGCACTTCATTCACCTGGCGGAAGACAACGGCACCATCCTCCAGCTGGGCGACTGGGTACTGGAACAAGCCTGCCGGCAGATGCAGGCCTGGAAGCTGCACTACGAACCCTTCGGCCCATTGTCGATCAACCTGGCCGGCGCCCAGCTACGCCAGCCGCACCTCGCCCGACGCATCGAACAGTTGCTCAAGCACTACCAGCTCAAGGCCGGTGACCTGCAGCTGGAAATCACCGAAAACTTCATCATGAGCCAGGCGGAAGAAGCCCTGGCCGTGCTCCACCAGTTGAAAAAACTGGGCGTGCAGCTGGCCATCGACGACTTTGGTACCGGCTATTCATCGCTGAGCTATCTCAAGCGCCTGCCGCTGGACATTCTCAAGATCGACAAGTCGTTCATCCGCGGCCTGCCCGACGACCCGCACGATGCCGCCATCGCCCGGGCGATCATTGCCCTGGGCCGCAGCATGCAACTGACCATCATTGCCGAAGGCGTAGAGAACCAGGCTCAGCAGCGCTTCCTGGCAGCCGAAGGATGCGAGCAGATCCAGGGCTACATCGTCAGCTTGCCGCTGCCGGCCGAGGAGTTCGCGGCTACGTTTCTTCGCATAGCACTATCGGATCTTTCAGATGGCACAGGTGCGAAACCCTCGTTATAATCCGCCCACTTACTGAGGGCCTATAGCTCAGTTGGTTAGAGCAGAGGACTCATAATCCTTTGGTCCACGGTTCAAGTCCGTGTGGGCCCACCAAATACGAAAGCCGCGCAAATGCGCGGCTTTTTCGTTCTCGCGTCCTGGCTGAAGCGCTTTCCGATACCAAGCCGCTCTCACAAGATTCCCTCTGCAAAACTGCCGGTGAACCAACGCGGCGACAATCCAGTCCGGCACCTGCGCCCCAGGGGTAACAGCCGCGATCCACACAAATTGTTACCAATTCAAAAATACTCTTTTCCAGACTGCTTGATTTATCCAGTCCGTACAGCGTTTTAAACTAAAAACAACGCCAGCATCTTTTGCCCGGCACTGGATATCGAACATCTCGTCAAAACTTGTTTTGACCCATCACGCAACACCACCGTGCTGACCTGCAGCCAGGATCAAAGGCATGCCTTCTATCGCGCTGACGCCCATGGCGAACTTTGCCTCTGGCGAAGCCGTGCACCGCTTTTTTGTACGCACCACCCGCAAGAACCAACAACGGCCCACTGACTGGCCTGGTTGCTCGCACCCTGACGGAACAGCCATGTACTTACCCACAGAGCTCACACAACTATGACGGATGACAAAAGTTTTAACGCCGGGAGGCGCTCATTAAGCAATGCTGCACGACTGCTTTTTTCGCTACTTGTAATAGCTGTAGCGGTGGCATTGATTTACGGCGGTTCCAAACTTCTGGCACTGGGCGGATCGAGTTACTACTTGCTTGCGGGACTTGCCTACGCCGTGCTGGCCGTATTGGTATTCCTGCGCAAGCGTATCAGTACTGTAATTTCCATCCTGATATTCCTTGCTACCTGCGCCTGGGCATTTTACGAGGTGGGCCAGTTCAGCTACTGGCAACTGCTGCCTCGCCTGGTCGTTCCAGCCATCATCCTGACCCTGAGCCTGTGGGTGGGTGCTGCACTGCCCAACACCGCTCCGGCCACACGCCGAGCTGCCAATCGCTGCGGCTTTGCTGTGTTCCTGGCATTGATCGCCACGTTCGTAGCTGCCTTTTTCCCGCATGGCGGCATTTCGAACCCAATCGCTGCAGTTAGCCAACCAAACCCTGACGAAATCTCCAATGTCCCGGGAAACTGGGAGTTCTTCGGGCGTAACGCCTCGGGGACGCGCTTCGCCCCATACACCCAAATCACCCCGGAAAACGTCAAGGACCTGCAAGTTGCCTGGACCTACCGGACCGGCCGTAGAACCACGGGGGCAGGGGCAGGTGTCGACGAGAACACGCCTTTGCAGATCGGCAACGTCCTGTACTCGTGCACACCGGAAAATCTGATCACAGCGCTTGATGGCGATAGCGGCAAACCCCTGTGGAAATTCGACCCCCACGCAAAAAGCGCAGAGCATGTAACTTGCCGTGGCGTGGGCTATTACGACATCGACAGCGATGACAGCCTGAGCGCCGAGGTGAAAGCCTCTCACGCCAGTGAGCAACAATGCCGCCAGCGCATCCTGGTATCGTCGGTCGATGCCCGGCTGTTTGCCTTGGATGCACACACCGGCGCCCTGTGCCCGACCTTCGGCGAGGCCGGTTACGTTGACCTCAAGAAAGGCATGGGGCCAACGGAAAACAGCAAGCGCTATCACCCGACGTCCCTGCCGGTCGTGATGGGCCACCTCACGGTGGTGGGTGGCTGGGTGCGTGACATCGTAGCTGGCGAGCCTTCCGGCGCCGTGCGCGCATTCGATGTGCTGACCGGTGCGTTGGTATGGGCCTGGGATGTCGGTGCGCCTGAAGGCACGGACACAGCGGCAGCTGACCATCAGTTCGCGCTTGAAACACCTAACGTATGGACCATTCCCACCTACGACAAAGAACTGAACCTGGTCTACCTGCCTACCGGTAATGGCCCACCTGACTATTGGGGTGGCGACCGCAATCAGGTGAAAGAAAAGTTCGGCACAGCGATCGTCGCAGTCGATGCATCGACGGGTAAGGCCAAGTGGGTTTTCCAGACTGTCCATCATGATGTCTGGGACTACGACCTGCCTTCGCAACCCGTACTTTACGAGATGAGGAACGCACAAGGGGTGAAAACCCCGGTCCTGATCCAGACCACCAAGACCGGCCATATCTTCGTACTGGACCGCCGCACTGGCGAACCAGTCACTGAAGTGCAGGAGCGCCCCGTTCCCACTTCTCCGGCTGCAGAAGGCGAACGCCTGTCACCGACCCAGCCATACTCGTCTGGCATGCCAGTCATTGGTGCAGACCCGTTGACCGAAAAGTCGATGTGGGGCGTGTCCACGTTCGACCAGCTCTACTGCCGGATCATGTTCAAGGACTCTGTGTACGTCGGCCCGTTCACACCGCCCACTGAAAAGCCGTACATCGAATGGCCCGGGCTGTTGGGCGGCATGAACTGGGGTGGCATTTCGATTGATGAAAATACCGGCATGATGTTCGTCAATGACATGCGCATGCCGCTGCGCATGTCGTTGGTAACCAAGGAAGACACGCGCAAGTACAAAGTGTCGACCGATGAGGTGCCGGGCTTTATGGGCACTATCCGCCCACAGGTCGCGGGTATCTATGGTGGCGTGAAAATCGACATCCTCCAGTCCCCGCTGGGCGTGCCTTGCAATACGCCACCATTCGGCAGCATGAGCGCCATTGACCTCAACACCCAGAAGCTGGTGTGGCAGGTACCAATGGGCACGGTTCAGGATACTGGCCCACTGGGGATCAAGACGCACATGCAGATCCCGCTGGGTATGCCGACACTTGGCGGGCCAACTTCAACCGCATCCGGCCTGGTGTTCTTCGCTGGCACCCAGGATTACTACCTGCGCGCCCTTGATTCGGCAACCGGCAAGGAAGTGTGGAAGGCCCGCTTGCCAGTAGGTGCCGTAGCAGCACCGCTGATCTACAAGTCCCCCAAGACCGGCAAGCAGTATGTGGTGATCTCGGCTGGCGGCATGAGCCACTCGCCAGATGTGGGCGATTACATCATCGCCTACGCCCTGCCTGACAGCATCAAGCCGTAACGCCTCGTTGCTGCAGGACGAAAAATCCCCGCTCGCGGGGATTTTTTTCCCGCCAGTGATCCATCACGCAAATGCCTGAACTGCTCACCATTTCTCAAGCAAGGGAGCCCGCCCAACATGTCATTACCTTTCCGCGCCGTGCTGCTCAGCAGCCTGTGCAGCGGTTTGTCTCTCTGCCTTCTGCCTCTGTCCTGCGCACTGGCCGATAGTGCCAACCTGATGACCCAACCTACCCTCACCGGCAACTGGGGCGGGCAGCGCCAGAAGCTGGCAGACCAGGGCATAAAGCTGACAGGCGACTACACCTCAGAAACCCTTTCCAACCTGCATGGCGGTATCAAGCGCGGTACCCGCTATGCACAACAAATACGTTTGGGCGCTCAGTTGGACTTGAGCAAACTGCTCGACATTCCAGATGCCGGACGCGTGCAAGTGCTGATCAACGACCGCCGCGGCCATAGCGCCACGGAGGACCTGATTGGCAATCGCATGTCCGCGCAAGAAATCTACGGGGGCGAGTACACCCGGCTGACTGAACTGAGTTACCAGCGCAACCTGTTTTCGCCAGCCCTGTCCGCCAAAGTCGGTTACATGGTCATGGGCACCGAATTCGGCGGAATGCCGATCCTGGCCAACTTTGTCAGTGCCGGTTTTTGTGCACATCCGCTTACCATGTCCAGCGGGAGTGGCTGGGGCAACTACCCGACAGCACATTGGGGTGGCGAGTTACGCTATGACGTGAACCCGTCGCTAACGCTGCAAACGGCACTGTTCCAGGTAAACCCGGACTACAACGCTCGCGTATCCAAAGCGTTCGCCATGCCCAGTAACGGCACCACGGGCGCGATCCTGCCACTGGAGGCGATCTTCAATAACCGTGCATTTCTCGATGGCCAGTACAAAGTTGGCTGGTATTACGACACGTCCGACTACCCCAAGATTGGCGGCGACGGCAAAAGCAGCAGCCGCACCGGCGCTTACCTGCTGGTCGACCAGGCAATCTGGCGTGATGAGCAGGACCCGGCCAGCGTCCTGAGAGTGTTCGGGCAAGCAGCCACCAGTAACGCCGCGACCTCGCCAATGCGCCGCTGGTACTCGCTGGGTCTGGTCAAACAGAAGCCGTTTGCCAGCCGCCCGCATGACGCCATTTCCTTTGGCTATGGCCGCGCCGTCATCAACCCGCGCACGCGGGATGCGCAGGAAGCTGCTGCCGCACCCACAGAAGACGTTGCCGTCGTTGCCGGCCTCGACAGCGGCGAGCAAGTGCTGGAACTCAACTACGGTGCACAAGTAACACCGTGGCTACTGCTGCGCCCGGATTTGCAGTACTACATCGAGCCCGGTGCGTTCTTTGGCAAGCAAAGGGGTAATGCACTGGCTGCGGGTGTGCAGATCAAGATGACCTTCTGACAGGCCGCATTTCGACCTGCCGCGGGTTGTAGAAAGTCATCCCGGCCGGAATATCCCGCATAACCAGCGACATTGCGCCAATCACCACGTCGTCGCCAATGTCGATGCAGTCGGCAACGATGCAACTGTTGGCGCCCATGCTCACATTGTCGCCAATGCGCAGGGCGTACTCATCCAACCCGAGCGTCTTGATGCCGATCGAGCAGTTCTGCCGGATGAAAAAATTGCGCCCGATGCTCACGTACCGGGTAATCACCACCCCTGGCAAGTGCGCAATGCGCAGGCCGGGCGCGATCTGTGCGCCGATGTCGATGTCCACCGCATACTTGAGGTTGAGCCGCTGTTGCATGCGCCGGGCGTGACGCCGGGCCAGGCCGCCACGGGCGTGGAGGTACTGGGCCAGGCGGTAGGCGAAGAGGAAACGCAGTTTGTTGTCCTTGCGCGCACGGCGCAGCACGTTGAACAGCAGGCTGATACGGCGTCCCGGCCTTTTCTTGCTGGAGACTTCCAGTCGCCAGCATTCGAGCAGGTGGTCGAGGTTCACGCTGAGGTTCTCGTTGGACTACCGGTTCATAATGCCGAAGGGAAAGCCTTCCGGCCAGCACGGTTCACAGTGACCGATTGTACCCGGCCTTGCCCTGCTTACCGTCCGCTCGCTAGGCTAGCAGGCCAACCGTAGAGACTCGCCATGTCGGACTCCCGCTCCATCACGCTGGATGAAATCGATCGCCAGCTGATCGCCCTGCTGCAGATCAACGCCCGCGAAAGCGTCGCCACCCTCGCCCGCCAGCTGGGCATCGCCCGCACCACCGTCAACTCGCGCCTGGAGCGGCTGGAGAAGAACAAGGTCATCTCCGGCTATGGCGTGCGCCTGGGCCAGAGTGTGATAGGCGGCGGGCTGCAGGCGTATGTGGGGATCAAGGTGCAACCGCGCTCCGGCAAGGAAGTGGTGCGGCGCCTGAGTGCCATGGGCCAGGTGCAGCAGCTGTGTGCAGTAAGCGGCGAATTTGACTATGTGGCTTGGCTGCGCACGGATTCACCCGAACAGCTGGACCAGTTGCTCGACCAGATCGGCAGTGTCGACGGGGTGGAGAAAACCACCACGTCGATCATTCTCAGCAGCAAGGTGGATCGCGGGCAGCCGGTCTGAGCGGTCCTCTGGACCGCCGTCAAATATCTGGAAGCGCAACGCTGAATCCAGCAGTCGATGCCACACCTGCGTTACTTGCTGCAATTCATTCGGGCTTAGGCGCAGCTCCAATGCGTAATAGGCTGGTTACAGGCAGGTTGACAGGCCTCCACACCACCCCCAAACTATACGTAGATAACGTACGAATAATGGCCGCAGTTTTTGTTGAGCTTCCTCCGTTCGAACGCCATCGTCCCAGCTACCTGAGCGACGAAGACTTTCGCTCCTTGCAACAGCTCTTGTTGAAGAACCCGCTGGCTGGAGATTTGATCCAAGGCACAGGTGGCCTCAGAAAACTGCGGTTTTCAGACTCCCACCGCCAGAAGGGCAAGCGGGGCGGCATCCGCGTCATCTACTACTTCTGGCTTCCGGGGGCGCAGTTCTGGCTGTTTACCCTATACGGCAAAGACATGCAGGATGACTTGACCGACTCCCAGCGAAAAGCACTGAAAACCCTGCTCGAACGCGAATACCTGACGAGGACCAATCATGCCGCGCAACCTGTTCACTGAGCTCACGGAAGGCTTCGACGCTCTGGCGCAAGAACGCCAAGGCAAGAAGACCCTGCGCTCGCACAAAGTCAGCTTCACAGAACTGGCCACGTTGGCTCCAAACGAACTGCTGGAACTGCGCCAGCGTCTCAACATGTCCAGGGCACTGTTCGCGAACTATCTACGGACCAACGCCAGGACGCTGGAGAACTGGGAGCAAGGCCGTTCCAAGCCCAATGCGCAGGCTGTTGCGCTGATTCGACTTGTGCAGAAATACCCCGAGACGGTGGATCACCTGGCATCCGTGAACTGATTCGTCATAATTTATCTTTCATTAGTGAATATGACGACTAAAGCTACATTAAGACACCACTCTGCACCTTAATTACGAACACCCCACTCCCTAAAATGACCCCCAGGCATCTCCTATACTCAGGCTCCGCCACCCGCGTAGCCTCTCTGGCAAGGTCACTTCATGAACAAGAAAAACCGCCACCCCGCCGACGGCAAGCAGCCGATCACCATCTTCGGCCCGGACTTCCCGTTCGGCTTCGACGACTGGCTGGAACACCCCGCAGGCCTGGGCAGCATCCCGGCCGAGCGCCATGGTGAAGAAGTGGCCATCGTGGGTGCCGGTATCGCCGGCCTGGTGGCGGCCTACGAGCTGATGAAGCTGGGCTTGAAGCCGGTGGTGTACGAGGCCTCCAAGCTGGGTGGTCGGCTGCGTTCGCAGGCCTTCAACGGCACCGACGGGATCATCGCCGAACTCGGTGGCATGCGCTTCCCGGTGTCGTCCACCGCCTTCTACCACTACGTGGACAAGCTGGGCCTTGAAACGAAGCCCTTCCCTAACCCGCTGACCCCGGCCTCGGGCAGCACAGTGATCGACCTGGAAGGCCAGACCTACTACGCCGAAAAAACCACCGACCTGCCCAAGCTGTTCCACGAAGTGGCCGATGCCTGGGCCGACGCGCTGGAAAGCGGCGCCCAGTTCGCCGACATCCAGCAAGCCATCCGCGACCGGGATGTACCGCGCCTGAAGGAGCTGTGGAACAAGCTGGTGCCACTGTGGGATGACCGCACCTTCTACGACTTCGTCGCCACCTCGCGCTCGTTCGCCAAACTGAGCTTCCAGCACCGCGAGGTGTTCGGCCAGGTCGGCTTTGGCACCGGCGGCTGGGACTCGGACTTCCCCAACTCGATGCTGGAAATTTTCCGCGTGGTAATGACCAACTGCGACGACCACCAGCACCTGGTCGTCGGCGGTGTGGAGCAAGTTCCGCAAGGTATCTGGCGTCATGTGCCGGAGCGCTGCGCCCACTGGCCGGAGGGCACCAGCCTGAGCGGCCTGCATGGCGGCGCGCCGCGCACCGGGGTCAAGCGCATTGCCCGTGCCGCCGATGGCCGCCTGGCAGTCACCGACAACTGGGGCGACACCCGGCACTACGGCGCCGTGCTCGCCACCTGCCAGACCTGGCTGCTGACCACACAGATCGACTGTGAGGAGTCGCTGTTCTCGCAAAAGATGTGGATGGCCCTGGACCGCACCCGCTACATGCAGTCGTCGAAGACATTCGTCATGGTCGACCGGCCCTTCTGGAAGGACAAAGACCCGCAAAGCGGCCGCGACCTCATGAGCATGACCCTCACCGACCGCCTCACCCGCGGCACCTACCTGTTCGACAACGGCGACGACAAGCCGGGGGTGATCTGCCTGTCCTACGCCTGGATGAGCGACGCCCTGAAGATGCTGCCGCACCCGGTGGAAAAGCGCGTGCAGCTGGCCCTGGATGCATTGAAGAAGATTTACCCGAAGACCGACATCGCCGGGCACATCATTGGCGACCCGATCACCATTTCCTGGGAGGCCGACCCGCACTTCCTGGGAGCCTTCAAAGGCGCACTGCCCGGCCACTACCGCTACAACCAGCGCATGTACGCGCACTTCATGCAGCAGGACATGCCTGCCGAGCAGCGCGGCATGTTCATCGCCGGTGACGACGTGTCGTGGACCCCGGCGTGGGTGGAAGGCGCGGTGCAGACGTCGCTGAATGCGGTGTGGGGTATCATGAACCACTTCGGTGGCCAGACCCACCCCGACAACCCCGGCCCGGGCGATGTGTTTGACGAAATCGGCCCGATCGCCCTGGCAGACTGACCCAAGGAGGCACCATGCGCATTGCTCTATTCCAGGGCGCCCCCAAGCCACTGGACGTACCCGGCAACCTGCAACGGCTGCGCCACCAGGCGCAGCTGGCAGCCGAACGCGGCGCGCAACTGCTGGTGTGCCCGGAGATGTTCCTGACCGGCTACAACATCGGCCTGGCCCAGGTCGAGCGCCTGGCCGAAGCCGCCGATGGCCCGGCGGCGATGGAGGTGGTGGAGATCGCCCGGGCGCACCGCATTGCTATTGTCTACGGCTACCCTGAGCGTGGTGATGATGGGGCGATCTATAACAGTGTGCAGTTGATCGATGCGCACGGCCGCAGCCTGAGCAACTACCGCAAGACTCACCTGTTCGGTGAGCTGGACCGTTCGATGTTCAGCGCAGGCCCCGATCACTTCCCGGTGGTGGAACTGGACGGGTGGAAAGTCGGCCTGCTGATCTGCTACGACATCGAGTTCCCGGAAAATGCCCGACGCCTGGCGCTGGCTGGCGCCGAGCTGATTCTGGTGCCCACGGCGAACATGACACCCTACGATTTTGTCTGCCAGGTGACCGTGAGGGCGCGGGCGCAGGAAAACCAGTGCTACCTGGTGTATGCCAATTATTGCGGCTCGGAAGACGAGATCCAGTATTGCGGGCAGAGCAGCATCATCGGCCCGGACGGCAGCCTGCTGGCCATGGCCGGGCGGGATGAGTGCCAGTTGCTGGCAGAGCTTGAGCATGAGCGGGTGGTGCAAGGGCGGCAGGCATTTCCTTACCTGAATGATTTGCGCCAGGAGCTGCACCTGCGTAAAGGCTGATGGCCCCTTCGCGGGCACGCCCGCTCCCACAGGGACAGCGTGATTTGTAGATCCACGCCAATCCTGTGGGAGCGGGCGTGCCCGCGAAGAGGCCGGGCCTGCAAACAAATGGGTTAGCATGGTCAGCAGCTACCGGAGCCCCCATGCCTGACGCCACCCGCCACCTCACCCTCGCCAACGGCCTGCAGCTGACCCTGCGCCACGCCCCGCGCCTTAAACGCTCGGCCGCCGCATTGCGGGTGCACGCGGGCAACCACGACGCGCCAGGCAAATGGCCCGGCCTTGCCCACTTTCTCGAACACCTTTTCTTCCTCGGCACCGCGCGATTTCCGCTGGACGATGGCCTGATGCGCTACGTGCAAGCCCTCGGCGGCCAGGTCAACGCCAGCACCCGCGAGCGGGCCACCGACTTCTTCTTTGAAGTACCGCCCAACGCCCTGGCCGGAGGCCTTGAGCGCCTGTGCCAGATGCTGGCAGAACCGGACCTGGGCATCGAGCGCCAACGCCGCGAACGCGAAGTAATCCACGCCGAGTTTATCGCCTGGTCGCGCAACCCGCAGGCTCAACAGCAATTCGCCTTGCTGCAATCCGTATCGCCGGGCCATCCGCTCGGCGCTTTTCACGCGGGTAACCGACACACCCTGGCCTTGCAGGATCCGGCCTTCCAGCAAGCGCTTGCGGGCTTTCACCAGCACTACTACCAAGGCGGTCAGATCGTCTTGAGCCTGTGTGGCCCACAGTCGCTCGATGAGCTGGAACAGTTGGCCAGGCAACATGCCAGCCTGTTCGCGACGGGCACGCGGGCGCCACAAACGCAGCCACCACGACTGTCGCCAACCGACGCGCGCCTGGTTTTCACCCATGAACAGCTCCCGCCAGGTGCCGAGCAGGCCCTGGAATTACTGATCAGTTGCCTCGGCGACAACCGCCCTGGTACCTGGCTGAATGCGCTTGGCCAACGTGGCAGGCTGCAAAGCTTCAAGGCCGAGGTGCTGTACGCCTTCGCCGGGCAGTTGCTCTGGCACATCGACCTGCAGCTCAGCGCAGACGCCAACCCGGACGAAGCAGATGCCCTGCTGCAAGGCTGGATCAGTTTCATCCGCCAGGCCGACCTTGAGCAGATGAACCACGAATTCGGCCTGCTGCAGCGCAGCCGCGAACGCAGCGCCAGCGCGCTTGAACTGGCTCGGCGGGACAGCACAGGCCAGCCGTTCAGCAGCCTGGACAAGCAAGGTCTGCAGGCCCTGAATGCGCTGATAAACGGCCTGCCTGCCCACGCGCACGGGCAATGGCAACTGCCCCCGGTCGACCCCTTGCTGATGGCCGAATTGCCCAATGCCGCAGGGCAACCGCTGCCCGCGGCTCTGAAAATCAGCGATCTGCTGCCTGGCGCTCGCCAGTACGCCGCACTTTACCTGCGCTGGCACGTGCCTTCGCCTTCTCGCGAGCGCTTGCAAGGCGTGCTTGAACAGGCGCTCGCTCCACTGCAGGCGCGCTGCGAGCGCGCGTCGGTGCAACTGCTGTTCAGTGCCGTTGGCGACTACTGGCAATTACGCTGCGCCGGGCAACCGGCAGCAGTGCTTCGGTCGGTGGAGCAGGCCCTGGCACTGATGCTCAAGCCAGAAGCAAGTTGCTGGCAGCCCTGCGCGGCAACGCGACCGCCACTGATCCCCATCAGGGCCTTGCTCAAGCAACTGCCCGACGCAGTCCTCGGCGCCCACCCCGCCAGCGGGCCTGCCTGCACCCCGGCACAGCCGCAGCTCGACAGCCTGTGGCAGCACGCACACTGGCATGGCCTTGCCACAGGCTTCGACGATGCCGCGCTATGCGCCTTGGGTACTGCGTTGCAGCACTGCCCTGGGCAAGGCTCGCTGCCTGGGCCCCTGCCCACATGGGCCACACACCGTTGGCAGCACGCCGAAGTACCGGGCAGTGAACACGCCCTGCTGCTGTTCTGCCCATTACCTGCAACCAGCGAAGCCAGCGGCCGGCTGCTTGCGCAACTGTTGCAAGGGCCGGTTTACCAACGGCTGCGGGTAGAACTGCAACTTGGCTACGCGGTGTTCAGTGCCTTTCGTCAGGTCGAAGGGGTCGGCGGCCTGTTGTTCGGGGTGCAGTCGCCACATACCCGCCAGGGGCAGATCCTCGACCACCTGCTTACCCTGCTGCGCCAAGGGATCACGCTGGATCCGGACGCATGCAGGGCCTTGGCCGGGCAATTCGAAGAGCCCGCAATGGCCAACGCCGACGTCGCCGAATGGGCATGGCAGACACACCTGGCTACACAACCCGGCACGCTGGATCAACTACGCAAGGCTATCTTGAAGACGCGGCAGACGGATCTGGACCAGCTGCTGGGCACCCTGCTCGATAAGAATTGCCCTTGGCTCTGCTTGGCCAACGCTGCCGCGCCAGCCCCTTCATGGCAATGAGCAAGCTGCCGATTGTTACGCCATCTGCAAGGGCGCTTTTCGAATAATTAACCTTTCGGTACAAAATTTTCTTGTAAGATAACGCAATCCCAGTTTCAGGGAACTGCCGCAGCATTGGCGGTACCCAAGTAGTAGCTGAGCAACCCAACCCTCATTCGGAAGGAGTAATTCCATGTGGACCAAACCTGCTTACACTGACCTGCGTATCGGCTTCGAAGTCACCATGTACTTCGCAAACCGCTAAGCCGGGCTTGCGCTTCAACGCCTCGGCCTGCCGGGGCGTTTTCGTTTTTACGACACGGTTTCTGCATAGAGAGTGGCCATGTACATTCAGGTTCTCGGCTCCGCCGCCGGTGGCGGGTTCCCGCAGTGGAACTGCAACTGCGTCAACTGCAAGGGCTACCGTGACGGCAACCTGCGGGCCACGGCGCGCACCCAGTCGTCCATCGCCCTGTCCGACGACGGCGTGCACTGGGTGCTGTGCAATGCCTCGCCCGACATCCGCGCCCAACTCCAGGCCTTTGCGCCGATGCAGCCCGCCCGCGGCCTGCGCGACACCGGCATCAACGCCATCGTCCTGCTGGACAGCCAGATCGACCACACCACCGGCCTGCTCAGCCTGCGTGAGGGCTGCCCGCATCAGGTGTGGTGCACCGACATGGTCCACCAGGACCTGACCACCGGTTTCCCGCTGTTCAACATGCTCAGCCACTGGAACGGTGGCCTGCAGTGGAACCGCATCGGGCTGGAAGGCAGCTTCGTGATCGACGCCTGCCCCAATCTGCGCTTCACCCCATTCCCGCTGCGCAGCGCCGCACCGCCTTATTCGCCACACCGCTTCGACCCGCACCCTGGCGACAACCTGGGTTTGATGGTCGAAGACACCCGCACCGGCGGCAAGCTGTTCTACGCCCCGGGCCTGGGCCAGGTAGACGACAACCTGCTGGCGATGATGCACGGCGCCGACTGCCTGCTGGTCGACGGCACCCTGTGGGAAGACGACGAAATGCAGCGCCGTGGCGTCGGTACCCGCACCGGCCGCGAGATGGGCCACCTGGCGCAGAACGGCCCTGGCGGCATGCTGGAAGTGCTCGACGGCTTCCCGCGCCAGCGCAAGGTACTTATCCACATCAACAACACCAACCCGATACTCGATGAGGACTCCCCCGAGCGCGCCGAAGTCCTGCGCCGCGGTGTGGAAGTGGCCTTCGATGGCATGAGCATCGAGTTGTAAGGAGGCCTGATGAGCGACGCACTGCCAATGTCCCCTGCCGAATTCGAGCAGGCCCTGCGCGCCAAGGGCGCCTATTACCACATCCATCACCCGTTCCACGTGGCGATGTACCAGGGGCGCGCTACCCGCGAGCAGATCCAGGGCTGGGTAGCCAATCGCTTCTACTACCAGGTCAACATCCCGATGAAGGACGCCGCGATCCTGGCCAACTGCCCGGACCGCGAAGTACGCCGCGAGTGGATTCAGCGCCTGCTTGACCACGACGGCGCACCCGGCGAGGACGGTGGCATCGAAGCCTGGCTGCGCCTGGGCCAGGCCGTCGGCCTCGACCCGGACCAGCTGCGCTCCCAGGAGCTGGTACTGCCCGGTGTACGCTTTGCCGTGGACGCCTACGTCAACTTTGCCCGCCGCGCCAGCTGGCAGGAAGCCGCCAGCAGCTCGCTGACCGAACTGTTCGCCCCGCAAATCCACCAGTCGCGCCTGGACAGCTGGCCGCAGCACTATCCGTGGATCGACCCGGCCGGCTACGAGTACTTCCGCACCCGGCTGGGCCAGGCCCGACGTGACGTGGAGCACGGCCTGGCGATTACCTTGCAGCACTACACCACCCGCGAGGGCCAGGAGCGTATGCTGGAGATCCTGCAGTTCAAGCTGGATATCCTCTGGAGCATGCTCGACGCCATGAGCATGGCCTACGAGCTGAACCGCCCGCCTTATCACTCTGTCACCCAGGACCGGGTGTGGCACAAGGGGATCACCCTATGAGTTTCGACCGCAATCAGGTGCCGAACTGGCGCGCTGGCTACCGCTTCCAGTACGAGCCGGCGCAAAAGGGCCATGTGTTGCTGTACCCCGAGGGCATGATCAAGCTCAACGAAAGCGCCAGCCTGATCGGTGGCCTGATCGACGGCCAGCGCGACGTGGCGGCCATCATCAGCGAACTCGAACAGCAATTCCCCGATATTCCTGAAGTAGCCGAAGACATCGAGCAGTTCATGGAGGTGGCCCGTGCCGAACACTGGATCGTCCTTGCCTGAATTGCCTCCTACGCCGGAGGTCGGCCTGCCTCTGTGGTTGCTGGCCGAACTCACCTACCGCTGCCCGCTGCAGTGCCCGTACTGCTCCAACCCGCTGGACTTTGCCGCCCAGGGCCAGGAGCTGAGCACCGAGCAGTGGTTCAAGGTAATGGCCGAAGCGCGGGAAATGGGCGCCGCGCAAATCGGCTTTTCCGGCGGTGAACCGCTGGTGCGCCAGGACCTTGCCGAGCTGATCGGCGAAGCCCGCCGGCTGGGTTACTACACCAACCTGATCACCTCGGGCATCGGCCTGACCGAAGCGCGCATCGCCGGCTTCAAGAAGGCCGGCCTGGACCATATCCAGATCAGCTTCCAGGCCAGTGACGAGCAGGTCAACAACCTGTTGGCAGGCTCGAAGAAGGCCTTTGCGCAAAAGCTGGAAATGGCCCGTGCGGTAAAAGCCCACGGCTACCCGATGGTGCTCAACTTCGTCACCCACCGGCACAACATCGACAAGATCGACCGCATCATCGAGCTGTGCATTGCCCTGGACGCCGACTTCGTCGAGCTTGCCACCTGCCAGTTCTACGGCTGGGCCCACCTCAACCGCCTGGGGCTGCTGCCGACCCGTGCGCAACTGGAGCGGGCCGAGCGCATTACCAACGAATACCGGGACAAGCTCAAGGCCGAGGGCAACCCGTGCAAGCTGATCTTCGTCACCCCGGACTACTACGAAGAGCGCCCCAAGGCCTGCATGAATGGCTGGGGCAACCTGTTCCTCACCATCACCCCGGACGGCACCGCGCTACCCTGCCACGGTGCCCGGCAGCTGCCGGTGCAGTTCCCCAATGTACGCGAACACAACCTGCACCATATCTGGTATGAGTCGTTCGGTTTCAACCGCTTCCGTGGTTATGAGTGGATGCGCGAACCGTGCCGCTCCTGTGACGAAAAAGAAAAGGACTTTGGCGGATGTCGCTGCCAGGCCTTCATGCTGACCGGCGATGCCAGCAACGCCGACCCTGTGTGCGCCAAGTCGGCCGACCACGGCATCATCCTCAAGGCCCGCGAGGAGGCGGAAACCGCCCGGCTCGCCATTGAACAGATGACCTTCCGCAATGATCGAAACTCCCGTGTCATCGCCCGCGGCTGAATTCAGCTCGGCCCAAGCGGTTGCCGCCGGCACCGACTTTGCCGAACTCAAAGCCAGCGCCGACGGGCTTTTCTGGATCGAATTTCGCCCGGCCGATGGCGCTTGCCGTATCTGGCACTGGCTGTTCCACCAAGCCCGCTGCCTGACGCCAGATGGCTTCAGCGTGCGCAGCCGCGTGTACGAATATGGCGGTGGCAGCTTCTGCCTAGGTGGCAACGGGCTGGTGTTCGTCAACGAAAAGGACCAGCAGGTCTACACCCAGCCGCTGGACGACTTGCCACCGCGCGCGCTGACCCACGATGCCAGCTGCCGCTACGGCGATGTGCAGTGGCACGCCGGCCAGGTGCTGGCCGTCGAGGAGCGCCATGCCGGGCAGGTAGAACATCGCCTGGTCGCCTTGGGTGAAAGCAGCCGCGAGGTACTTGCCGAGGGCGCCGATTTCTATGCCTCACCCACTGTGAGTGGCGATGGCATGCGCCTGGCGTGGATCGAATGGGACCGCCCGGCACAGCCCTGGACCGTCACCCGGCTGATGTGTCGCACACGGGATGCCAGCGGCCACTGGGGGCCGGAGCAGTGTGTAGCCGCTGCTGGCGAGTCGCTGCAACAGCCGCGGTTCGATGCCGAGGGCCGGCTCTACTGCCTGTCCGATCGTAATGGCTTCTGGCAACCCTGGGGTGAAGCCGATGGCCACTGGCAGGCGTTGCCTGCGGGGCCTGCGGACCACGCGGCCGCGCCTTGGCAACTCGGCACCTGTACCTGGTTGGCGTTGAGCCCGCAAAGCTACCTGGCCAGCTGGTTCAAGGATGGCTTCGGGCAATTGGGGCTGCGTCAGGAAGATGGCCGCTTGGAACGTTTCGCCAGTGCCTATACACGCTTTCGCAGCCTGGCCATGGATGCCCAACACCTCTATGCCATTGCCGCCTCGCCCATCAGCCCACCAGCAGTGATTGCCATCGACCGCATCAACCATGAGGTACGCGTGCTGGCCGGTGGTGCCGAGATGCTGCCGGCAGAGCAGGTCAGCCTGCCACAGTCGATCCACTATGGCAGCGAGGGCGAGCAGGCCCATGGCTTCTTCTACCCTGCGGCACAGTCGCAAGGCGCCGCACCGCTGGTGGTGTTCATACACGGGGGGCCGACGTCGGCCTGCTATCCCGTGCTTGACCCACGCATCCAGTACTGGACCCAACGCGGCTTTGCCGTGGCCGACCTGAACTACCGGGGCAGCACCGGCTATGGCCGGGAATACCGCCAGGCATTGCACCTGCGCTGGGGCGAGAGCGATGTGGCCGATGCCTGCGCGGCGGTCGAGTACCTGGCGGCTCAAGGCCTGGTCGACAAACGCAAGGCGTTCATCCGCGGCGGCAGCGCCGGTGGCTACACCACCCTGTGCGCCCTGGCGTTCCACGACGTGTTTCGCGGTGGCGCCAGCCTGTACGGGGTCAGCGACCCGGTTGCCCTGGGCCGTGCCACGCACAAGTTCGAAGGTGATTACCTGGACTGGCTGATCGGCGACCCGCAGCAGGATGCCGAACGTTATCGCCAACGCACGCCACTGCTGCATGCGGGGCAGATCAAGGTACCGGTGATTTTCTTCCAGGGTGAGCTGGATGCCGTGGTGGTTCCGGAGCAGACACGCTCAATGCTGGCGGCATTGCAGGCTAACGGGATCGAGGCTGAGGGGCACTTCTACGCGCAGGAGCGACATGGGTTCCGTAAGGCAGAGAACCTGGCGCATGCATTGGAAGAAGAGTGGAAGTTCTACTGCCGGGTGTTGAGGGGCTGAGCTTCTGGGGCCGCTTTGCGGCCCATCGCGACACAAGGCCGCTCCTACAGGGATCGCGCAAACCTGAATGTGGCGCTGTACCTGTAGGAGCGGCCTTGCGTCGCGATGGGCTGCGCAGCAGCCCCAGCGGTGTCAGCGCTTGGCGATGATATATACCGCGTGCACGATCCCCGGAATGTACCCCAGCAAGGTCAGCAGAATATTTAGCCAGAATGCCCCGGCAAAACCCACCTGCAGAAACACACCCAGCGGCGGCAGCAAGATGGCGATGATGATGCGGATAAAGTCCATGCGAGTCTCTCCTGAAGGGGTTACATCACAGACTAGCCGCCCGCCGCAGAGGTTCCACAGGCAAAAAAAAACGCCCCGGGCCGAATGAAACAGGCCAGGGGCGATGCGCAGGAACGCCAGACGGTTCGTAGAATTCTTTAACGTGCCACTAAGCTGGAACTTCGCGGTGAGCCTGCTGCTGGGCATGCAGGCGGGCAAAGGCGCGGGCCAGGCGCAGCAGCATTTCGTCGATGTTGCCCTTGCTCACGGTCAGCGCCGGTGAAAAACGCACCACATCCGCTTGCGGGGCATTCAGCAGCAAGCCTTCGTGCAGGGCTGCCGCCACCAGTTCACGGGCCAGGTTGTCCTTCAGTTGCAGGGCCCACAGCAGGCCTTGCCCGCGCACTTCGCCTTGGCCATAACGCCCGGCCAGGCGGCTCAAGCCTTCACGCAGATGGCGGCCATGGTCTTGCACTTGAGCGAAGAAGCCAGGCTCCAGCACGGTATCCAGCACAGCCAGGCCTGCAGCGCACATCAGCGCATTGCCGTGGTGGCTGCCTTCCAGCTCGCCAGGCTCGGCGCAGCATGCCGTGCCCCGGGCGAGCAAGGCAGCCAGGGGCACACCGCCGCCCAGGCCCTTGCCCAAGGTGATGATGTCGGCGCGCACACCATAAAGCTCCTCGGCCAGCAGTGCGCCACAGCGGCCAATACCGGTCTGCACCTCATCGAGGATCAACAGGATGCCCAGTTCACGGCACAGTGTTTCCACGCCCTTGAGGTACGCCTGCGTGGCGGGGATGACACCCGCTTCGCCCTGGATAGGCTCAAGCATGATGGCCACGGTGCGCGAATCTACTGCAGCGTGCAGGGCGGCCAAGTCATTGAACGGCACCTTGCTGAAGCCCGGAAGGCCAGGTTCGCAGCGGTTGCATGGCAGCGGGTCGGACGCTGACAGCGCGCCCAGGCTGCGGCCATGACAGGCCTGGCTGGCAGTAATGATCTGGTAGGCGCCGTTGCGGTGCAGCTGGCCCCACTTACGCGCCAGTTTGATCGCACCTTCACAGGCCTCCGCGCCGCTGTTCAGCAGGTAGGCCTGCTCGCTGTCGGTGCTCTGGCACAGGCGGTTGACCAGCCCCAACAGGCCTCGGCTGTGATAGCCCGCGCCCGGATTGATCAGCGCCTGGGCCTGGTTGCCCAGCGCTTTCACCAGCACGCTGGGGCTGTGGCCCAGGCTGTTGACTGCGCCACCTTGGGTAAAGTCTAGATAGGCATGCCCTTGGTTGTCCCACAACCAGGAACCCTGACCACGCACGAACACCTGCGCTGCACGTTCGGCGCTGGGCATCAGGCGATCACGCGACAACTCGGCAGCTTGCGGCACCATCACCGGCGCCCGCTTGGGCTCGGCCGCAGCGGCAGGGGCCGAGCGGCGCAGGTTGAACAGGTTCATCAGGGCTCCAGCCAATCACGGTAAAGGGCGGCTACGGTGCGGTCTTGATGCCGACACTCTATATTTTGCCTTGCCTATCAAAAGTGTTTTTCATCCGGGGTAACAATCGACCGATTCATCGCTGTAACCCGTTGGAATACGGCGATAGACTAGGCTTCGCGAGGCTTTTCGACCATTTCGTTTTTCCAGCAATTTTGATAAGTGTTACTTATGGATTTCCGCCAACTGCGTTATTTCGTCGCGGTGTACGAAGAAGGCCACGTAGGCCGTGCCGCCGAGCGCCTGTCGCTTTCACAGCCGGCGCTCTCTCAGCAGATCCGCCAGCTGGAACACAGCCTCGACCTGAGCCTGTTCGAGCGCAGCAACAAGCGCCTGCTGCCCACCCTGGCTGCCCATACCTTGTACAACCACGCCTTGCCATTGCTCGATGGACTGCAGCGCGCCCACGAGGCCATGCGTAACTTCAAGGGCCAGTCTCTGCGCACTCTGGCTATCGGCGTGCTGCAGACCGTGCGGCCAAGCCTGGTGCCGCAGTTGCTCGAACGGCTGCGCAAGGCACAGCCGCACCTTGTGGTGCAGATCTACGAGTTGTCGGGGCTGGAGATCGAACGCCGGCTGCTCAACGGCAGCCTGGATATCGGCATCAGCTACCTGCCTCCGCGCCAGCCCGGGCTGCATGGCCTGTTGCTGTATGAAGATGAGCTACAGCTGGTGATCCCCGATACCCACCCGCTGAAAGATTTCAAGAAGGTGTCCATCCGCCAGGCCGCCGAGTTACCCATGCTGATGCTGGGCGAGGAGTACCAGATCCGCCAGATCTGGCAGGCGCAGCTGGCCAGCCAGGGCCGACGGCCACACGTGCAGGCAGAGATGAACAACATGGCGGGGATTCTCGACAGCCTCGCGCACACGGCACTGGCTACCATTCTGCCAGGCCGGGCCAAGGAGGCCGCCGAGGACGATCAGGGCCTGCTGTGGAAGCCGTTAAGCGAGCCGCGGGTACCGCTGAAGGTTGGCCTGGTGTTCCGCGATGCCCAGCGCCAGCAGGCCTCAGTGGAGCTGCTGCGCACGCTGCTGGAAGAGGAAACGGACGCCCGCCTGCTGGGGGCATCGCCGCTGGATGTGCTGGCCTGAAAAACACGCGCACAAAGAAAACCCCGCCGAAGCGGGGTTTTCCAGACTGTTTCCCTGTGACATCCGTATCACCCCGCCATCCTGGCAGGTGGTCCTTCGTCGTCTTCCTTGATCTGTCCTTTGCGCTTCCTGCGCAACGTCCATGTGAGAAAGATTACCCGTGGATCCAATCTGAGAACAGTGGTGAAAAGTCACCACGTCGTGTAGGAAAAAGCTTACAAAGGGGAGGCATTCGCATATACACCGCGAATGGGGGGCCGCCCTGCGGCCCCAAAATTCCTCAGAACTGCTCAGCATCCAGCAGGTAAAGCGACTCACTTCCCGCCTTCACCGAAGCCACCAGCGAATCTACCCGCGGCAGCAACCGCGCAAAGTAGAACCGCGCCGTCCCCAGCTTGCCCGAGTAGAACGCCTCGTCCCCCTCACCCGCCTTGGCCGCCCGCGCCATCAGCGCCCACATGTAGGCATAGGCCACATAACCAAAGGCATGCAGGTACTCGACCGACGCCGCACCGATTTCATTCGGGTTGCCCTTGGCTTGTTCCAGCACCCATTCGGTCAGCCCGTCGAGCTGGTCGAGGCTGGCCGCCAACGGCTTGGCAAATTCGCTCAACTCGCCACTTGCGCTGGCAATGAACTGGCGAATCTCGTCGGAGAACAACCGGTAGTAAGCCCCACCACTGGCCACTACCTTGCGCCCCATCAGGTCGAGGGCCTGAATGCCGTTGGTGCCTTCGTAAATTTGCGTAATGCGCACGTCGCGCACCAGCTGCTCCTGCCCCCACTCGCGGATATAACCATGCCCACCGAATACCTGCTGGCCGTGCACCGTGCTCTCCAGCCCCAGGTCGGTCAGGAACGCCTTGGCCACCGGCGTCAACAGCGCCACCAGCTCTTCACTACGCTTGCGCACGACGGCATCTTCGCTGTACTTGGCACTGTCCAGCTGCATGGCTACATAGGTGGAAAAGGCGCGGCCACCCTCGATCTGCGCCTTCATGGTCAGCAGCATGCGGCGCACGTCCGGGTGGACGATGATCGGGTCGGCGGCCTTGTCTTTGGCTTGTGGGCCGGTCGGGGCGCGGCTCTGCTGGCGGTCGCGGGCGTATTCCACGGCGTTCTGGTAAGAGCGTTCGGCAGACGCCAGGCCCTGGATACCAACGCCCAGGCGCTCGTAGTTCATCATGGTGAACATGGCTGCCAGGCCCTTGTTCGGCTCGCCCACTATGTAGCCGACTGCCTCATCGAAGTTCATCACACAGGTCGCCGAGGCCTGGATGCCCATCTTGTGCTCAATCGAGCCGCAAGTCGCCGGGTTGCGCGCGCCCAGGCTACCGTCTTCGTTGACCAGGAACTTTGGCACCAGGAACAGCGAAATGCCTTTCGCCCCCGCCGGGGCATCCGGCAGCTTGGCCAGCACCAGGTGGATGATGTTTTCGGTCAGGTCGTGCTCGCCACCGGTGATGAAAATCTTGGTGCCGCTGACCTTGTAGCTGCCATCAGCCTGGGGTTCGGCCTTGGTCCGGATGATGCCCAGGTCGGTACCGGCATGCGGCTCGGTCAGGCACATGGAACCCGCCCACACACCGGCGTACATGTTCGGCAGGTACTTCTCCTTTAGTGCCTCGCTGGCGTGGGCATTGATCGACAGGCAGGCGCCGGCGGTCAACATCGGGTACAGGCCAAACGCCAGGCTGGAGGCATTGACCATTTCCTCGACCTGGGCCGAGATGGCCTTGGGCATGCCCATGCCGCCAAACACCGGGTCGCCGCCCACGCCTACCCAGCCGCCTTCGGCATAGGTGTTGTAGGCCTCGATGAAACCGGCCGGTGTACGCACCGCACCGTTGTCCCAGTGGCAGCCTTCTTCGTCGGCGGCGCGGCTGAGCGGCGCGATGGTCTTGGCGGTGACTTTGCCGGCTTCTTCCAGCACGGCCATGGCCGTCTCGGCATCGACTACCTCAGCCAGCCCGGGCAACTGCGCCCACTGCTCGGCCACATTGAAGACTTCATTCAGTACGAAGCGCATGTCGCGCAGGGGCGCTTTATAGTCAGCCATGACAACCTCTCGCTAGTCGGGTCGGGGCGGTCTCAGGGAACCGCGACACTGGGGTTAATGGCAGTGTAACCGAACAACTTTTACGAGACATAGGGTCATCACCTGACCATGTAGTCTTGTTCGGTCACGCCATCCGCACTGCTCCTCGCTGCGATTGTTGCCCATGCACCATGACACAATTGCGCCCCGCGCTTTTGGCGCTATACAGCGCCTGGTCAGCAGATTTCAGCACCGCCTCGGGGTTTCGGTGGTCAACCTGGCGCTCGGCCACGCCGATGCTGATGGTGACCGACACCGTTCCGCCGCCGCTGCCCGCCCGTCGCTGGCGCCCGCTTGTGTCGTCCTGCGGGCGGCTGCTCTGGTCGCGCAGGTGCATGACATAGTTGGCGATCACTTCTCGCACCGCCTCTACGTGGGGCACACATTCCTCGGCTGTCTTGCCGGCGAACACCAGGGCGAACTCCTCACCGCCATAGCGATACGCGCGGCCACCGCCGGTCACCTTGGACAAGCGGCTGGCGACCAGGCGCAACACCTGGTCGCCCACATCGTGCCCGTGGGTATCGTTGAATTTCTTGAAATGGTCGACATCGGTCATCGCGATCACATAATTGCGCCCCAGGCGCTGCATGCGCTCGTTCAGCGCGCGGCGCCCGGGCAGGCCGGTCAACTCGTCACGGAAGGCCATCTGGTAGGCCTCGTGCGCCACCGCGGCAGCGATCATCAGCATCACCTGGCTGCACATGATGTTCAGGGTGAACGGCAGAATGAACGTTTGCGGCAGCATCCAGAAAATGCCCAGCAAGCCTGTTATCAACGCGGCGTGCAGCGGCCGTGGTGCGCGCAGGTATTGCACCACCAGCAGGATGAACACGCCCATGAACAAGGGGTAGACCATCTGGATCAGGCTCATCCACTGGCCATGCAAGGCTGGCCAGCGGATTTCCGCCAGCCAGCTCAGCAACGCCTCGGGGTAGCTTTGTTCGAGGGCTACCGCCACGCTGCCCACCGCGAACAACACAGCGCCGCGGGCGACCATGTCCTGCAGCAGGTGGGTGCGTTCCTGCCAGGCGCCGTACAGCCCGAACAGGGCGGGCAGCAGCAGGCATACCAGGTGGAAGATCACTGCCGCGTCCTCGCGCACGCGGCCATGGTCACGATAGAAGTCGGTCTGGGTGTCGAGCAGGTAGTAGGCGATGTACACCGTGAGCATCATGAACAGCTCACGCTGACGACGGTACACCGCGCAGTAGGCGCCGCCCAGCAACAGGACCAGGGTGGGCAGAACATTGAACAGCGATGTGAAGAAGACACTGAGGTCTCTCACATAGGCTGCGGCGAGCCCTGCCAGCAACAGGAACAGCGAAGGCAGGAAGTGGCTTGCGCGAACAGCATTAAGACGAAACAAGGGTAATCTCCAACCCGGCAGATCAATAGTGGCATTGTGCCCTTACTTCATCGGCAGTGCACATGAACAGTTGAGTGTGGGCTGGATTCAGAATGTAAAAACCCGCCTGCCGGTGAAGGCAGGCGGGTTTGGCTACAGCGGGTGGATCAGTACGACAGGCCGAAGTGCTCTTCGTCCATCGCCATCAGGTTGTTGGCACCCGACAGCATGGTCACCACATGGGTACGGGTGCGCGGCAGGATGCGCTGGAAGTAGAAGCGCGCAGTCTGCAGCTTGGCGGTGTAGAACGCCTCTTCGCTGGTGCCGGCGGCCAGTTTTTCGGCCGCCAGGCGGGCGATGTCGGCCCAGAAGTAGGCCAGGCAGGCGTAGCCGGAGTACATCAGGTAATCGACCGAGGCTGCACCGACTTCCTCACGGTCCTTCATGGCGGCCATGCCCACTTTCATGGTCAGCTCGCCCCACTCTTTGTTGATCGCCGCCAGTGGTTCGACGAATTCCTTGAGCGTTTCGTTACCTTCCTGCGCCTGGCAGAACTTGTGCACGATCTTGGTGAAGCCCTTCAGTGCTTCGCCCTGGGTCATCAGCACTTTACGGCCAAGCAGGTCTAGGGCCTGAATCCCGGTGGTGCCTTCGTACAGCATGGAGATACGGCTGTCGCGCACGTTCTGCTCCATGCCCCACTCGGCGATGAAGCCGTGGCCACCGTAAATCTGCACACCGTGGTTGGCGGCCTCGAAGCCGACTTCGGTCATGAACGCCTTGGCGATCGGGGTCAGGAACGCCAGCAGGGCGTCGGCTTTCTTGCGTTCTTCTTCGTCCTGGCTGTACTTGACGATGTCCACCTGCTTGGCAGTGAAGTACACCATCGCGCGGTTACCTTCAGCGAAGGCCTTCATGGTCAGCAGCATGCGACGCACGTCCGGGTGGACGATGATCGGGTCAGCGGCCTTGTCCGGTGCTTTCGGGCCAGTCAAAGAACGCATCTGCAGACGCTCGCGGGCGTACTTCAGGCCACCCTGGAAGCCAACTTCGGCGTGGGCCAGGCCCTGCAGCGCGGTGCCCAGGCGAGCAGTGTTCATGAAGGTGAACATGCAGTTCAGGCCTTTGTTGGCCGGGCCGATCAGGTAGCCGGTAGCGGCGTCGAAGTTCATCACGCAGGTGGCGTTACCATGGATGCCCATCTTGTGCTCAAGGGAGCCGCAGCTCACACCATTGCGCTCACCCACACCGCCTTCGGCGTTGGGCAGGAACTTCGGCACGATGAACAGCGAAATACCCTTGGTACCGGCCGGTGCATCCGGCAGGCGGGCCAGGACGATATGGACGATGTTGTCGGCCATGTCGTGCTCACCGGCCGAGATGAAAATCTTGGTGCCCGACACTTTGTAGCTGCCGTCAGCCTGTGGTTCGGCCTTGGTACGCAGCATGCCCAGGTCGGTGCCGCAGTGCGGCTCGGTCAGGCACATGGTGCCGGTCCACTCGCCGGACACCAGCTTGGTCAGGTAGGTGTGTTGCTGCTCGGCAGTACCGTGCGCAGAGATAGTGTTCATCGCGCCGTGCGACAGGCCTGGGTACATACCCCACGACCAGTTCGAGCCGCCGACCATTTCGCTCAGGGCCAGGCCCAGCGACTCCGGCAAGCCTTGGCCACCGTGCTCGACGTCATGTGCCAGGCTTGGCCAGCCGCCTTCGACGAACTGCTGATATGCCTCTTTGAAACCGGTCGGGGTTTTTACGCCCGACTCGCTCCAGGTGCAGCCTTCCTGGTCACCCACGCGGTTCAGCGGAGAGAGCACCTGCTCACAGAACTTCGCACCTTCTTCAAGGATCGCGTCGACCATGTCGGGCGTGGCGTCCTGGCAGCCCGGCAGGCTCTGATAGTGCGCCTCATAGCCAAGCAGCTCGTCGCGAACGAAGCGGATATCACGCAAGGGGGCTTTGTAATCAGGCATTGCGATGAACCTCTGGGTCAGTTCTGTGGGGGTGACCAGCTCTTGGCGGCCGTCTATCAAACAGTTGTTTGAAACTTACGTTTAGCTCCGGCTTATGTCAAGGAGGGACTATGGTGCCATTTACGCCACGAAAAATGGCGTTTACGCCAAACCCGAAAAATACCATTCCTCTGCGGGAGCGGGCATGCCCGCGAATAGGCCAGACCAGGCAATAGAGGTGCCTGACCTGACGCATTCGCGGGCATGCCCGCTCCCACAGGGGATATGTGTGTGTAATTCGAGTAGGCGCCCGATCAGGCGTAGGTGTCGATGATCCGACCGAGCATTTCGTCGGAAGCCTTGACGACTTTTGCGCCAATCTCGACTTCAGTCTTGCCCACCGCCTGTTGCACGACGCTGGTGGCCAGGTCCATCTGCTGGCTGCGGTCGACCGCGCGCAGGCGTTCCGCCTGAAAATCGCTGGACTGGCTGGTGGCGGTACGTTCGGCGCTGGTATTGGCGATCTGGCCGGCGGCCTGATCGACGCGGTTCTGGCCGGTTTGGATTGCGCTCAGGCCCGCGTAATACGCGGAGCTACCGGTGATTTCCATGTCAGGACTCCATTGACGCTGGATAACGAACAGCCCTAATTAAAGCAGGCTGGACGCAAAAAGGCCCGTTTAAATCCCTAATGGCATGGTGCCATTCGATAGGCCTTGGGTATTCCTGCACCGGCCTCTTCGCGGGCTTGCCCGCTCCCACAGGGACCGCACGGCTCCTGAGAACTGCACAATACCCGCGAAGAGGCCCGGCCTGGAAAAGGCTAGTCCAGCAAATCCAGCTGCAGATGCTCAGCCACCATGTCGGCACTGGCCAGCTTCAGCTTGGGCACCCGCCCCAGGCAAGGCGCCGGCAAACGCTCGGCAAGGCTGGCCAGGTTCTCTTCCAGCCGCGAGGTCCGCGGCTCGATGATGTTCGCCACCCACCCCGCCAACTGCAAACCGTCACGTTCGATCGCCTCGGCGCTGAGCAAAGCATGGCTGATACAGCCCAGCCGTACGCCTACCACCAGAATCACCGGTAGGTGCAAGGCAACGGCAAGGTCAGACAGGTTCTCCAGCCCCGACAACGGCACACGCCAGCCACCGGCCCCCTCTACCAAAGTGAAGTCGGCATTTTGTTGCAACACGTTGCGCATCGCCGCCAGCAACTCCGGTACCGCCAGCGTCACCCCCGCTTCGCGAGCCGCCACATGCGGGGCAATCGCAGGCTCGAAGGCAAACGGGTTGACCTGCTCGTAGGGCAACTTGATCGTGCTTTCGTCAATCAGCGCCTGGGCATCGCTGTTGCGCAACCCTTTAGCCGTCATCGTGCAACCCGAGGCTACCGGCTTGGCACCCAACGTGCTCATGCCCTGCAAGCGCGCCGCATGCAAAAGCCCGGCGGCGATGGTGGTCTTGCCGACATCGGTATCGGTACCGGCAATGAAATAGGCCTGGCTCATCTCGCTCCCCTTACGCCTGTGGCTTGCGCAACACACCATAGACCACCTGATAGGTGGCTGGCAGCCCCTCGGGCTGGCGAAATGCTTCGTAGGCCTGCAACAGGCCCTGCATGCGAGCCCGGCCGGTAAGGCCTGAGGGGCGACCCGGGTTGAGGTTGTGTGCGCCCAGCGCCTTCAGTTCATGGGTCAGGCTGCGCACATCCGGGTAGTGCAGCACATGCGGGCAGCGCTGCAAACCAAGTTGTTCAAGGCCGCTATCGGCACACAGGCGCTGGTAATCCTCAAACCGGCGGAAGCGGTTCACATGCACCAGGCCATCCACCGCCTGCCAGCTGGCGCGCAGTTCATCGAGGGTGCCCACACACAGGCTGCTGAAGGCCAGCACACCACCTGGACGCAGCACGCGCAGGGCTTCTGCCAACACACTGGCGAACTGGTCGCACCATTGCACCGCCAGGCTGGTGAACACCAGATCGACGCTTGCATCACGCAGCGGCAAGCGTTCGGCGTCGCCGGCCACGTGATACTGCGCCCCGCCCTGTTCATGGCGGGCATGGCGCAGCATGCCTTCGGCGATATCCACCGCCACGCCGCTGGCGTGCGCAAAACGCTCGGCCAGTATGCGGCTGAAATGGCCGGTCCCGCTGCCCAGGTCCAGCCATTGCGAAGGCTGCAAGCCTGCCGGCAACTGCTCCAGCAGGTTCAAACCTACAGCGCGCTGCAACGCCGCCACGCTGTCGTAGCTGGCCGCAGCGCGGGAGAACGAGGCCGCCACCTGGCGTTTGTCGGGCAGCGCGCCTGGGGTCGGACGGGATAGGTCAGTCATCGCCACTCTCATGCAGGAAACTCTTGATGCCCGCCGCCAGTTCCTGCGGGTACTCCAGCAGGAACGCGTGGGAACTGTCTTCGACCAGGCCCACTTCCACATCGGGCAGCAGCTCGCTCAGCGCCTTTGCTGCCTCTGCCGGCACCAGCGCATCGCTGCCGGCGAACAGGTGCAACTGCGGGCCGCCATAGGCCTGTAGCGCTTCACGGGTATCCAGCTTGGCCAGCACTTCCAGGCCGGTGGCCAAGTACAGCGGGTCGGTATCCGGCACGCCGACACCCAGCTGACGTAACAGCGTGCGGGGCTGCAGGGCGCCATCACTGCACAAGGTACGGAAGCGCTTGAGGGTGACCTGGGCATGGCTGCGGCAGCCGTCGAGGAAGGTGCCGAAGGTGTCTTCGGCCATGCCGTGGGGCCAGTCCGGGCGCGCCACGAAACTGGGGTTGCTGGCCAGGGTCAGCAGGCCGCAGCAGTGGTCGCCGCGTTTATGCGCCAGCGCACTGGCCAACATCCCGCCAAGCGACCAGCCACCCAGCCAGACATCGCTCGGCAGCTTGCGGTCGAGGTGGTCGAGCCAAGCCTGCACATCACTGTCGGGCAGCTCCGGCAAGGGCATCAGCTCAACGTGCAAACGGGCATCCTGGGCGCGCAGGCTGGCCGCCAGCGGCTCCAGAGAAGCAGTGCCCAGGCCCCAGCCGGGCAGCAGTACAAGGCGATTACGCATCGGCGGTCTCCAACTGTGGATAACACTCGGCCAATGCATTCAACAATAGCTGCACCTGCGCCTCGCTGTGCGCGGCACTCAGTGTAACCCGCAGGCGGGCGCTGCCAGCCGGTACGGTGGGCGGGCGGATTGCCGTCACCAGCAAGCCGCGTTCGCGCAACATGCGCGACAGGCGCATGGCCTGCGCACTGTCGCCGATCACGATGGGCTGGATAGGGGTCGGGCTGTCCATCAGCTCTAGTCCGATCTGCTGCGCACCTTCGCGGAACTGGCGAATCAACGCTGCCAGATGCTCGCGGCGCCAGGTTTCGCGGCGCAACAACCCCAGGCTCTTGAGCGTGGCACAGGCCAGTGCCGGTGGCTGGCTGGTGGTGTAGATGTAGGGGCGGGCGAACTGCACCAGCGCCTCGATCAGCTCTTCGCTGCCCGCCACGAATGCACCTGCGGTACCGCAACCTTTGCCCAGCGTGCCGATCAGCACCGGCACGTCATCTACGCCCAGCCCGAAGTGCTCGACGATGCCACCGCCCTGAGCGCCGAGGGTGCCCAGCCCATGGGCATCGTCAACCATCAGCCAGGCGCCGCGGGCGCGGGCGACATCGGCCAGCGCCGGCAGGTCGGCGAGGTCGCCGTCCATGCTGAACACGCCATCGGTCACCACCAGGGTATTGCCGACAGCCTTGTCCAGGCGGCTGGCCAGGCTGGCCGGGTCGTTGTGCAGGTAGCGGTTGAAACGGGCACCACTGAGCAACCCGCCATCCAGCAGCGAGGCGTGGTTCAAGCGGTCTTGCAGCACTGTGTCGCCCTGCCCCACCAGCGCGGTGATGGCGCCGAGGTTGGCCATGTAGCCGGTGGAGAACAGCAGCGCGCGCGGGCGCCCGGTGAGTTCGGCCAGCACCTCTTCAACCTGGTGGTGCGGCGTACTGTGGCCGACCACCAGGTGCGAGGCACCGCCACCGACACCCCAGCGCTCGGCGCCAGCCTGCCAGGCGGCAATCACCTCAGGGTGATTGGCCAGGCCCAGGTAGTCATTGCTGCAGAAGGCCAGCAAACGCTGGCCGTCGACCACCACTTCCGGCCCTTGCGGGCTTTCCAGCAGTGGCCGCTGCCGATACAGGTCTGCGGCGCGCCGTTCGGCCAGGCGCGCCGCCAGGTCGAAGGCCATGTCAGGCCGATGCAGCGTTGTAGAACATCTCGCTGCTGCGCTGTTCGACCAACGCCTGCTCGATGGCCGCCTGATGCACTTCGTCGGCGTGTTCTTCACGCGCTTCGGGCTTGATGCCCAGGCGTGCGAACAGTTGCATGTCCTTGTCGGCCTGCGGGTTGGCGGTGGTCAGCAGTTTTTCGCCATAGAAGATCGAGTTGGCGCCCGCCATGAAGGCCAGAGCCTGCATCTGTTCGTTCATCTGCTCGCGGCCGGCAGACAGACGCACGTGCGACTTGGGCATCAGCAGGCGGGCCACGGCCAGCATGCGGATGAAATCGAACGGGTCAACGTCCTCTTCCTCGGCCAGCGGCGTACCAGCCACCTTGACCAGCATGTTGATCGGCACCGACTCCGGGTGCTCGGGCAGGTTGGCCAGCTGGATCAACAGGCCCGCGCGATCGTCCAGCGACTCGCCCATGCCCAGGATGCCGCCCGAGCAGATCTTCATCCCGGCATCACGCACGTAGGCCAGGGTCTGCAGGCGCTCGCTGTAGGTGCGGGTGGTGATGATGCTGCCGTAGAACTCCGGCGAGGTGTCGAGGTTGTGGTTGTAATAGTCCAGGCCAGCCTGGGCCAAGGCCTTGGTCTGGTCCTCGTCGAGCTTGCCGAGGGTCATGCAGGTTTCAAGGCCCATGGCTTTCACGCCTTTGACCATCTCCAGCACGTAGGGCATGTCTTTGGCCGACGGGTGTTTCCAGGCCGCGCCCATGCAGAAGCGGGTAGAGCCGATGGCTTTGGCGCGGGCAGCTTCTTCCAGCACCTTCTGCACCTCCATCAACTTCTGTTTTTCCAGCCCGGTGTTGTAGTGGCCGGACTGTGGACAATATTTGCAATCTTCCGGGCAGGCGCCGGTCTTGATCGACAGCAGGGTCGAAACCTGCACCCGGTTAGGGTCGAAATGCGCGCGGTGCACAGTCTGCGCCTGGAACAGCAAGTCATTGAACGGTTGCTGGAACAGCGCCTTGACCTCGGCCAGGGACCAGTCGTGACGTGTTGTTGCAGTTGTGCTGGCGCTCATCGGCGTTTCCTTGTTTAGGCTGAAGCTGGCGCCGGGACAGGAAAGCCCACAAGCGCATCACGGATACCTCGCATAGTCAGGGAAGGCCTATGAACTGTCAACTTCACTTAAAACGACTGGTTTACAAGCGCTCAATTATTAATCAGTCGTGTTTATTGTGTGATGAAACTGCCCTGCAGCCCTACCCGATGTGCATCGCCTGCGAGCAGGAGCTGCCCTGGCTAGGCGATCAGTGCCTGCGCTGCGCCCTGCCGTTGCCTATGGCTGGCCTGACTTGCGCCCAGTGTTGTCGCCGCTCGCCGCCGTTCGAGCAGGTGATTGCACCCTGGCAATTCGGCTTTCCGGTAGACACGCTGGTCAGCCGCTTCAAGCACAACCGGCAGTGGCCGTTGGGGCGGCTGATGGCCGAGCTGCTGGGGTACGGGCTGCAGCATCGCTTTGCCGAAGGGCTACCCCGGCCTGACCTGCTGTTGCCTGTGCCCTTGGCTGGCGGTCGACTGCGCGATCGCGGGTTCAACCAGGCTGGGATGCTCGGGCGGTGGCTGTCTGCGCAGCTTGGGCTACCTTGCGATGAACGATTGCTGATGCGCACCCGCGACACGCCTGCGCAGCAACGGCTGGATGCCAGGGCAAGGCAGCGCAATTTGCGGCAGGCGTTTGCGATCACGGGCGAACTGACGGGTAAACATGTCGCCATGGTCGATGATGTGTTGACCACCGGTGCCACCGCGCGGGCAATCGCGGAGGTGCTGCGCAAGGCCGGTGCGCGGCGGGTGGATGTGTATTGCCTGGCGCGCACGCCAAAGCCGGGGTATGTATGAAGCTGCAGGCCGCTGCCTCACACTCTACAATTTGCTGCCACTGACATTGACCGGATGCCCATGCCACTGCCCACCCTCCTCACCCAGCACATCGCCCGGCGCCCGCAACGTATCGCGTTGCTGCAGCACATTGCCGAGCAAGGCTCGATCACCCGCGCCGCCAAGGCCGCAGGGATCAGTTACAAAGCTGCCTGGGATGCCATCGACGAGCTCAACAACCTGGCCAGCCAGCCCTTGGTCGAGCGCAGTACGGGCGGGCGTGGCGGTGGCGGTGCGCGCTTGTCGGCGGAAGGCGAGCGAGTGCTGCGCCTGTATCAACGACTGCAGGCGCTGCAGGCGCAAATCCTCGAAGCTGCTGAAGAATCCAGCGATCTCGACTTGCTCGGGAGGCTGATGCTGCGTACCAGCGCGCGTAACCAGTTGCAGGGCCAGGTCAGCGGTTTGCGCCGTGAGGGCCGGTATGACCGCGTAAGCCTGGCCTTGGGCGGCGGGCTGGAAATTGATGCGCTGATCACGCACGACAGTACCGCCCGGCTGGAGCTGACGCTGGGGACGATGGTGGTGGCACTGCTCAAGGCAGGCTGGGTGCGGATACTGGCGGAAGGGGAAGAAGCCGAAGCGGGCAGTAATTGCTTGAGTGCAACGGTGGAAGAAGTATTGGCAGAGGATGACGGGCCCAGCGAGGTCCGGCTGGCGTTGGGCAATGGGCAGACGTTGTGCGCCATTGCCGAGGCGGATTGGCTGGCTGGGCAGCGGGTGATGGATGGCAGTGCGGTGCGGGTGCAGTTTCATCCGTCCTATGTGTTGATCGGCATTCCTGCATAGCCTGGCCGCGCGTTGCGCGGTTCGCGGGCTTGCCCGCTCCCACAGGCACCGCGCCGCCCGTAGCATGTGCACCATACCTGAGGGAGCGGGCAAGCCCGCGAAGAGGCCGGCACAGGCATAACGCGCTACCATGGGCGCCATGCAGCTTACCCCCGGAGTTCCCATGTCCCACCCGTTCGCCACCCTCACCCCCGACCTGGTCCTGGACGCCGTGGAAAGCATCGGCTTTCTCAGCGATGCACGGGTGCTGGCACTGAACAGCTACGAGAACCGCGTCTATCAGGTGGGCATCGAAGACGCTCAGCCGCTGATCGCCAAGTTCTACCGCCCAGGCCGCTGGAGCGATGCGGCCATCCTCGAAGAACACGCCTTCACTGCCGAACTCGCCGACTGTGAAGTGCCGGTAGTAGCGCCAATGCAGCATGATGGCCGTACCTTGTTCGAACACCAGGGCTTCCGCTTCACCCTGTTCCCCCGTCGCGGCGGGCACGCACCTGAGCCGGGCAACCTCGACCAGCTCTACCGCCTGGGCCAGTTGCTCGGCCGCATGCACGCCGTGGGCGCCACACGCCCTTTCGAACACCGCGAAGCGCTGGCTGTGGATAACTTCGGCCATGCTTCGCTGAACACCCTGCTGGAAGGCAACTTCGTACCACGCGAGCTGCTGCCCGCGTATGAGTCCGTGGCACGCGACCTGCTCAAGCGTGTCGAAGACGCCTATGCCCGCACCCCCCACAAGGTGATGCGCCTTCACGGCGACCTCCACCCCGGCAACCTGATGCACCGCGACGAGGTTTATCACGTGGTCGACCTTGACGACTGCCGCATGGGCCCGGCGGTGCAAGACCTGTGGATGATGCTGGCCGGCAGCCGCGAAGAGCGCCTGGGGCAACTGGCCGAACTGATCGACGGCTACAACGAGTTCCACGACTTCGACCCTCGCGAACTGGCGCTGATCGAACCCCTGCGCGCCTTACGCCAACTGCACTACAGCGCCTGGCTGGCACGGCGCTGGGACGATCCGGCGTTCCCGCCCAGCTTCCCCTGGTTCGGCCAGCCACGCTATTGGGGCGACCAGATCCTCGCCCTGCGCGAACAGATGGCAGCCCTGGATGAAGCACCGCTGAAATTGTTCTAGAAGCACGCCTGCCTCTGTCTACAATAGGCGTCGCTTTATTTAGCTACCTAAGCAAGGATTCTGCATGCACGCCGCAAACCCGCGTCGCGGGTACATACTGGGCCTTAGTGCCTACATCATCTGGGGGCTGTTCCCGCTTTACTTCAAGGCGATCCAGAGCGTCCCGGCAGTGGAGATCATTGTCCACCGGATACTCTGGTCGGCACTGTTCGGCTCGTTGCTGCTACTGGTGTGGAAACACCCTGGCTGGTGGCGAGAACTGCGCGACAATCCGCGCCGCCTGGGCATTCTGGCACTGAGCGGGGCGCTGATCGCCGGCAACTGGCTGACCTACGTGTGGTCGGTGAACAACGGCCGCATGCTTGAGGCCAGCCTGGGCTATTACATCAACCCGTTGGTCAACGTGCTGCTGGGCATGCTGATTCTTGGCGAACGCCTTCGCCGCCTACAATGGCTGGCGGTGGGCATGGCTGCCGTGGGCGTGGCCCAGCAGGTGTGGCAAGTGGGCAGCCTGCCGTGGGTATCGTTGGTGCTGGCGCTTAGCTTTGGTTTCTATGGGTTGATCCGCAAGCAGGCGCCGGTGGCGGCACTGCCGGGGCTGGTGGTGGAAACCTGGATGCTGGTGCCGCTGGCCGCTGGGTGGCTGCTGCTTCACCCAGCGGCGATGAGTGCCCAAGGCGCGTTCTATACCAGCAGCGAAGCGCTGTGGCTGATCGCAGCAGGGCCGGTGACGCTGGTACCGCTGGTGTGCTTCAACGCTGCCGCGCGGCATTTGCCATACACCACACTGGGCTTCTTGCAGTACCTGGCACCCACTTTGGTGCTGCTGCAAGCGGTGCTGTTGTTCGATGAGCACCTGTCGCCGAGTACCTTGGTGGCGTTCATGTTCATCTGGGCGGGTTTGGCGATTTACAGCGTCGATGCCTGGTTGAGTTTGCGCAAGCGCAGCTGATTAAAAAATGATCAAAATCATGCAAGCCATGTAAATCATGGCCTGCAGAGACATCTCCATAGGTTATCCACACCCTGATCCCCGTGCTTTGTGCACAAGCCGCTGATTTTTGGGTGTTTTTTGATCAAAGCTCTGGAGGTGGCGGATTGTGTGGCCTGGAGAGGTACGCCCCCAGGTTATCCACAGGGCCTTCCCCGCAATATCGGGATAACCGCTGGGGCCCTTGGCGATCTCGAATCAATCCTCCGCCCGCAACTGCAGCTCCACCATCAAGTCATCCGCCAGGCTCTCCAGCCGCTGTTGCAGCTCATCCAGGGGCAAGGTCAACGGCAGCGCCAGCAACGCATCGGCATGAAACAGCGGCTCACTGCTCATCGGCGCCGGCCGCACTTCTGTGGAAAACCGCTCGACGTTCACCTGCAACTCAGCCAGCAAGCGAGTAATGTCACGCACAATGCCCGGGCGGTCATTACCCACCAGTTCCATGGCAATCGGCTTCCAGGTACAGGACGGCTCGATCCCGCTCTCGGCAATCAACACGCGGATGTCATGGCGCGCCAAACCCTGCAACGACGCCACAAGTTCAGCGTAATTCTCGGCAGGCACCGCCACCCTCAGGATACCGGCAAACTGCCCGGCCATGCGCGACATCCGGCTTTCCAGCCAGTTGCCGCTGTGGTCGGCAATGCACTGGGCAATACGTTCGACCTGGCCGGCCTTGTCAGGGGCAATAACAGTCAGTACAAGATGATCCACAAGCCCTTCCTCGTGTCGGACCGCGCCGGGCGGCAGAAAATCGGGGGATCGACTGAGTATAGGCAAGGCGCGGCAACCTGCCGCAGGGCATTCAGCACAGCCAATCGTGTACTGTTTCAAGATTTATCTGGAACAATCCCCCTGTTTTTTGCGAACATACCCACTCCCAGCGTGACCATACGCGACCAACGGGTCGCATAACGGCGCTTTTAGTCTGATTTTGCCCCGCCTACTGCTTCATGTAGTATCCCGTGGCGCGGACTACAAAACGTCGTTTGGATGTCTGCCAAGGCGCCTGTGAAAATACGCACACTGCCCGCCAGCCTGTCTGGCAGGCTGCACCCAGCCGCGCTCGGGCTCACCCCCGGGGGCAAGCACTGGTACGTGTTTAGAGAAGCGCTACAGGCTTAATACAGAAGAGCGAAATAGCTGAGCAGAGTGAGGCAAGCAATGACTGGATACGTTCAAGTCGGTGGCCTTCAGGTCGCCAAGGTCCTGTACGACTTCGTGAACAACGAAGCCATCCCCGGGACCGGCATCGTCGCCGAGCAGTTCTGGGCAGGTGCAGAGAAGATCATCAATGACCTCGCTCCAAAGAACAAAGCCCTGCTCGCCAAGCGCGACGAGCTGCAAGCCAAGATCGACGCCTGGCACCAGGCACGCAAAGGCCAGGCACACGATGCCGTAGCCTACAAAGCATTCCTCCAGGAAATCGGCTACCTGCTGCCACAAGCCGACGATTTCCAGGCCACCACCCAGAACGTGGACGAAGAAATCGCCCACATGGCCGGCCCGCAGCTGGTTGTTCCGGTGATGAACGCCCGTTTCGCCCTGAACGCCGCCAACGCCCGCTGGGGTTCGCTGTATGACGCCCTGTACGGCACCGATGCCATCAGCGATGAAGGCGGCGCCGAGAAAGGCCAGGGTTACAACAAGGTTCGTGGCGACAAGGTCATCGCCTTCGCCCGCGCCTTCCTCGACGAAGCAGCGCCACTGGCTGCCGGCTCGCATGTCGATTCCACCGCCTACCGCATCGAAGGCGGCAAGCTGGTAGTTGCCCTGAAAGGCGGCAGCAACAGCGGCCTGCGCGACGACGCCCAGCTGATCGGCTTCCACGGCGATGCCGCTGCACCGACTGCCGTGCTGCTGAAACACAACGGCCTGCACTTCGAAATCCAGGTCGATGCCAGCACCCCGGTCGGCAGCACCGACGCCGCCAGCGTGAAAGACATCCTGATGGAATCGGCACTGACCACCATCATGGACTGCGAAGACTCGGTTGCCGCCGTCGACGCCGACGACAAGGTAATCGTCTACCGCAACTGGCTGGGCCTGATGAAAGGCGACCTGGCCGAAACCGTGAGCAAGGGTGGCAAAACCTTCACCCGCACCATGAACCCGGATCGCGAGTACGCTGCGCCCAATGGCGGCAGCGTGACCCTGCATGGCCGTTCGCTGCTGTTCGTGCGTAACGTTGGTCACCTGATGACCAACCCGGCGGTGCTCGATGCCCTGGGCAACGAAATCCCCGAAGGTATTCAGGATGGCCTGTTCACCAACCTGATCGCCTTGCACAACCTCAACGGCAACACCAGCCGCAAGAACACCCGCAGCGGCAGCGTGTACATCGTCAAGCCGAAGATGCACGGTCCTGAGGAAGTGGCATTCGCCGCCGAGATCTTCAGCCAGGTCGAAGACCTGCTGGGCATGCCGCGCAACACCGTCAAGGTCGGCATCATGGACGAGGAACGCCGTACCACGGTCAACCTCAAGTCCTGTATCAAGGCAGCTTCCGAGCGAGTGGCTTTCATCAACACCGGGTTCCTCGACCGCACGGGCGATGAGATCCACACCTCGATGGAAGCCGGCGCCGTGGTGCGCAAGGGCGCCATGAAAAACGAGAAGTGGATCGGCGCCTACGAGAACAACAACGTCGATGTTGGCCTGGCCACCGGCCTGCAAGGCCGTGCGCAGATCGGCAAGGGCATGTGGGCCATGCCCGACCTGATGGCTGCCATGCTTGAGCAGAAGATCGCCCACCCACTGGCCGGTGCCAACACCGCCTGGGTGCCATCGCCGACTGCCGCCACCCTGCACGCCCTGCACTACCACAAGGTCGACGTACAGGCCCGCCAGCGTGAACTGGCTTCGCGTACCCCGGCGTCGGTGGACGACATCCTGGCCATCCCGCTGGCCGCTGACACCAACTGGTCGGACGAAGAAATCCGCAACGAGCTGGACAACAACGCCCAGGGCATCCTTGGCTATGTAGTTCGCTGGATCGACCAAGGCGTGGGTTGCTCGAAGGTGCCGGACATCAACAACGTCGGCCTGATGGAAGACCGTGCCACCCTGCGCATTTCAGCCCAACTGCTGGCCAACTGGCTGCGCCATGGCGTGGTCAGCCAGGCGCAAGTGCTGGAAAGCCTCAAGCGTATGGCTGTCGTGGTTGACCAGCAGAACGCTGGCGATGCCCTGTACCAGCCGATGGCGCCGAGCTTCGAAGACAACATCGCGTTCCAGGCTGCTGTGGAGCTGGTGGTAGAAGGTGGCAAGCAGCCGAACGGTTATACCGAGCCGGTACTGCACCGCCGTCGCCGCGAGTTCAAGGCGCGTAACGGGTTGTAAGCAACATCTGCGAACAGGGGCCGCTTTGCGGCCCCTTTCCAGCTTCAATCAAGCTTCAGTTCTTTCTTCACCAGCTCCAGCAGCTTGCCCAGGTCTACGGGCTTAAGCAGGAAATCCACCACCCCCAGGTGCATCACGTCCACCGCCTCTTTCACATCAGTGTCGCCCGACACCACGATGATCGAAAGTGCCGCCCGCTCCGACTCGCGAATCTTGCGGATCATGTCCAGCCCATCCTCAGGCTGCATGCGCAAGTCCGTGATCATCAAACCGATCCGCTGCTGGTAGTGCAGGTACAACCTCGCCTCTTCGGCCCCGTCCGCCCCCACGCAATCTATGCCCCTGCTTTTCAGGTACAGCACCAGCGCTTCACGGTTCACCGCGTTGTCATCCACCACCAGCACCAACGGCTTGATTGCCACAGGCGCGCTCACCCCGGCCAAGGCCTCACGCTCGGCGTCGCTCAGGATGTCGGTGTGCTCAGGCATGGTCATCTCGTCAAAAAACTTCCGCTTCAGCTCTAGGACCGCAGTAAATGCATAACCCGAATCGCCTTTGGTCGGGTATTTGACAGCAGCGCTCCTAGACTTACGTCCAATGTGCACCACCGCGCCGCAAGCCGACCATGGAGGCAGAGAACAACATCGTCGGCACCTATATATAGATATATATATAGTTCGGCATAGCGATACGGTCAGTTTCATGAGCAAAAAAGACGCCTACAGCCAGGCGGGCAGGACTGCAGTACTGCAGAACATCCAGGGCACCCTGCAGTTCCTGCAGCGCTTTCCGCCTTTCAACCAGATGGAGCACAGCCACCTGGCCTACCTGGTCGAGCAGTGCCAGCTGCGGTTCTATGCCTGCGGCGAAAGGATCGTCAAACCCGCCGACGGGCCGGTCGAGCATTTCTACATCGTCAAGCAGGGCCGTGTGGTTGGTGAGCGCCAGCACCTGGTCAGGCCTGGCGTGGAGACCACCTTCGAAATCACCAGTGGCGAATGCTTTCCGCTGGCCGCCCTGCTGGGCGAGCGGGCCACCCGCACCGAGCACCTGGCCGGTGAAGACACCTTCTGCCTGCAACTGAACAAGGCGGCGTTCATCCGCGTGTTCTCGATGTCTGAAGTGTTTCGGGATTTTGCCTTGCGCGGTGTCAGCAGCCTGCTCGACCAGGTCAACCGACAGGTGCGACAGCGCGCTGTTGAAACCCTCGGCACCCAGTACTCGCTGAACACGCCCTTGGGTGAACTGGCCATGCGTCACCCGGTGGTGTGCACGGCTGAAACCCCACTGCGCGAAGCCGTGCGGCTGATGCACGAGCAGCAGGTCGGCAGCATCGTGGTGGTCGACCCGCAGCGCTACCCTACCGGCATCTTCACCCTGCGCGACCTGCGCCAGGTGGTGGCTTCGGCAGATGCCGACCTCGGCGCCCCCATCGAGCGGCACATGACGCTCAACCCCTTCTATCTCAGCCCGCAGGCCAGCGCTTTCGACGCGGCCATGGCCATGACCGAGCGGCATATCGCCCACGTGTGCCTGGTTGAAAACCGGCGCTTGTGCGGGGTGGTTTCCGAGCGTGACCTGTTCTCGCTGCAAAGGGTCGACCTGGTGCACCTGGCGCGTACCATTCGCCATGCGCCCCGGCTGGACACCCTGGTCTCGCTGCGCGGGGAAATCAGCCAACTGGTCGAGCGCATGCTCGCTCACGGCGCGTCGTCCACGCAGATCACCCAGATCATCACCCTGCTCAACGACCACACCGTGTGCCGGGTGATCGAACTGGCGCTGGCCGAGCGCGGTGACCCGGGCGTGCCGTTCAGCTGGTTGTGCTTTGGCAGCGAAGGGCGCCGCGAGCAGACCCTGTACACCGACCAGGACAACGGCATCCTCTTTGAAGCGGCCGACAGCGCAGAGGCCGACGCCATCCGCGCCCGGCTGCTGCCGTTGGCGCAGTACATCAACCAGTGCCTTGCCCAGTGCGGCTTTACCCTGTGCAAAGGCAACGTCATGGCCGGCAACCCGGACTTGTGCCTGTCGCGCAGCGAATGGGCACGGCGCTTTGCCGGCTTTGTTCGTGAAGCCAGCCCGGAAAACCTGCTGGGTTCGAGCATCTACTTCGACCTGCGCGTGGTGTGGGGCGATGAGCAAGGTTGCGAGCAACTGCGCCAGGGCCTGCTGGAGCAGGTGGCCGACAACCGCATCTTCCAGCGCATGCTGGCCGACAATGCCCTGCGCCAGCGCCCGCCGGTGGGCCGCCTGCGCGAGTTCGTGCTGACCCGCCAAGGCAATGACAAGGCCGCCACCCTCGACCTCAAGGTCCAGGGCCTGACGCCCTTCGTCGACGGTGCCCGGCTGTTGGCCCTGGCCAATGGCATTGGTGCCTGTAATACCCTGGAGCGCCTGGGCCAACTGGTTGCCAAGGGCGTGATCGAACCGCTGGACGGCGCGGCCTATGAAGAGGCCTACCACTTCATCCAGCAGACCCGCATGCAGCAGCACCAGCGCCAGGCCCGCGACAACCTGCCGTACACCAACCGGCTTGACCCGGACAGCCTCAACCACCTGGACCGGCGCATCCTGCGCGAGTCGCTACGCCAGGCCCAGCGCCTGCAAAGCAGCCTGGCCCTGCGGTACCAGTTATGAGCCTGTTCGCCTGGCTGCGCCCAAACGCGCCCGAACTGGACCACGCCACACGCCAGCGCCTGGCCCGGCTACCCAGGCCCGCGCCCCTGGGGGTATGTACCCTGCGCGAACAGCGCTGGGTGGTGCTGGACCTGGAAACCAGCGGGCTCAACCCCAACCGGGACCAGGTGCTGTCGATTGGCGCCGTGGCCATCGAAGACGGCGCCATCGATTTTGCCCAGCAGTTCGAACGCACCCTGCACAGGCCTTTGCAGAAGACCAACGCCAGCGTGCTGATTCACGGGCTGGGGCCAAGCGCCCTGGCCGCTGGCTGTGACCCGGCCGCGGCCTTGCTGGATTTGCTCGATTTTATTGGCGACAGCCCGGTGCTGGCGTTTCATGCACCATTCGACCAACGCATGCTGGCCCGTGCCCTGAAGGAGAGCCTTGGGCACCGCTTGCAGTCACTGTTCCTCGACGTTGCCGAACTGGCGCCGATGCTCAACCCCGAGACGGTGCTGCGCGAGGCCGGGCTGGATGACTGGGTGGCGCGGTTTGGCCTGCAGGTGGAAGAGCGCCACCATGCCAGCGCCGATGCCCAGGTGACCGCAGAGTTGGCGCTGATCCTGTTCAGCCAGGCCCGACGCCAGCAGCTGGACAGCCCGTTGCAATTAGAGCAGCGATTGCGCGGGTGGCGTCGCCGCAAGGTGCACAATCACGGCCTGTAAGGCGCTGAAAATCTCAAGCCACGCCTCATCAGTCTTTTCCATGATGGCAATCCGATAAGCGTCCATTGCACCCACCCCCTCCCCTCTGCAACAATCGCGAATAATTATCGTTAGTTAATGCATACGTTCCGGGGGGACGCTGCTTGTCTTCAGCACAGAGCCCACACGCCGATCTGGTCGGTGCGCTGTACCGCGACCACCGCAGCTGGTTGCTCGCCTGGCTGCAGCGCAGCATGGCCTGCCGCCAACGTGCCGAAGACCTGAGCCAGGACACCTTCGTGCGCCTGCTCGGCCGTGAGCAGCTGGACACGCCCCGCGAACCCCGCGCTTTTCTGGCTGCCGTGGCCAAGGGCCTGATGTTCGACCACTTCCGCCGCGCCGCACTGGAACAGGCCTACCTTGCCGAGCTGGCATTGATTCCGGAAGCCGAACAGCCCTCGCCAGAAGTGCAGTACCTGATCCTCGAAGATCTCAAAGCCATCGACCGCCTGCTCGGCAAGCTGTCGAGCAAAGCCCGCGCGGCGTTCCTGCACAACCGCCTGGACGGCATGGGCCACGCCGAAATCGCCGAGCGCCTGGGCGTTTCGGTATCCCGGGTACGTCAGTATCTCGCACAGGGCATGCGCCAGTGCTATGTGGCCCTGTACGGGGAACCGACGTGAGCAACGCACCGGTTTCGTCGCGGGTACTCGAAGCCGCCATTGCCTGGAAACTCAGCCTCGACGACGCCTGTGGCACCCCCGATGAGCGCAGCGAATTCATGCGCTGGCATGCAGCCAGCGAAGAGCACGCGCGTGCCTGGCGCCAGCTCGGCGCCATGGACCAGCGCGTCAGTGCGGCGGCCGGCCCGGCACGCCAGGCCCTGCTGCAATCACGCGTCAGCCTGCGCCGGCGCATCGGCAAGGCTGGCAGCGGGCTGGCCGGCATGTTCCTGCTCGGCTCGCTGTTGGCCTGGGTCGGCGCACCGTCATTGGCACCCAGCTACTGGCTGGCCGATCAGCGCACCGCTACCGGCGAGCTGCGTACCCTGCGTCTGGAAGACGGCACACTGCTTAGCCTCAATACCCATACCGCCGTGGATATCGACTACGCGGGCGAGCAGCGGGTGATCGTGCTGCACCAGGGTGAGATCTCGGTAGAAACCGGCCATAAAGACCCGCGTCCACTGCTGGTGCGTACCGACGATGGGCGCCTGCGACCACTGGGTACACGCTTCCTGGTGCGCCGCGAATCCGCAGGAACACGCTTGGAAGTGCTGCAAGCCTCGGTCGCCGCCATGGCGCATAACAGTGGTGACGAACACGTGCTGCATGAAGGCCAGCAGGTGCTGATGAACGCCAACGGCCTTGGCCAGGTCGGCACGGTGCCAGCAGGCGCCGATGCCTGGACCCGCGGCATGCTGGTAGTGGACAACGTGCGCCTGGGCGACTTGCTGGCCACGCTGGGCCAGTACCGCGGCGGCCACCTTGGGGTAGATGCCAAAGTCGCCGACCTGCGTGTAACCGGCAGCTTCCCGCTGACCGACACCAACCTGGCGCTGGAGTCGCTGGTGCCGGCATTGCCGGTGAAGATCGAGCGGCATACCCAGTGGTGGGTCAACGTCGTTCCCAAGTAAACCTGGTCCGGCCTTTTCGCGGGCTTGCCCGCTCCCACAAGTACTCCACAAGCTTCAAGCACTGTGATGTACCTGTGGGAGCGGGCATGCCCGCGAAGAGGCCGGTGCAGGCATAAGCCGGTTTTAAATAATTCTCACTTTTTTTCAGATTCGCCCTGTCACTTCTGAAATCTCGTTCGGCAAGGAATCAATAAACACTTATCTATCGAGGAGCCGCCGCATGTCCCGTGCCGTTGATCGTATCCTGCGCCCCAGTTTGATGGCCCTGGCCATCGGCCTGGCCGCCCCGCTGACCAGCCCTGCCCTGTTCGCCGCCGAACAATCCGCACCGCGCGCCTACGACTTGCCCAGCGCTCCTCTGGCCACCACGCTCAACCAGATCGCCAGCCAGGCCGGCATCGCCCTGGCCATCGACCCGGCACTGGTCAGCGGCCGCACCTCGGCCCCGGTAAGCGGCCAGTACAGCGGCCTCGGCGCCCTGCAAGCGGCCCTGCGCGGCACCGGCCTGCAGCTGCAGCAAAGCAGCGTCGGCAGCTACAGCCTGGTCGCGGTCCCGGATGGCACCCTCGCATTGCCGGAAACCACGGTAAATGCCACCAGCGCTGGCGAAAGCGCCTGGGGCCCGGTCGAAGGCTACCTGGCCAAGCGCACTGCTGTGGGGACCAAGACCGACACCGCCTTGGTCGAAGTACCGCGCTCCATCTCCGTTGCCACCCGCCAGCAAATGAGTGACCGCGGCGTGCACAGCCTGGATGATGCCGTGCGCTACATGCCGGGTATCGTCTCCGCCAGCTTCGGCAGCGATACCCGTTATGACTGGATGCGCGTGCGCGGTTTCGAGCCAACCCAGTTCCTCGATGGCTTGCCACTGCCACGCGGCGTGTATGCCAACCCGAAAGCCGAAACCTGGAACCTCGACCGCCTTGCACTGCTGCGCGGCCCGGCCTCCTCGATCTACGGCCAAACCCCGCCCGGCGGCCTGCTGGACATGGTCAGCCGCCGCCCGCAAACCGAAAGCGAGCACGAGATCGAACTTCAGTACGGCAGCGACAACCACCGCCAGATCAACTTTGCCAGCACTGGCAAGATCGACGATGAAGGCCGCTTCCTTTACGGCGTCAGCGGTGTGATCCGCGACGGCGGCACGCAGATCGACCACATCGACGATAAGCGCTACAACATCGCCCCGAGCCTGACCTGGAACATCGACGAAGACACTACGTTGACTTTGCTGACCCAGTTCACCCGGGACGATACTGGCGCCACCAGCCAGTTCCGGCCCATCCAGGGCACCAAGATCGACATGCCGTTCGGCAAGATCTCGCACCACAAGAACCTGGGTGACCCGGATTACGAATTCTACGACCGTACCTACTACGCGCTGGGCTACGCCTTCGAACACCGCATCAACGACGTGTGGCAGTTCCGTCAGAACCTGCGTTACACCAAGACAGACCTGGCGTTCCAGACCATCACGCCAGGCAGCTACTACCAGCCCGGTGGCCCGGTGAAAGACGATGGCACGGTAAGCCGCATGTCCACCAACACCGACGAAGACATCAGCCAGTTCGCCGTGGACAACAACTTCCAGGCCGATTTCGCCACCGGCGACATCACCCACACCCTGCTGCTCGGCCTGGACCACCAGCGCATCAACACCAATTACCTGTCGATCTTCGGCTTCAACGTGCCGGACAGCAACGTCAACAACCCGGTCTACGGGGTGCCGATCACCCGCCCGGACCGCTCGACGGCATTCTACGACTACAACCAGAAATCCCGTCAGACAGGCCTGTATGTTCAGGACCAGATGGCGCTCGGCAACTGGCGCCTGACCTTGGGCGGTCGTGAGGACTGGGTACATACCGGTACCAAGTATCTTAACCAAGGTGATGCCACCAATACCCAGCGCGACAAGAAGTTCAGCGGCAACGCGGCTATCAGCTACGTGTTTGATTCGGGCTTCGTGCCGTACCTTTCGTATGCCGAGTCGTTCCAACCTGCCAGCAATGCCAGCGCTTCTGCGACCGAGTCGTTCAAGCCGACCGAAGGCCAGCAGTGGGAGTTGGGCGTCAAGTACCAGCCACCGGGCTCCAACACCCTACTTTCGGCAGCTGTGTATGACCTGACCCAGAAGAACGTCTCGGTCACCAACAACGTGGGTGGCGTAACCGTCACCAGCCAGACCGGCGAAGTGAAAGTCCATGGCCTTGAGCTAGAAGCGGTTTCCGACGTTACCGAAAACCTAAAAGTGATTGCCGCTTACACCCTCGCCAAATCTGAAGTGCAGGACGGCATCTACAAAGGTAACCGCCTGCAATTGATGCCTAACCAGCAAGCCTCGGTATGGAGTGACTACACCTGGCACTCCGGCGTGCTCGACGGCTTCGGCATCGGCCTGGGTGCGCGCTACACCGGCAATACCTACGGTGACCAGGGCAATACCTACCTGGGCAAGGCCAAGGCCTACACCGTGTTCGATGCGTCGGTGCATTACGACCTCGGGCGCCTGAGCAGCAGCCTGAAAGGCGCGTCGGTTGCGGTCAACGCCACCAACCTGCTGAACAAAGACTACCTGTCTACCTGTGACTCGTACTACTGCTACTACGGCGACGAGCGCAGCGTAGTGGCCAGCGCCAACTATAAGTTCTGAGTGAACCGGGGCCGCTTTGCGGCCCCGGTTTCCATCAGGCAAAAATCGGTACCGTGATGAAAAGCACAACCATCCGCCGCTGGTCCGTGGTCCACACCTGGAGCAGCCTGGTCTGCACCCTCTTCCTGCTGTTGCTGGCACTCACCGGCCTGCCGCTGATTTTCCACCACGAACTTGAACACCTGCTCGGCGACGCCCCCGAACTGCGCGTAATGCCGGCAGATACCCCGCACCTCGACCTGCAGCAGCTTGTCCTGAAGGCAGAGCAGCACCGCCCCGGCGAGGTCATGCAGTACTTCGGCTACGACGAAGACGAACCCAATGGCGTGGTCGCCATTACCGCCGCCACCGCAGGCACCGACCCCAACCTGTCGCACACCTTCATGCTTGACGCCCGCACCGGCGAAGCGGTGGCCATGCCGGCCGCCAATGGCGGGTTCATGATGATCATGCTGCGCCTGCACGTAGACATGTTCGCCGGCTTGCCCGGCAAACTGCTGCTGGCCTTCATGGGTGTATTGTTCATTGTCGCAATCATCTCCGGCACAGTGCTCTACGCACCGTTCATGCGCCGCCTGGACTTCGGCACCGTACGCCACGACAAATCCCGCCGCCTGCGCTGGCTAGACCTGCACAACCTGATCGGCGTGGTTACCCTGGCCTGGGCGCTTACGGTGGGCGTGACCGGCGTGATCAGCGCCCTGTCCGACCTGGTCATCGCGGCCTGGCGCAACGACAGCCTGGCCGCCATGGTCGCCCCCTACCGTGACGCGCCGCCGCTCACCGAACGCGCGCCAGCCACGCGTTTGCTGGAGATTGCCCAACAGGCCGCCCCCGGCATGCGCCCGGACTTCATCGCCTTCCCCGGCACGCGCTTTTCCAGCGAGCACCACTATGCCGTGTTCATGAACGGCGCCACGCACCTCAGCTCGCACCTGTTCACGCCTGTGCTGATCGATGCCCGCACCCTCGACGTGACCGCAGTCGGCGAGCGACCCTGGTACATGGACGCCATGGGCCTGTCGCAACCGCTGCACTTCGGCGACTACGGCGGCCGCCCGATGCAGATACTGTGGGCTGTGCTGGATGTGCTGACCATCATCGTACTCGCCAGCGGCGTGTACCTCTGGTGGGGCAAGCAACGCCGCCCACGGGAGGGCAAGGCATGAGCCATCGCTCGCGATCGACCCTCAGGGTTTTTGCCTGGCCGGCCGCCATCGCCTTGCTGAGTGCGCTGGGGCTGTTTGCCGCGCTGCTCGGCGATGGTGCCTGGGACATGCTTGCCTGGCTTGGCCTTGGCGTCCCCGCATGGCTTAGCCTGCGAGGCCTGCGCAGGTGAGGTAGCCGGCTAACCCCGGGCTGGCGCAAGCCCACCCCAGCATGTCCGCTCCCTGAAGCCTGGAGCGGAACATGCTACCCCTGCAACGTATCGATTTCCTGCAGCACCAGATGCTGGCCTTGCTTGAGGCGATGCCCGTCGCCACCTTGCCACTGCAATCGCGCCAGCAACTGCATGGCGAACTCGCTGCCTACTGGGCCGCCACCGATAGCCAAGGCCGTTCAACCACCACCCGTCTGGGCGACATCCGCCGTGCGATGATGCATGCCGAGACCGATCTGCGCCTGGCCGACCAGACTTTGAGTGCGGACCTGGCCAGGGTCATGAGCACTTTCCTCGACCTGCCTTGTGCCTGGCAGCGCCGGCACCAGCCACTCGTCCTGCGCACCCAGGCCTACCGCCCTGTGCTTTCACGCACAAGCCCCGCATGGCGCGCGGCCTTGCCCGGCATGTTCGTGATTGCCACCGGGCTGCCTGAAGGGCAGAACCTCGAAGGTGACCAGGTAACCGGACCGGTGCTGCTGTGGGGCCTGGCCCAAGGCCTGGAGGCCTACCCGTCGCTGAGTGAGTTGCATCAGGAATTGTGCGAACGCCTTGACGATCCCCTTCAGGGGGCTCCGTTGCTGCACTTGCTGGTGGATCAAACACAGATCGAAAACGCTCGCCAGGCGGATCGCCTGCGCTACGAATGGTATGCCGACGACCCGCTGCAGGCGCAAGCCGATACCCTGCTCGAAGCGCAGCGCCTGCGCCTCAACCAGGCCTGGCCGATGCTGTCGGCAAACGAACCTGCACACGCTGCACAACAGCTGCGCAAGGCCATGGCGATCGGGTCGCACGCAGGCAGCAGGGCCTTGCTCGACAGCCGCTATGCAGCCCTGCTGGAGAGGAACCTGCCCAGCTGGCTGCGCGAGGCAAGCCCCCAAGCGCTCGCGCACATCATGCAAGGCATGCAGGAGCTGGTGGCTGCCGGCGAGCAGATCGCCGCACCCGGCATCCTCACGCTCAGGCAGTTCCAGCAACGAGATACGCTGCAAGGCTGGGCCAGGCAACGTTTGCAGGAACGCCTGCGCAACGACCTGGGCGTGACCCTGGAGCCTTCAGGCATCTACGTCGACGTCACGCGCACACGCCAGAACGGGCCATGGCTGAACCCGTTGCAACCTTCATCGTACGTGACCTGGCGCGGCTTCGAACGGGTCGGAGGGGAAATGGTCGAGGCCTTTCGCACCCGCTACCCGCTGGATGAACTGGCCCTGCGCAATGTGGCCTGGTTCGACTACGACTACTGGCTGGCTGCCCGGGTGACCACCAGCGACGGCACAGCCCTGCCTGCCGGGCTCACGCCAGGCTATGTCAAGGCGCTGGTCAGAGACCTGAATGTCGGCGACAGCTATGCCAGCTACCTGCGCACGCAACTGATCGGTTCATCGCTCGGCGCGTGGCGCCTGCACGCACACAGCAAGGTCAACCGGGCCCGAATGCGCGCCGAAGTGGCCAAGGCACGCTATGCCGGGCACCTGTCGCCTGACTGGTCGGAGCGACATTACCGCTGGGTCGGGCACGTGCTGTCGCAACCGCACAATGCTTTACGCCCCAGGGTGGACGGGCACCAGGTGGTTGCCCGCCAGCTGCTGGTCGAAGACAACACCGTCGAGCGGGTCTTCATGCTGTCGTGCGATTCTCCCAGCATTCGCTCATTCGTGCTCTACACCCCGGATGCACCAGACCGCCGCGCCTGGCGTTCGTTTTCCGGCCCGCTCGCCTTGCTGCGCCTGCTCCGTAACAAACCGCCAATGCGCAAGTATTTCGCGCAGTGCCTGCCGTTGATGCCCGCCGCGCAAGTCGAGAAGCTGCTGCTCAAGGGGGGGCTGGGCAAGGTGCTGCGCACACCGGCCATCAAAGATGACCTGTTCCTGGCCTGTTACATGGCTGAGGTGCAAGCGCTGCTGGCAGCGGCAGACGCCAACAGCCACAGTACCGCCGAGGCCGATACCGAGCAGGCGCTGAAACTGGGCTGGGCCTTGCTGGACCTGATCAGCATCTTCCTGCCGAGCAAGGTCATGATTCCGCTGGCACTGGGCCGCATGGCACTGGAAATCTGGAACGGCGTCGAGGCCTACCGCCAGGAAGACCTCAACGAGGTGCTCAGCCATGCCTACAACGCCCTGAGCCACCTCAATGATGCCGGCACCAGCCTGCTAAGCACCGGGCTGATGCGGCGCGTGCTGCGCGGCATACCGAAACAACCACCGCTGCCGTTGCCGCTGCATTTCGCCGTCACCCCTGAAACCAGTAGCCTGCGCTATCGCATCGATGGCCTGTACGGCGAAGAGGTCTACGAAAAGGTCTCAGCGGTTGAAGGGTTGTCCGAGTACTTTGTCCAGGATGCCCAGCAGCGCTACTTCAAGGTGTCGTTCGACGGCAGCCGCTGGCGGGCGGTCGACCCCGACCGACCGGATGCCTACCTGGCACAGCCGGTCAGGCGCCTGGCGGATGGCAACTGGGTCATCGACTCGCCACTGCTCTGGTACGACGGTCTGCCAGACCTGGTGCGCCTGTTTGACGATTGCCGCCTGGAGACGCCCCTGAGCGGAACGCCGGCTGGCGATGCCAATGGCGTGTTCATCGCCCACGAGCAGCTTTACCTGCAGACCCGGGGCGGCCAGTTGCCGTTGCGTCGGCATCTTTTACCCGCACACTTTCATCTACCGATTGCTGCGGCCTCGAGCGCCGGCGTCGTGCCTTGGGCCGTCCTGCGCTGGCAGGACCAGCAATGGCGCATCCGTGTGCGCCAGGCCGGGCGCAGCAGCGAGTGGCTGCCCCTGCCAGCAGCTTACACGGTAAGCTTTGGCAGCAACCGGTCCAGCCGTTGATGCAAGGCACTGGCACTCGGCCAGTTGCGCAACAGGCGTGCCCGGTCACGGGCGTAAGCCGGGGCAAAGCTGAGCTGAGTGGCGTGCTGACACATGGCGTCGAGGTCGATCAGCGACCACTGGCCGTTGTCCCAGAACAGGTTGTGGCCCTTGAAGTCGCCATGGCTGATACGCTCGCGAATCAGCTGCTGCATCACCTGCACCAGGGCATCCACCTGCTCTTCGGGCGCTTCACCGTTTTCCACATAAGGCGCAAAGCATGCCGTCAGGTCCGGGCCATCGACGTATTCGGTGACCAGGTAAGCGCAGCTGCGCAGGCCCATCACCCGCTGCTCCAGCACCGCCAACGGGCGCGGTGTGGCGATGCCGAGAAATTCCAGGCGGTGGCCTTCGATCCACGAATGCCAAGCCCGGCTTGGGCGCCAGAAGCGCTTGAACCAGTGCGCGGTGTTCTTGATGTTGTAACGCTTGAGCACCAGCTTGCGACCGTTCACCTCGATGCGCGCCACACTGGCGGCGCCTCCGGTCTTGTACAGGTGGCCCTTGTCGATCAGCGCATCGGCCTGCTCCAGCACAGGCAGCATGGCGTCGACTTCGCTGCGGCGGATCGCCTGCAAGCCCGAGAGGCTGCGCTGGACGCTGAACAGGCTGCATTCGCGACCGGCCTTTTCGAGGTAGTCCTTCTGGCGCCAGCTGCGCACCTTGCCCACCTGCTTCTGCAAGGCTTCCAGTGGCAGCGCATGCTCGGCATTGGCCAGCAGGTAGTGCACCAGCAGCTCTTCAATAAACGGTTCCAGGCGCTTGGGCAACTGGGCGAAGAACACCCCGAGGTTTTCCAGCACGCGCGGGCGCGACAGCTGCTGGCCGGGCGTTTCGGCCTTGATGCCGGCACCGTCGATCAGGTACAGCTTGCCGCCGTGGCGCAGCAGGTTGTCCAGGTGCAGGTCTTCCTGCCACAAGCCTTGGGCATGCATGTGCGCGACAGCCGTCAGCGCTTCACCCAGCACCAGGTGTTGTTCGTCAGCCAGCACCGGCAGGTTTTCCACCGCCGCCCAGGCATCGGCCAGGCTTTCGGCGCCGTCGAGGAATTCGAACAGCAGCCAGCCACCCTCGCCTTCCTTGAGGCCGTCGGCCAGCAGCGTTGGTGTGGTCAGGCCTTGCTCGGCCAGCCACTTCACGCCTTGCAGTTCGCGCTGGAAATGCCGGGCGGCGTTACCGCCCACCATCAGCTTGGCCAGCACCGGGGTACCGCGCCAGACACCCGCACCAACGTAGCGCTGGCCCGGCAGCACCCGCAGCAGGCTGAGCAGTTGCAGGTCGGCGCTGCCGGCGGCATCCGCCAAGGTGATGCTCAGGGGCAGCGACGGGCTGCGCCCGGCCTCTTTCAGTTCAGACAAACGCATCAGCGGGCCTCTTTTTCACGACGCCGTTGCGTCAGGCGTTGCAGCCAGGTATCGACCAGCATGCTGTCAGCCGGCTGTGCCAGGTAAGTCGCCAGCAGGGTGCGCACATCGGACTCGCTCCAGGCTTGGGCGCGGCGCAGCAGCGGCTCCAGGTCCTTGAGGCGGTCACGCATGCCAAACAACAATGGCCGGGTCTTCTCCAGGTCGATCAGTTGCGCGTCCCAGCCTTCACGGCGCTGGCGCAGGAAAATATGCTTGGGGTAGAAGCAGCCGTGCACCTGGCCGGCGCCGTGCAGGGTGCGCGCCAGCTGGCCGCACGCCTGCAGGATGCCAGTGCGCTCGGCATCGCCCCGCTGTGGCCACTGGGCCAGCAGGCTGTCGAGGTCTGCCCACTCGTCCAGCGCGCGGGTCATCAAAATGGCCCGGTGCTTGCCGCCTTGCTTGCGCTCACCGTAGAACACCGCCTGCAAGGCCGGAATGTGCAGTTTCTGGTAGCGGCTGATGTTGCGAAACTCACGGGCGAAGGTGGGTTCGCCAAACGGCCGGTGCAGGGTGCGCGTCAGGTAGTCGCTCTGGCGCTTGAGGTAGTAGCCCTTGCCTTCGAGTTCCAGGCGGAACACGCTACTCCAGCCGCCACGGCCGGTGTTGGGTTCATCCACCGCCTCCAGTTGTAGCGCCCACAGCGCCTCGAAGTCGTCCAGGCCATGGCGTTTGAGCAGCGCGAGGTCCGCGCTGGCCAGGTAATCGGTCATTCCCTTCCCTCGAAAAAGCCCAGCACCTGGCGAATGCGCTTTTTGTCGCGCACATTCAGCCGGTCGCGGCCACGGTATTGCAGGTAGAAACGCAGGCGCTGGGTCGCAGACAGGTGGTATTTGGCCACTTTGTCCAGGCATGCCAGGTCCTTGATCATCCGGTGCCGCCACATGAAGCCGCGCCAGAAGTCGCCGGTGGGGCAGTCGATGAAGAATAGCGTGCCCTGGTCGTCGACCAGCAGGTTGCGCCATTTCAGGTCGTTATGGGCGAAGCGGTGCTCATGCATCACCCGGGTATGGCGCGCCAGTTGACGGCTGATATGGTCAACCCAGGCGCGGTCGGCCAGGCGCGGGTCGTTGCGCTCGGCCAGCGCCGAGAGGTCCTCGGTGCAAGGCAGGCCACGGGTGATCATCGCCCCGCGGCCAAACGCCAGGCCATTGCGCTCCAGGCCCCAGGCCACCACTTCGGCGGTCGGGATACCCCACTTGGCGAACTGCTTGAGGTTCTGCCATTCGGCCTTGATCCGCGGCCGACCCAGGTAACGGCGCATGTGCTTGCCCGCCCCGGTGTAGCGTTTTACGAAGTAATCGACGCCTTCACGCTCGATGCGTACCACTTCGCTGAGTGGGTCGCGGGTCAGCCGTTCGCCCTGAATGGCGAACACCGCATCAAGGCTACCGAAATCTGCCGCCAGGTGTTCGTAGCCTGGCGCCAGTGTCCAAGCCGCCATCAGAGTGCATCCCCGTAGCGTTGCTTGCGGTCGTAGAGTTTCTGCGCCTTGCGCTCCAGCCAGGCGAGCAGTGCAGCTTCGTCCTTCAGGACCTGCCGTAGCGGGCGCTGGAAGTAACCGCGCAGAAAGCGCAGCTTGTCGCGCTGGGTCAAACCGATGTCCAGTGCCGAGAAGTACAACGCGGCCAGGTCCTTGTCGCGCCAGCGGCGGCTGATTTTGGCCCGGGTCTGCGCGCGGTGCAGGTCGATGACCGACAGTTTGAAGTCATCCGCCGTCACCGGGCGGTCGGTGTGCAGCAGGAAATGGCAGATGTAGCAGTCACGGTGGTTGACCCCGGCGCGGTGCATGCCACCGGTCATTTTCGCCACTTCGGCGATCAGCGCTCGCTTGAGGCGCGGCTCGGGCGGCTGCTTGACCCAGTCGATGCTGAAGTCTTCCAGGCTGACGGTCGGCGCCAGCTCTTCGGTGACAATGAACGAGTGCTGGGTGGCCGGGTTGCAGCCGCGCTCGCCATAGGCAACGGCAGTCATGGTTGGCACGCCGACTTCGTGCAGGCGCTGGATAGCCCGCCACTCCTGGCCGGCACCGAGCACCGGCAGCTTGGCGGTGAGCAGGTTCTTGAACACCTCGCCCCAACCGATACCGCGGTGGATCTTGACGAAAAAGCCCTCGCCAGCGACCTCGGTACGCAGCGTACGGCGGCCTTCCAGCTCGCGGTACACCTCGCCTTGCAGCGCTTCCACGGCCTCGAAGGCATCGCGCCCGGCCCACAGGCGTTTGAACGGTTCGGCCAGTATCAGCTTCATGCAGTCTCCTGCCCCAGGATAACGTCAGCGGCATGCTGCGGCATGCTGTACAGGTCAGCCGTGTCGGCAAACGCCAAACCGTTGCGCGACCAGTCGGCACGGGCTTGGCCATCTTCAAGCATGCGCTGCAGGCAGCTGTTCAGTTGCTCTTGCTCGAACGGCTCATCGAGCACCAGACCACAATCGGCCTCGGCAATGTAGTGGGCATAGCCGCACACCTTGGACACCAGCACCGGCAAGCCAGCCACCAGCGCTTCAAGCAGCACGGTGCCGGTGTTTTCGTTGTACGCCGGGTGAATGAGCAGGTCAGCACCCAGCAGGAAGCGCGGGATGTCGCTGCGGCCCTTGAGGAACTGCACCTGGTCGCCCAGGCCCAAGGTAGCGCTCTGCAGCTGGAACACCTTGGGGTCGTCCTGGCCGATCACCATCAGCTTCGTGCGTTTGCGCAGGGCCGACGGCAGCGCGGCGAGTGCCTTGAGGCTGCGGTCCACGCCCTTGGTCTTGAAGCCCGAACCAATCTGTACCAGCAGCAGGTCGTCATCACCCAGGTTGAATTCCTTGCGGAACTCGGCGCGGATCTCGGCGGCATTGGCCGGCGCGCGGCGATCCTGGGAAATGCCCGGCGGCAGCAGGTGGAAGCGTTCCACCGGGGTGCCGTAATGCTTGATGAACAGCGGCTGCTGCACCTCGGAAATCATCAGCACTTCGGTATGGGCGTCCTTGGCGAACACCGCACGCTCGTACTCGGCAAAGTGCCGGTAGCGGCCCCAGCGGCGGTACAGGCCGCCACGCAGGGTCTGCGCCTTGTCTTCGAAGCAGCCGTCGGCGGCGTAGTACACGTCCAGCCCCGGCATCTTGTTGAAGCCAATCAGGCGGTCAACCGGGCGCTTGGCCAGGTCGGCAGCCATCCAGGCGCTGAGCTTCTCGTTGCGACGGTGGTTGAAAATCGCCTTCACCGGCGCCACCAGCACTTCGAAGCCCGGTGGAATGTCACCTTCCCAGATCAACGTGTACACACGGATCTGATGGCCCCGCTTCTGACACTCCAGGGCAATGCGCATGAAATCGCGCTGCAGCCCGCCGAAGGGGAAATATTTGTAAAGCACGAAAGCCAGTTGCATCAACGGACATCCTCAGCCAGCAGCAGCGCGCTCAAGCGGCCCGCCACATGCTCGGGATTCAGGCGAGTGAAGCACAGCGGCCACTCGCGTTTCAGATCAAACCGGCGCAGGTCATCGGCGCTCGGTTTATAGGTGCACTTCTTCTGCAGGCAGGGAGCGCAAGGCCAGTCACTGGCCTGGTGAATCTGGGTCCGTCCGTAGGCACCAGTCAGGCCCGGGTTGGTCGGGCCAAACAGCGATATGGTGGGTACATCGAGTGCTGCCGCCAGGTGACCAAGGCCGGTATCGACCGCCACACAGGCTTTTGCCGCCGCCAACACACGGGCAACGCCGGCAAGGTTCAATTTGGGGAGCACCTGGCAGTTGTTCAAGCCCTGTGCAATGCGCTCGGCCCGCGCCTTCTCGGCCGGGTTGCCCCATGGCAGGCGCACTTCCAGCTTGCGCCGGCCCATGCGTTCGGCCAGTTCGCGCCAGTAGGCTTCGGGCCAGTGCTTGGTGGCCCAGGTGGTGCCATGCAGGAACACCACATAGGGCGCAGCCGGCGGCAGTTGCAGGCGGTCGAGGTCCAGGCCGTAATTGCCGATGCCTTCCGGCAGGTCATAGGCCAGGGCCATGGCAAACAGTTGGCGCACCCGCTCGACCGCGTGCTGGCCGGTGGCAACCGACAGCGGCCGGTCATAGAAGCGGCTAGCGAAACCTTCGCGGGCCGAGTAGCGGTCCAGGCCGGCGACCGGAGCCTTCACGTAGCGGGTCAGCCAAGCCGACTTGACCAGGCCCTGGGCGTCAATCACCAGGTCGTACTTGCGCTCGCGCACACGCTGTTTGAAGGCCTTCCACTCGCCACTCTTCAGGGTTTGCCAAAGGTTCTTGCGCCAGCGGCGGATGGCCACCGGGATAACCTGGTCGACCGCCGGGTGCCAGCTGGGGATTTCGGCAAAACCTTCCTCCACCACCCAGTCGAAACGGATGCCCGGGATGGCATGGGCGGCATCGGTGAGCGCCGGCAGGGTGTGGATAACGTCACCCAGCGACGAGGTCTTGATGATCAGTACCCGCACTTAGTCGACCTCGGCCACGGTATCGATCAGGTCCGGCCCGCTCAGGCTGTGCAGGGCGGCGATGACTTTGCCCGGGTCCAGCAGGCGCAGGCAGTTGTAGTGGCCAAAGCGGCAGGTACGGTCAAAGCATGGGCTGCACTCGATACCGGTGCGCACCACCTCCACCTGATCGGCCAGCGGCGGGGTGAAGCCGGGCGACGTCGAGCCGTACACCGCCACCAGCGGGCGGTTCAGCGCAGCGGCAACGTGCATCAGGCCGGAGTCGTTGGACACCACCGCGTGGGCACAGGACATCAGGTCGATGGCCTCGGCCAGCGAGGTTTCGCCGGCCAGGTTGGACGACTCTTCACGCAAACCCGGGATCAGCCGATCGCGGATCTGCTCACCGACCGGGTGGTCGTTCTTCGAGCCGAACAGCCACACCTGCCAGCCCTGGCGGACCATTGCATCGGCCACGGCAGCGTAATGCTCGACCGGCCAACGCTTGGCCTCCCCGAACTCGGCGCCAGGGCACAGCGCCAGTACCGGGCGGTCCAGCTCCAGGCCGAACTTGGCCAGTGCAGCATCGCGGCTTTGCGCCTCAATCTGCAGACTGGGGCGCGGGTACGGCTGCGGCAGCTCGGCACCGGGCGCGTAGGCCAAGGCCATGAAGCGCTCGATCATCAGCGGGTAGCGGGCCTTGTCCAGCTTGCGCACATCGTTCAGCAGGCCAAAGCGCAGTTCGCCGCGCCAGCCGGTACGCTTGGGAATGCCAGCGAAGAACGGTACCAGCGCCGATTTCAGCGAGTTGGGCAGCAGGATGGCCTGGTCGTACTGGCCGACCAGGGACTTGCCGATGCGCCGCCGCGTGGCCAGCTCCAGCGCGCCGTGGCCGAGCGGGAAGCTCAAGGCCTGGCGCACTTCGGGCATGCGTTCGAGGATCGGCCGGCTCCACTCGGGGGCCAGCACGTCGATCACGCAGTCGGGGTGCTGCTGTTTCAGGCACTGGAACAAGGTCTGCGCCATCACCATGTCGCCGACCCAGCTGGGGCCAATGATCAGTATTCTCATGCTTAGTCCAGAAACGCTCGGGGAGGCTACAGACTGCGGTACAGCCTGGCCTCCCCTCTTTATATTCAGGCTATGTGGCGGACAGTGTACCACCGGTGGTGGGACATGGACCTTTGGGGCTGCTTTGCAGCCCATCGCCGGCAAGCCAGCTCCCACCTCGACCGCGTGCGCAGTACTTGTGGGAGCTGGCTTGCCGGCGATGGGCCGCAAAGCGGCCCCAACATTCTCAAGTCAAACCCAATTCGCCCCAGATCCGCCGCACTTGGCGGCGTTCATCGGCAAACTGCGCCGCGTCAATCACCCCGGCCTGCTTCTGCAGGGCCTGGCGGTGCGAGGCCGAGCGGAACGCCTTGTACACTTCACGCAACAGCACCGCGTCACTGGCCGGCATCAAATTCGCCTGTTCCAGCTCCTCCAGAATGCGGATGTTATCGGTCCATCGGAGTATGGCCGGGTGGTCGTGGGACCAGGCCAAAGCGGCGTATTGCACCATAAATTCGATATCGACGATACCGCCCGCATCCTGCTTGATATCGAAGGGCACACCGGCCTCGAAGGCGTTGGCCGCCGTACCGGCAGCCGTGGCCTTGGTCCCGAGATTTCCGCGCATCTTGGCGCGCATTTCACTCACTTCGGTGCGCAGTTTTTCCAGGTCGCGGGCCTGGCCCAGCACCTTGGCGCGCACGCCTTCGAACGCCGTGCCCACCTGCTTGCAACCCACCAGCACGCGGGCCCGCACCAGCGCCTGATGCTCCCAGGTCCAGGCTTCGTTCTGCTGGTATCGCTCGAAGGCGCCCAGCGAACTGACCAACAAGCCGGAAGCGCCGGACGGGCGCAGGCGCATGTCCACGTCATACAACTGGCCCGAGTTGGTCTGGGTGGTCAGCAAATGAATGATGCGCTGGCCCAGGCGGGTGAAGAACTGCGCACTGTCGATGGGCTTGGTGCCGTCAGTTTCCGCTTGCGGGTCGCCGTCGTGGATGAACACCAGGTCCAGGTCCGAGCCATGGCCCAGCTCCAGGCCGCCGACCTTGCCGTAACCAATGATGATGAAGCCCGGGTCGCACAGGCTGCCGTCGCTGCGTTTGGGCTGGCCGTGGCGAGCCACAGTCTGGCGCCAGGCGAGGGCCAGCACCTGATCAAGGATGGCTTCGGCCAGCCAGGTCAGGTAGTCGCTGACCTTCATCAACGGCAGGTTGCCGCTGATTTCCGAAGCAGCTACACGCAGGCTGTGCGCCAGCTTGAAGTGGCGCAGCGCCTCCATCTGCTGCTCCAGATCGTCCTCGGGAATGCGCGTCAGGCGTTCGCGCAACTCGCTGGCCAGCTCTGGGGCCAGTGGCGGGCTGAACAGGCGGCCTTCATTGAGCAGTTCGTCGAGCAGCAGCGGGTAGTGCGCAATCTGCTCGGCAATCCAAGGGCTGGCAGCGCACAACGTCAGCAGACGGCGCAAGGCGCCTGGGTTTTCGGTGAGCAGTACCAGGTAGGCAGAACGCCGCGCCACGGCCTCGACCAGCGGCAACACACGCTCAAGCACCAGGTCCGGGTTGTCATGCTCCACCGCCTGGGCCAGCAGCCGCGGGATGAAGGCATCCAGGCGCTCACGCCCGATACGCTGCATCGAGCGCAGCTGCGGGCTGGAGCGCAGCCCGGCCAGGCGCCGCAGGGCTTCGACGGGCTGTTTGAAACCGGCCTCCTCCAGCTGCCGGCCAGCGGCTTCCTCGTCCTGCGCCTGCTCCCACAGCGGCGACCATTCGCCGCCCACCACCAGTTCGCCTTCACCGTCTTCATCATCCGGGTCGGCGATCACCTGGCGGAAGTGCCAGTCGATACGGCCACGCCAGTACATCAGCTGGTCGTGGAAGCTCTGCCAGTCGGCAAAGCCAAGGATGTACGCCACCCGCGCCTTGTCGGTCTCATCTTCGGGCAACATCTGCGTCTGGCGGTCGGCAATGGCCTGGATGGCGTGCTCGGTATAACGCAGGAATTCATAACCCTCGCGCAACTCGGCCACCACCGCTGGCGGCAGATAACCCTGGCCCTCCAGCGTGGCCAGTACCTTGAGCAGCGGCCGCTGCTGCAAGCTGAGGTCGCGCCCGCCGTGGATCAGCTGGAAGGCCTGGGCGATGAACTCCACTTCGCGGATGCCACCGGCACCCAGCTTGATGTTGTCGGCCATGCCCTTGCGCCGCACCTCCTGTTGGATCAGCTGCTTCATGGTGCGCAGCGCTTCGATCGCGGAAAAGTCCAGGTAGCGGCGGTACACGAACGGCCGCAGCATCTCCTGCAACTGCGCGCCGGCCGCCTGATCGCCGGCCACCACCCGCGCCTTGATCATCGCGTAGCGCTCCCAGTCGCGCCCCTGGTCCTGGTAATACTGCTCCAGGGCATTGAAGCTGAGCACCAGTGCACCGGCCGAGCCGTAGGGACGCAGGCGCATGTCGACGCGGAACACGAAGCCGTCGACAGTCACCGGGTCCAGCGCCTTGATCAGCCGCTGGCCAAGGCGGGTGAAGAACTCCTGATTTTCCAGCGAGCGTTTTACCCCTTCGGTTTCACCCCCTTCGGGGAAGCCGAAGATCAGGTCGATGTCCGACGACAGGTTCAGCTCCACCGCCCCCAGCTTGCCCATGCCCAGCACCACCATGTGCTGCGGTTGGCCGCTGCGGTTGCCGATGGGCGTGCCGAACTGCTGGCAATGGCGCGGGTACAGCCATTGGTAGGCTTCGTCGATGGCGGCATCGGCAAGGTCCGACAAGTCACGGCAGGTTTCGCCAAGCTCCGCCTGACGGGTGATGTCCCGCCAGATGATGCGCAGCTGCTGGCGGTTGCGCGCGCGGCGCAGGTTACGCGCCAGCTCGTCGTCGCTCTGCGCCGCCAGGGCAGTGGCTGCGATTTGCCCGCGCAGCTCACCCGGCGCATAACGCCGTTCCAGCTCGCCACTGGCCAGCAGATCGAACAGCATGGCCGGCTCGCGCTGGGCCAGGCCCAGAACGAAGTCACTGGCAGCGGCAACCTGGTCGAATTGTTGCCGGTGCAGCGGGCGCCAGGCATTCAGGTCGAGGTCGGGGTGCGCGGCCGCCGCATCGCTGAGGAATTGCTGGTTGCGAGCGACCAATGGCTGGAGGGTGGCAGGCAGATCGGACGGCAAAGGCAGGCGCATGGTCTATCCTTGATCGGCGTGAAATAGAAGGGAAAAAGCGGCCAAGGGGAAGCCGGACCACGGTTGGACTGTCGTACAAAAGTTGGAAATAGCTGAAAAAAACGAAAACTTGGCAACAAACATCAAGAAGTACCCGTTCGCATCACAATGCCAACCACCATGAACGTTTTTCCTCACAAGCCAAGGTGCGACCAAACGTCGCAGAAATGTAGTTTTACTACTACTCATGTCGTGTAAAAGCATGAAATGCGCAAGCAAATGTAGTAAAACTACACGGCGCCGGAAGACACCCCGGTAATCCAAGAATTCACGACGTCTGCCCATAAGGCCAGTCGCAATCTCAGGCAATCGATTCTGGTTGCCTTTCCGCCCTGGAGCAAGCCATGCAAGACCTCGATCCAATCGAAACCCAGGAATGGCTGGATGCCCTGGAGTCGGTCCTCGACAAAGAAGGCGAAGACCGCGCTCATTACCTGATGACCCGTATGGGCGAGCTGGCCACCCGCAGTGGCTCCCAGCTGCCGTATGCGATCACCACGCCATACCGCAACACCATCCCTGTCACCCACGAAGCACGCATGCCTGGCGACCTGTTCATGGAACGCCGCATTCGCTCGTTGGTGCGTTGGAACGCGCTGGCCATGGTGATGCGCACCAACCTGAAGGACTCGGACCTGGGCGGCCACATCTCCAGCTTCGCCTCCAGCGCCACCCTGTACGACATCGGCTTCAACTACTTCTTCCAGGCCCCCACCGAAGAACACGGCGGCGACCTGGTGTTCTTCCAGGGCCACGCTTCGCCAGGCGTTTACGCCCGTGCCTTCATGGAAGGCCGCATCACCGAAGACCAGATGAACAACTTCCGCCAGGAAGTGGACGGCCAAGGCCTGTCTTCGTACCCGCACCCATGGCTGATGCCTGACTTCTGGCAGTTCCCGACCGTTTCGATGGGTCTGGGCCCGATCCAGGCGATCTACCAGGCGCGCTTCATGAAGTACCTGGAAGCCCGTGGTTTCATCCCGGCCGGCAAGCAGAAGGTCTGGTGCTTCATGGGCGACGGCGAGTGCGACGAGCCGGAATCCCTGGGCGCAATCGCCCTGGCCGGCCGCGAGAAGCTGGACAACCTGATCTTCGTCATCAACTGCAACCTGCAGCGCCTCGACGGCCCGGTTCGCGGCAACGGCAAGATCATCCAGGAACTCGAAGGCGTGTTCCGTGGCGGTGGCTGGAACGTCAACAAAGTGGTCTGGGGCCGTTTCTGGGACCCACTGCTGGCCAAGGACACCAACGGTGCCCTGCAGCGCCGCATGGACGAGGTCATCGACGGCGAGTACCAGAACTACAAAGCCAAAGACGGCGCGTACGTTCGTGAAAACTTCTTCAACACTCCAGAGCTCAAGGCCATGGTCGAAGACCTGTCCGACGACGAGATCTGGAAGCTCAACCGTGGCGGCCACGACCCGTACAAGGTCTACGCGGCGTACCACCAGGCTGTGAACCACAAAGAGCAGCCAACCGTCATCCTGGCCAAGACCATCAAGGGTTACGGCACCGGTGCTGGCGAAGCCAAGAACACCGCGCACAACACCAAGAAGGTCGACGTCGACAGCCTGCGTCACTTCCGTGACCGTTTCGACATCCCGGTCAAGGATGCCGATCTTGAGAACCTGCCGTTCTTCAAGCCGGAAGAAGGTTCCGCCGAAGCCAAGTACCTGGCCGAGCGCCGCGCAGCCCTGGGCGGCTTCGTACCACAGCGCCGTGCCAAGAGCTTCAGCGTACCGACCCCATCCCTGGAAACGCTGAAAGCGATCCTGGACGGTTCGGGCGACCGCGAAATCTCCACCACCATGGCCTTCGTGCGTATTCTCGCGCAGCTGGTCAAGGACAAGGAAATCGGCCAGCGCATCGTGCCGATCATCCCGGACGAAGCCCGTACCTTCGGTATGGAAGGCATGTTCCGCCAGCTGGGCATCTACTCGTCGGTCGGCCAGCTCTACGAGCCAGTCGATAAAGACCAGGTGATGTTCTACCGCGAAGACAAGAAGGGCCAGATCCTCGAAGAAGGCATCAACGAAGCCGGCGCCATGTCGTCGTTCATCGCTGCCGGTACTTCGTACAGCTGCCACAACCAGCCGATGCTGCCGTTCTACATCTTCTACTCGATGTTCGGCTTCCAGCGTATTGGCGACCTGGCCTGGGCCGCTGGCGACAGCCGTACCCGTGGCTTCCTGATCGGCGGTACCGCCGGCCGTACCACCCTGAACGGTGAAGGCCTGCAGCACGAAGACGGTCACAGCCACCTGATGGCGGGCACCATCCCGAACTGCCGCACCTTTGATCCGACCTACGGCTACGAGCTGGCGGTGATCATCCAGGACGGCATGAAGAAGATGACCGAAGAGCAACAGGACATCTTCTACTACATCACCGTGATGAACGAATCCTACCAGCAGCCAGCCATGCCGTCCGGTGTCGAGGAAGGCATCATCAAGGGCATGTACCTGCTCGAAGAAGACACCCGCGAAGCCGCGCACCACGTACAGCTGATGGGCTCCGGCACCATCCTGCGCGAAGTCCGCGAAGCAGCGAAGATCCTGCGTGAAGAGTTCAACGTCGGTGCCGACGTGTGGAGCGTCACCAGCTTCAACGAACTGCGTCGCGACGGCCTGGCCGTAGAGCGCGCCAACCGCCTGAAGCCTGGCCAGAAGCCAGAACTGACCTACGTCGAGCAGTGCCTGAACGGCCGCAAAGGCCCGGTCATCGCCTCTACCGACTACATGAAGCTGTTCGCCGAACAGATTCGCCAGTGGGTACCGAGCAAAGAGTTCAAAGTCCTGGGTACCGACGGTTACGGTCGCAGCGACAGCCGCAAGAAGCTGCGTCACTTCTTTGAAGTCGACCGCCACTTCGTGGTGCTGGCTGCCCTGGAAGCCCTGGCTGACCGTGGCGAGATCGAACCCAAGGTTGTGGCTGACGCCATCGTCAAGTTCGGTATCGACCCGGACAAGCGCAACCCACTGGACTGCTGAGGAGTATTTTTAAGTGAGCGAACTCATTCGCGTACCTGACATCGGCAGCGGTGAAGGTGAAATCATCGAGCTGTTCGTCAAGGTCGGTGACCGTATCGAGGCTGACCAGAGCCTGCTGACCCTGGAGTCCGACAAGGCCTCCATGGAGATCCCTGCCCCCAAGGCCGGTATCGTCAAGGAACTGAAGGTCAAGCTGGGCGACCGCCTGAAAGAAGGCGACGAGCTGCTGGTACTGGAAGTCGAGGGTGCCGCTGCTGCGGCGCCTGAGGCTCCGGCCGCTGCTCCGGCCCAGGCTGCTGCACCGGCTCCGGCCGCTGAAGCCGCCCCTGCGCAGGCAGCAGCCCCGGCTGCTGTCAGCGTGCAGGACATCCACGTGCCGGACATCGGCTCGTCGGGCAAGGCCAAGATCATCGAAGTGCTGGTCAAGGTCGGCGACACCGTCGAAGCCGACCAGTCGCTGATTACCCTGGAGTCCGACAAGGCCTCCATGGAAATCCCGTCGCCTAGCGCTGGCGTGATCGAAGCCGTGCTGTGCAAGCTCGAAGACGAAGTGGGCACCGGCGACCTGATCTTCAAGATCAAAGCCGCAGGCGCCGCTCCTGCTGCTGCACCGGCTCCGGCCGCTGCCGCACCGGCTGCCGCTCCTGCCCCAGCTGCTGCACCTGCCGCCGCCGCTCCGGCTGCTGCGCCTGCACAAGCCCCGGTCGCCACCGCACCGGCCGCCGGCAGCAACGCCAAGGTCCATGCCGGCCCTGCCGTTCGTCAGCTGGCCCGTGAATTCGGTGTCGAGCTGGGCGCAGTTGCTGCCACCGGCCCGCACGGCCGCATCCTGAAAGAAGACGTTCAGGTTTACGTCAAAGCGATGATGCAAAAGGCATCGGGCGCACCGGCAGCCGCCGGCGCAACCGGCGGCGCTGGCATCCCGCCGATTCCGGTTGTGGACTTCAGCAAGTTCGGTGAAGTGGAAGAAGTGGCCCTGACCCGCCTGATGCAGGTCGGTGCCGCCAACCTGCACCGCAGCTGGCTGAACGTGCCGCACGTGACCCAGTTCGATTCCGCCGACATCACCGAGCTGGAAGCCTTCCGCGTTGCGCAGAAGGCCGTGGCCGAGAAAGCCGGCGTGAAGCTGACCGTGCTGCCACTGCTGCTCAAGGCCTGCGCCTTCCTGCTCAAGGAACTGCCGGACTTCAACAGCTCGCTGGCGCCAAGCGGCAAAGCCATCATCCGCAAGAAGTACGTGAACATCGGCTTTGCCGTGGACACCCCGGACGGCCTGCTGGTCCCTGTGATCAAGAACGTCGACCAGAAGAGCCTGCTGCAACTGGCTGCCGAAGCCGCTGCACTGGCCGAGAAAGCGCGCACCAAAAAGCTGTCGGCCGACGACATGCAAGGTGCCTGCTTCACCATCTCCAGCCTCGGCCACATTGGCGGCACCGGCTTCACGCCGATCGTCAACGCGCCGGAAGTGGCTATCCTGGGCGTCTCGAAAGCGACCATGCAGCCAGTGTGGGATGGCAAGGCCTTCCAGCCGAAGCTGATGCTGCCGCTGTCGCTGTCCTACGATCACCGTGTGATCAATGGCGCTGCCGCCGCGCGCTTCACCAAGCGCCTGGGCGACGTGCTGGGCGATATCCGCACCATGCTGCTGTAAAGCGGCACACTGCCCCTCCTTGCGAGGGGCAGCACCCTTTTCGAGCTGCCACGCTCGTACCTCAACCCCGTCAATTGGCGGGGCTTTTTTTGTCCGCCGACAAGATTTTGCGCCTGTGAGATCGAGGCGAACTACAGATTCCTGCCCAATAGCCGATAACCCGCACACAGCATCACACATGGCCGCTTGCCAGCCCTCGGCACATGATGCAACCTTGCCAGACCCGCTGCGGTCCTACAAAGCGTTCCCTCTTCAAGCGAGTCTTCGATGAAAAGCCAACCCGATGCCGCCAGCCGTGTGGCGGCCGAGGTCGTCACGCCGTTACCCGTGCCCTCGCGGCTCGGCATGCTGCGTTTCGAAAGGCTCAACGAAGCCACCTGGGCCATGCTCTACCTGGACCCGGCCTGCGAGCGCCAGTTTGGGCTGCACGCCGCCGACCTGTGCGCCCTGGTAGACGCGCCCTACGCCAGCCTGATGGAGCCCGAGGCCCGCTACCGGCTGCACGACGAAATCCAGCTGCAACTGGCCCAGCGCGGCTACTACCGTGTGCGTTACTCACTGCACACGCCAGGCACCTTGCTGCGCCTGCTGGAAACCGGTGAAGCCTACAAGCAGCACAACCGCCAGCTATTGCGCGGTTACCTGAGTGTGCTCGACGACCAGCCTGACGACCCGGGCGAGAGTGCCAGCGACCTGGAGTCGCGCAACAACCGCCTGCAACTGGCCCTGCAGCTGAACCAGCGCGCCCAGCAAGAGCAACTGGAACACCTGGAGCGAGTGCGCGGCCAGCAGGACCTGATCCTGCGCCTGGCCCGCCAGCGCTACAGCGCCGAGAACTCCCTGCTGGAAGCCGCCCAGCTGATCACCCAGAGTGCCTGCGAAATCTACAAGGTCGACAGCGCAAGCATCTGGCACCTGGACGACCAGCGCCTGGAACCAATCACCGCCTGGTACCGCGACGCCCAGGAGCATCGCCAGCCCGAAGCCATCGATGCCAGCCGCTTCCCCGACTACCTCGAAGCGCTGCACGCCAGCCGCGCCATCGACGCCCACAATGCCGGCCACGACCCCCGTACCCGCGCCCTGGCACAAAGCCTGCGACCGGAAAACAAGGCCATGCTCGATGCCAGTATCCGCGTTGATGGCCAGGTAGTCGGCGTGCTGTGCCTGGAGCAGACCGGCCAGCCGCGGGCCTGGCAGTCGGATGAAATTGCCTTTGCCGGCGAGCTGGCCGACCAGTTCGCCCAGGTCATCACCAACCACAACCGGCGCGCTGCGGCCAGCGCACTGCACCTGTTCCAGCGTGCGGTGGAGCAAAGTGCCAGCGCCTTCCTGCTGGTGAACCGCGATGGCCGGGTGGAGTACGTCAACCCAAGCTTCACCGCCATCACCCAGTACAGCACCGACGAAGTGCAGGGTCGCCACCTGGGCGAGCTGCCGGCACTGGAAAACCTCAGCGAACTGCTGTTCGACTCACCTTCCAGCCTGGCCATGGGCAATAGCTGGCAAGGCGAGTTCAAAAGCCGGCGCAAGAACCTGGAGCCCTACTGGGGCCAGTTGTCGATTTCCAAGGTGTACGGCGACAACCGTGAGCTAACCCATTACATCGGCATCTACGAAGACGTCACTCAGACCAAGCTGGCGCAACAGCGCATCGAGCGCCTGGCCTACACCGACAACCTGACCAACCTGGGCAACCGACCGGCGTTCATCCGCAGCCTGGACGAGCGCTTTGCCCGTGATGGCGAAAACTCGATGTGCCTGCTGCTGGTGGACATCGACAACTTCAAACGCATCAACGACAGCCTCGGCCACCAGACCGGTGACAAGCTGCTGATCAGCCTGGCCCGGCGCCTGCGCAACAGCCTGCACACCGGCGGCATCCTGGCCCGCTTCGCCAGCAACGAGTTCGCCGTGCTGCTGGACGACACCGGCCTTGAAGAGGGGCAAGGTGTTGCCCAGCAATTGCTGCGCACCCTCGACAAACCGATGTTCGTCGATAACCAGCTGATCAACGTCACCGCCTCGGTAGGCCTGGCCTGCGCGCCGCTGCACGGCACCGACCCCGCCAGCCTGATGAAAAACGCGGGCCTTGCGCTGCACAAGGCCAAGGCCAACGGCAAGCATCAGGTGCAGGTGTTTACCGAAGTGCTCAACGCCGAGGCCAGCTACAAGCTGTTCGTCGAGAACAACCTGCGCCGCGCCCTGACCCAGAACGAGCTGGAGGTGTTCTACCAGCCCAAGATCTGCCTGCGCAGCGGCCGCCTGCTGGGGCTGGAAGCACTGTTGCGCTGGAACCACCCCGAGCGCGGCATGATCCGCCCGGACCAGTTCATCAGCGTGGCGGAAGAGACCGGCCTGATCATCCCCATCGGCAAGTGGGTGGTGCGCCAGTCGTGCCGCATGAGCCTGGAGTTGCGCGAAGCCGGCCTGGGCGATCTGCATGTGGCCATCAACCTGTCGCCCAAGCAGTTTTCCGACCCTGACCTGGTGGCGTCGATCAGCACCATCCTCAAGGAAGAAGCCCTGTCCCCGCACCTGCTGGAGCTGGAGCTGACCGAAGGCCTGCTGCTGGAAGCCAGCGAAGATACCCATCGCCAGCTGGACGAGCTGAAGGCCTTGGGCCTGACCTTGGCCATGGACGACTTCGGCACGGGCTATTCGTCGCTGAGTTACCTGAAGAAGTTTCCGATCGACATCCTCAAGATCGACCGCAGCTTCATCAATGAGATTCCGGACAACCAGGACGACATGGAAATCACCTCGGCGGTGGTGGCCATGGCCCATAACCTCAAGCTGAAAGTGGTGGCCGAGGGTATCGAGACGCCGGCCCAGCTGGCCTTCCTGCGTCGGCACCGCTGTGATGTGGGCCAGGGTTACCTGTTCGACCGGCCGATTCCGGGGCGCGAGCTGGCTGAACGGTTGAAGCGCTATCCGCGCGGACCAGTGGCCTGACAGCAGCGTAATCCTCGGGCACTATAGAGGCCATTCGGGCCCTTTCGCGGGACAAGCCCGCTCCCACAGGTACCCCACCGTCATTGAGGTCAGTACAGTACCTGTGGGAGCGGGCTTGTCCCGCGAAGAGGCCAGCACATATCTATCTGACATACAGAGGAACGGCCATGGTCCTGCGTTCGGAAATCCTGGTGAACAAAAACGTCCTGCCAACCGCGGAACAGGCGCTGCCTGGCCGCGAAACGCCAATGAGCCTGCCCGAGTTCCATTACGTGTTCGAGGGCACCCCGCTGCTCGGCCCGTTCTTCGAAGGCGCCATCGACTTCGCCATCTTCGGCCTGGGCTGCTTCTGGGGCGCGGAGCGGCGCTTCTGGCAGCGTGAAGGCGTGGTCAGCACCGTAGTCGGCTACGCGGGTGGCTTCACCCCCAACCCTACCTACGAGGAAGTCTGCTCGGGCCTGACCGGCCACACCGAAGTGGTGCTGGTGGTGTTCGACAAAGACAAGGTCACCTACCGCGAGTTGCTGGCAATGTTCTGGGAGCTGCACAACCCGACCCAGGGCATGCGCCAGGGCAACGACATCGGCACCCAGTACCGCTCGGCCATCTACTGCACCAGCCCGGAGCAGCTGAAAGAAGCGCAAGCCAGCAAAGCCGATTACCAGGCTGAACTGCAAAAGGCCGGCTTCGGCGAAATTTCCACCGAGATCGACCAGGCACCGACGGTGTACTTTGCCGAGGCCTACCACCAGCAGTACCTGGCCAAGAACCCGCAGGGCTACTGCGGCATCGGCGGCACCGGTGTATGTTTGCCACCCAGCCTGCAGGGCAACTGAACCATGGCCACGATGACCCTGTTCCACTCGCCATTGTCGCCTTTCGTGCGCAAGGTCATGGTGGTACTGCACGAAACCGGCCAGCTTGAGCGTGTGCAGCTGAAACCGGTGAACATCACCCCGGTGAGCGGCGACCCGCAGCTCAACCAGGACAATCCGATCGGCAAGATCCCGGCCCTGCGACTGGACGATGGCACCGTGCTGCATGACAGCCGGGTGATCTGCGAATACCTTGACCTGCAACACGTCGGCCTGCCGCTGCTGCCCCGTGAGGGCTCGGCGCGCTGGCGGCGCATGACGCTGGTATCGCAGGCTGATGCGATCATGGATGCGGCGGTGTCGTCGCGTTATGAGAGCTTCCTGCGGCCAGAAGACAAGCGCTGGGAGGGTTGGTTGCAGGCTCAGGGGGACAAGATTCGCCGTAGCCTGGCTAACCTTGAGCAGGAGCACCTGCCCGAATTGATGTCCGGGTTCGACCTGGCAGCGATTGGCGTGGCGTGTGCGCTGGGCTATCTAGATCTGCGTCAGCCCGAGTTTGGCTGGCGTGAGCGCCAGCCTGGGTTGGCAGCGTGGTATGCCGATGTGGCCCAGCGGCCTTCGATGGTCGCCACATCTCCAGCGGCCTGACAGGGCCTCTTCGCGGGGCAAGCCCGCTCCCACAAGTCCTCCACAGACCTTGAGTCCTGTGAAATCTTGTGGGAGCGGGCTTGCCCCGCGAATGGGCTGCAGAGCAGCCCCAAGCCTTACCTGGGCACTACAGGAAATAGCTTCCCAATTCTGTAGGCCAACCACCGCCCAATTTCTTTGTCCTCCCTCATGCCGCTCTCCCCACCCGCGCCCAGTCCAGCCGCCGGGTCAGCACCATAAACACCCCCAGCAAGCCAAAGCACAGCAACGACCCCATCAGCAGCGCATAGTCCTCGGCACTCAGCAGCCCGTAGAGCAGCGCATACAGCGCCGCCAACCCCGCCGCAAATCCGATGCCTCGCCCCAGGCTGCGCAGCACATGGCTCAGGTAGAAGCCAATCAGCAGTACACACGCCGAGGCCGACAGCCCATACGCCAGGCCAAAGCCGATGTGCTCGGACAACGACAGCAGCAGCAGGTAGAAGAACGCCAGCGCCACGCCGACCAGGATGTACTGCACCGGGTGCACGCTCAGGTTTTTCAGCACTTCGAACAGGAAGAAACCGGCAAAGGTCAGCGCGATGAACAGCAACGCATATTTGATCGCCCGCTCACTTTTCAGGTACTGGTCCACCGGGTCGACAAAGCTCACGCCGAAGCTGCGCTCGCTGAAGTCTGCGCACTGCCCGGCGGTGGCGCACTGGCGCAGGGCATCTTCAAGGTTGGTGGCAAAGAACGAAGTCTGCCAATGCGCACTGAAGCCCTGGGCGTCGATGTCGCGACGGTTGGGCAGGTAGCTGCCGACGAAGCTTGGGTGCGGCCAGTTGGCACGCATGGCCACGCTGCTGGTGCGGCCCACCGGCAAAATGTGCAACTGGCCGGTGCCCTGCAATGCAAGGTCGAAGCCGTAACTGAACTCCCGCGCCTGCAGGCCGTCCAGCCTCGGCAGGCTGGCATGCACGCCACCGCGCATCCAGTCGAGCTGGGTGCCTGCCTCGAATGGCACCTTTTGCTCATCCATACTCAGTTCCAGGCCATTCTCGATGCCACGGATATCGCTGATGCCCACCACCAGGAACGGTTTGTCGAAACGGTAGTCGTCGAAGTCCTTGTCTATGCCCCAGCGCTCCGGGAGCTTGAAACGGCCGCTGATACGCCCTTTCGCGTGGAACAGCCGGGCCTGGTAGATACCGCGGGCGCGCAGTTCGGTCTCTACGCCCAAGTCGGCGTCGAAAGTTTCCGGCAGAAAGTACAGGTGACCGGCGATGGTGCTGGTTTCCTGGGTACGCTCGCCGTCTTTTTCGATCCAGCGGCGCTGGTACTTGCGATACGGCACCACCAACAGCGGGCCGCTGAGCTGCTGGTCGAAGCTGGCACTTTGGGCGATGTCGCGCAGTACGTTGTCGCGCAGGGCCTGGCGCTCATCGATCAGGCCGTTGATCAGCAGCAGCGGGATGAGCAGCAGTAACATCAGCACGGCGATCATGCCGAGTTTGTAACCGAGGGTCTTGTTCATGGGGCCTCCTGTGGCAATGGGCGCAGTGTCTGCGCCTTGCGTGGAGGCCTTGGGGAAACTGTGTGGAGATTGTGTGTTTTTGGGGCCGCTGCGCGCCCCTTCGCGGGCATGCCCGCTCCCACAGGTATTTCACATACTTCGGCCATGCGCGGTAACTGTGGGAGCGGGCGGGCCCGCGAAGGGCTGCACAGCAGCCCCGGCAATTTCAGCTGATACGCCGCACCGGCAGCCACAACCTCACCCGCACCCCGCCATCGACGTTATCCACCGCCAATGCCCCGCCATGCAACTGCATCACCTCCGCCACAAAGTTCAGCCCCAGCCCGGTACTCTTGCGCCCACTCCCCGGCCGTGGCAGCGAGTAGAACCGCTCGCTGACTCGCCCGATGGCATACGCGGGTATCGCCTGCCCCTGGTTGAACAGGCTCAACGCCACCCGCTCGCCATCGCGCTCCAGGTCAAACAGCAGCGCGCCACCCTCGGGGGTGAAATCCAGCGCGTTATCCAGCAGGTTGGCCAGCGCCTGGCGCATCAGGAACGGGTCGCACAACAAGCGCAAACCGGCTGGTACCCGCTGACGCACGTGCAAACTGGCGCCTTCGATACGCGCAACATGGGCCAGCAGCAATTCGTCCACCAGCGCCGCCAGCGCCACCTGCTGTTCATCCTCCAGCGCCTGCATCTGCTCGACCCTGGCCAGGTTCAGCAGGCGCTCGATCATTTGCTGCAAGCGCTCGCTCTCACGTTCGATATTGCCGGCAAAGCGTGCCCGCTGCTCGGCCGGCATGTCATCCTGCAACAGTTCTGAGGCCCCGCGAATGGCAGCCAGTGGGCTTTTCAGCTCATGGGTAAGGGTATGCACATAGCGCTCGACATACGCCTTGCCCTCCAGTTGCGTGCGCATGCGCTCTACCGCCTGGGCCAGATTCGCCAGCTCACCGCCCTTGTAATGCGGGAGCTCCGCACGCTCACCTTCGCTGACCGCCTGGGCATAAGCGGCCAATTTGCGCAGCGAGCGCGCCAGCCACCACGACAACGCCGCGCCGATCAGCAAGCCCAGGCCAATCAACCCCAGGCCGAGGGTGAGCAGGCGCTGCTCGGAGCGGTCGATATACGGTTGCAGTGAGCTGTTGGGCTTGGCGACAGTGACAACGCCGATGATCTTGCTGGCATCCATGATCGGTGCCGCAACGTGCATCACCGAGGTGCTTTCATCGTTCGGGTCGCTGCGGGTGGAGCGGGCACCGTACTCGCCACGCAGGGTCAGCAGTACGTCGTTCCACTGCGAGTAATCCTTGCCCAGCGCCTCACCGCTGGAGTCCAGCAGCACGGTGCCTTTGGCGTCGGTGACATAGATGCGGTGGCTGACCTGATTCTTGGCCAGGCCCCAGATCTGCGCACCCGGGCTGCGCGAGCCGTAGGCCTTGAGCACTTCTGGCAGCCGGCTTTGGCTCAGGGTACCGGCCTTGACGTCATCGCGCAGGATCTCGGCCAGCAAGTTGGCTGTGTCCACCAGCGTCTCTTCCGAAGACTGGCGCACCACCGGGCGGATCTGTTCACGCACCGTGTTGAGCAGAAAGTAGCCCGCCAACCCGACGAACAGGAAGTACACCAGAAAAATCCGGATGCCCAGGCGCATCAGGCATGGTCCGGGCTGTAGCTGTAGCCAAGGCCGCGATGAGTCTGGATCGGCTCGGCGTCGCTGACTACCTGGCGCAGCTTGGCGCGCAGGCTTTTGATATGGCTGTCGATGGTGCGCTCGTAGCCAACGTCAGAGGCCACGCCCAGAGCGTCCAGCAGCTGCTCGCGGCTGAAGACCCGTTGCGGTTGCTCCAGCAGGCACTGCAGCAGGCGGAATTCGTGGCGCGTCAGGGTGAGTGGCTGGCTGCGATAGGTGATCTGCATGCGCAGGGTGTCGAGCTGAAACAGGGTAGCTTCGCCGGCAGGCTCGGCTCTGGGCACCATGCGTTTGAGGATCGCCCGTACCCGCGCGGCCACTTCACGCGGGCTGAAGGGTTTGACCACGTAGTCGTCGGCACCGATTTCCAGGCCTACCACCCGGTCGATTTCGCCGTCACGGGCGCTGAGGAACATTACCGGCACTTCGCTGAAACGGCGCAGTTGGCGGCAGGTTTCGAAACCCGTGATGTCGGGCAGGCCTATGTCGAGGATGATCAGGTCGGCCGGGCGCTGGCGCTGCTGTTCGAGGGCGGCGCTGCCCAGGGTTACCCATTCGGTGCTGTGGCCATCGGCCTGCAGGGCGTAGATCAAGGTATCGGCGATGGCGGCTTCGTCTTCGACGATGAGGATGTGGGGCATGGCGTGCGGCCTGTGCAGATCTCAATGGCGATGCACTATTGTGTAGGAGCGGCCTTGTGTCGCGAAAGGGGCGCGAAGCGGCCCCAGGATTTCGGCGTGATGCAGAGGTTGCTGGGGCCGCTTTGCGGCCCGATCGCGACACAAGGCCGCTCCTACAACGGAGGGCCAGTCTGGTTTTGGAGTCAGCAGTCAGGCTTGCCAGCGGTGAACTTCTTGGCCGGGTTAACGGCGGCCTTGAACTCGCGCAGCGCCTTGGAGCCGATCAGCAGCGGGTAGTTGAAGCTGCTGCGGTCCACCAGGTTCACTTCCACGGTGCGTTTCACATCACCCAGGCACAGCTCCAGGTCAACCACTGGGCGCTTGGAGATTTCTGGCGCATCGCCTTCCTCCTCCTCATCGGCACGGCCTTTGATCTTGCTGATACGCGAAACCTTGTGTTCGTAAACTTTGCCGTCCGACTCTTTGGTTGCCAGGCGGAAGCGCACCCACTCGTCACCATCACGGGTGAACAGCTCGATGTCCTTGGCCGACAGCGACGCGGTGAAGGCACCGGTGTCCATCTTGGCTTTCAGGGTTTCGCCAATCTCCGGCAGGGCAATATTCTCGTAACGGCCATAAATGGTCGGCTCGGCGGCCAGGGCCGGCAAGGCGCACAGCGACAACAGGGCAAGCAGTGATTTCACCGGTTAGCTTCCTTCCTTGATTGAGGACAGTGCTTAGACTGCACCCGTTGAATAGGTTCGTCGTCACAGGGTAATCAACATAATGTGAAACATTTGTGCCCGCCGCAGGGCATTGGGCATTTGGCGTAGGCCGCAACGCTGCTTATCATTGCTGACTGCTTACAGCCCACAACACGAGTACCTTTATGCGTCGCCTGCTGACCGGCATTCTTACAACCACCCTGCTACTGATCAACACCGTGGTGATGATTTGCCCGCTACTGGCCTTCGCCCTGCTCAAACTGGTGCTGCCGGGCAGTGGCCGCGACTATGCCTCCGCCGCCGTGATGTGGGTCGCCGAAGCCTGGTCCGAGATCGACAAGGCCATCTTTGCCCTGTGCATCCCTACGCAGTGGGATATCCGCGGTGTCGAGAGCCTTCGCAAGGACACCTCCTACCTGGCTGTAAGCAACCACCAGACCTGGGTCGACATCCCGGCGCTGATCGAAAGCCTCAACCGCCGTACACCGTTTTTCAAGTTCTTCCTGAAGAAGGAGCTGATCTGGGTGCCGCTGCTGGGCCTGGCCTGGTGGGGCCTCGACTACCCGTTCATGAAACGCTACAGCAAGGCGTTGTTAGAGAAGCACCCGGAGCTAAAGGGCAAGGACCTGGAAATCACCAAGGCGGCATGTGAGCTGTTCAAGCGCCAGCCGGTGACCGTTGTGAACTACCTGGAAGGCACGCGGTTCACCGAGGCCAAGCGCCAGGAACAGCAGTCGCCGTACCGCTACCTGCTCAAGCCCAAGGCGGGTGGTGTGGCGTTCGTGCTTGCAGCGTTGGGTGAGCAACTGGATGCCTTGCTGGATGTAACCATCGTCTACCCCGGCAACAAGGCGCCAGGGTTCTGGGCGTTGCTCAATGGCAGCATTAGCCGGGTGATTATCGACATTCAGGTGCGGGAGCTGGACCCTGAGCTGTGGGCGGGAGATTACGAGAATGACCCGGCCTTCCGCCAGACCGTGCAAGCCTGGGTGAACCAGCTGTGGCTGGAAAAGGACCAGCGGATCGAGCAGTTGCGGGCGGAGATGGGCTGAGGGTTTTGCTGCCTGAACTGGCCTCTTCGCGGGCTCGCCCGCTCCCACATGATCTCCACCGTCTTTGAACTCTGCGCGATACCTGTGGGAGCGGGCGTGCCCGCGAAGAGGCCAGTTCAGTCAGTACATAAACCTGATTAAAACCCAGACTAATAATCATCATTAGGATTACTTTTTTGTCTTCCACCACCTAAGTGGATAAAAATCGACCAAAGCACAACTACAAAAATGCCTGGATCGATCAATGGCCACCCAACCTAGCTCCGCCCCCGCCCAGCTCCGCCGCGTCCTCGGCCTGCCCGCCCTGGTGTTCTTCGGCCTCGTGTACATGGTCCCGCTGACCATCTTCACCACTTATGGAATAGTGACCGAACTCACCGGCGGTCGAACCGTTGGCGCCTACATGGTCACGCTGGTGGCCATGCTGTTCACCGCCGCGTCCTACAGCTTCATGGTCAAGCGCTTCCCGGTCGCGGGCTCGGCGTACTCCTACACCAACATGGCCTTCGGCCCCAACGTCGGCTTCCTGGCCGGCTGGTCGCTGCTGCTGGATTACCTGTTCCTGCCGATGATCAACTACTTGCTGATCGGCCTGTTCCTCAACATCGCCTTCCCGGCAGTGCCGGCCTGGGCCTTCGTGCTCGCCTGTATCGCCCTGGTGACCGTACTGAACGTGGTCGGCATCAACTCGGTGGCCAAGACCAGCAACCTGATCGTCGGCGCGCAAATCGTGTTTATCGGCGTGTTTGTCGCGCTGGCCTGCCAGACATTGGCTGGCCAGCCGCTCGACCTGCTGTCGCCGTTGCTGGGCGATGGCTCACAGCCTGGCTTCGGCCCGATCATGGCTGGCGCCGCTGTACTGTGCCTGTCGTTCCTCGGCTTCGATGCGGTCTCGACCCTGGCCGAAGAATGCCGCGATGCCCGCCGTGATGTTCCAAGGGCGATCATCCTCACCACCCTGTTCGCCGGCTTGCTGTTCACCCTGCTGGCCTACGTCAGCCAGTTGGTGCTACCGGGCAGCAGCTTCGCCAATGCCGATGCAGCGGCCAACGAAGTGATGTTCAAGGCGGGCGGGCAGTTCCTCACCAACTTCTTCACCGCCGCATATGTGGCAGGCAGCCTGGGTTCGGCACTGGCCTCGCAGGCGGCGGTGTCGCGCATCCTGTTCACCATGGGCCGTGACAACGTACTGCCGCGCCGCAGCTTCGGTTACCTGTCGCCGCGCTTCGGCACGCCGGTGTTCGCTATCTTGCTGGTGTCAGCGTTTTCGCTGCTGGCGTTGGTGATTGACCTGACTACCCTCGCCTCGCTGATCAGCTTTGGTGCGTTGGTGGCGTTCTCGGCGGTGAACCTGGCGGTGGTGAAGACGCACCTGATGGACGATGCCAGCCAGCGTAACGCCAAGGGGCTGCTGAGCTATGGCGTGGTGCCGCTGGTGGGGTTGGGGCTGACGCTTTGGCTGTGGACCAGCCTGTCGGCGCTGACGCTGGTGATCGGATTGTGCTGGTTTGCCCTGGGGTTGGCTTATCTGGCGACACTGACTGCCGGTTTCCGCCGGCCAGTGCGCCTGGTGGACTTCTCCGAAGCAGGCTGAGCCATCAGTGCCGTAGTCTGGTCGGCCGGGGCGTCTGCCTGGTATTTATGCCAGTTGTGGCGGACGCACCTGAAGGGGAAACTGAACGGAACCCAGTCCCCCACGCGAGCCCGCCATCGTGAATCAACGCCTTTATTTCTACCACAGTGAACAGCTCACGCTTGAGATCGAGGGTGCTCAAAGTCTGACCCTGCTGCGGGGTGCGGATCAGCCATTGGCTGAACGGCGCTGCAACAACTCGGGGGCTGAAAGCCGGTTGTTGATTACAGATGTGCAGAAATCATTGCTGCAGGCGCATATCGGGCAGGCACGGATCGCGTATGCCTACTCAACCTATGGGCATGACCCACGCTCAGCAGCCGCGGCGCCCCGGCTGGGGTTTAACGGAGAGGCCCGTGAGCAACTGACCGGGATGTATCTGCTGGGTCAAGGGTATCGCGCCTATGGGCCGACACTGATGCGTTTCCTGGCACCTGACAGTCTTAGTCCATTTGATGAGGGTGGCCTGAATGCCTACGGTTATTGCACGGGTGATCCCATCAACTATTCAGACCCAACAGGGCACAACAGGTTGATGGGGCTGCTCAATCGAATGCTAGGACGCAGTGCCCCTGGGCCAAAAAAGCCCATTAAGGAAGTGAGATTTGCACTGGCGACTTCAGAGGGTAAACTTGCTTACTCACAGCTCAACGCGCGCCTGCACGAAAAAAAGCCACATACGAGACCGACCTTCAGCTCAAATACTTTTATCCCATTTGAGCCACCCATTCCTACTCCTATTCAATTTCATCCTAAAAAGCACCGAGTAATCCTCGATACATACATGAAACACTACAACCGGAGACTTAACGCTACAAAATATGTGGAATACAAACAACGTCAAGGAACACCCATCTCACCAGAAAACGTTGAAAGAATAAATAAAATTGATTATTTCCTCACCAGATTAACTGAAATGCACAACGAATATATGCCAACAATGGCGATTTCCGCCATCACAATACGTAACGAATAACGGTCGAGGCACTTCCGATAAACGAGACCAACTAGCGGCTTCGTCATATGCCGATTGAGCAACTCAGGCCACAAACAGAAAGCTGTTTCTCAGAGCAGCGAAAGTGCAACGTGACTTGACCGCTTGGCTACGTGCGCCAACGACTTGATTATGCTCGCCAAACCAACGCTTCTTGCCAATGGCTGAAGAATCAGCTCATTCAGACCGAAGGTGTGCTCACCGGTACCGGCGTAGTCCAAAGGCTTCCCAGGTTCTGCAGCAACGACCCGGCAATACCCTGTTGCCCCAGATACTGCAGAATCAGCGGCGCAAACTGCCCGATCATCCCGCTATCCATCCCCAGCGCCTTGAACGCAGTGTCCAGGTCGCTGCGGTTTTCTACGTTGTTCCCCAGCGCATTGCTCAACGCCGATTGGCTATCACTGTTCTTGCCCAGCATTTCACCCAACCCGCCCAGCGCATTGGCCCCGGCGAGCAAGTCCAGCCCCGGCACCGCTTTGGTCAGCTGGCCATAGTCATCACTGCTGAGGTTGTTACGCGCCAGCCCCAACATCGCCCCCGCCCCGCCCACGGCCTGTTCGGGGGTGATCTTCAATTCGCTGCCCAGGGTGTTGAGCAGATTGGCCTGCGCCTCGGGCGCCTGTACCTGGCCTTGTTGCTTCTGGTTCTGCATGGCGGACACGGCGTTGGCAGCGTCGCTGAGGTTGAAGGCGAACACCGGGCTTGCGGCCAGGGTCATCAGGGTTGCCAGGGTGAATGCTTTCATCGGGAGGGACCTCGTTGGCCGGGATGGCCTGGGAAACGGGTCATTTGACTCATTGGCAAGGCATTTGTTCCTAACCATCTTTAAAGGGCCAGCCGCTGCCGGTGTCGACCTGACATTTCTACCAGTAGCCGCGCAGACACGATAGAGAGAGACTTAAATTTACAACGTGGCAGAGTCAGATTAATCAATTCGGGACGACACCAATGAATTTATATACGCCTTACGGATACTTAGCAAAACCAACGCCAATGGTGAGTACACTTGCTTTCAATGGTGAGCACTTGGAAGAGATGACGCAGAGTTATTTGCTCGGGAACGGATATAGATCATATCAACCCATGCTGATGAAATTTTGCCAACCTGATAGCCTGAGCCCTTTTAGGGATGGTGGGATAAACAGCTACGCGTATGCAGGAAACGATCCTGTCAATTACTCCGACCCCAGCGGACACTACCGGTTCTTCGAACGAGGAAAATCCTATAGCGGTCGGGCAAATGTAGTAGGCGGCGGCTTTGTCTACATGGCCAAACACCCGACCGAAAAGGGCAAACTTGCCATCACTGCGGTTAATCATGGAAGCACAGGTGGGCTATCAAACGAAAACAAAACGCTTTCACCTGAGCGGTGGATTCGCGCAATTTAAAATCAAGGATTTGACACTGGAAAGTATGACATTCACTTAATCGCATGCTACTCTGCCGACCCTTCGCCAAAGGGTGATTCTTTTATACAAAATATATCAAACCTAACCGGCCGCAAAGCGTATGGTTATTCGGGCGTTGTCTACGCACGCAACACGTTCGGAGCTGTGTCAGGAGGCACCAGACAAGTCACAAGCCGCGTCATATCAAAATTGCCGTCCTACAATGAAGACAAGAAAACGTTCAACTATAATTTCATGTCTGCTGCCCCCGGGGCCATACGCGACCCAAAAAGTTGATAGCCTATTAATTCCAGCACCACTGAATATTATTGTCAAAAGCCCCTCTAAGGAGGGGCTTTCTATTCGGTTAAACTAAATCACGCCGCGCCCCACATCTTGTGCGGGTCGATCACAAACTTCTTCGGCACACCCGCATCAAACTCGCCATACCCTTCCGGCGCCTGATCCAGGTTGATCACCTGCACGCCAACTACTTCGGCAATGTTGATGCGGTCCCACATGATCGCCTGCATCAGCTGGCGGTTGTACTTCATGGTCGGGGTCTGGCCGGTGTGGAAGCTGTGCGACTTGGCCCAGCCGAGGCCAAAGCGGATGCTCAGTGCGCCGATTTTGGCAGCGGCGTCCGATGCACCTGGGTCTTCGGTTACGTACAGGCCCGGGATACCAATGCTGCCGGCAACACGGGTAACCTGCATCAGCGAATTCAGCACGGTGGCCGGGGCCTCGTGCTTGGCGCCTTCATGGCCATGGCCACGGGCTTCGAAGCCGACGGCGTCGACGGCGCAGTCCACTTCCGGCTCGCCGAGGATGTCGATGATCTGCTCGTGCAGCGGGGTGTCTTTGGACAGGTCGACCACTTCGAAGCCCTGCGACTTGGCGTGGGCCAGACGGGCCTGGTTAAGGTCGCCGACGATGACGCAAGCAGCGCCCAGCAGGCGCGCCGAGGCAGCGGCGGCCAGGCCGACCGGGCCGGCACCAGCGACATAAACGGTGCTGCCTGGGCCTACGCCGGCAGTCACGGCACCGTGGAAGCCCGTTGGCAGGATGTCGGACAGGCAGGTCAGGTCACGGATCTTTTCCATGGCCTTGTCGCGGTCAGGCAGTTTCAGCAGGTTGAAGTCCGCGTATGGCACCAGCACGTATTCGGCCTGGCCGCCGGTCCAGTCACCCATGTCGACGTAGCCGTAGGCACCGCCCGCACGGGCCGGGTTGACGGTGAGACACACGCCGGTGTGCATCTCTTTGCAGGAGCGGCAGCGGCCGCAGGCAACGTTGAACGGTACCGACACCAGGTCGCCGATTTTCAGGCGCTCGACGTCACGGCCGAGCTCGACGATTTCACCGGTGATTTCGTGGCCCAGAACCAGGCCGACCTGGGCAGTGGTGCGGCCGCGGACCATGTGCTGGTCGGAGCCGCAGATGTTGGTGGAGACCACCTTGAGGATGACGCCGTGCTCGATCTTCTTGCCGCGCGGGTCCTGCATTTTCGGGTAGTCGATTTTCTGTACTTCGACCTTGCCAGCGCCGAGATACACCACTCCACGATTGCCAGACATGCTCTTACCTCGCTTGATTTGTATTTATGCAGCGGTGGTTGAACGCGCCGCCTTCCGTGGGCGGCTTGTGTTACTGGAATGCAGGAGATTGTGGGCCTGATGGGGCCGGATGCACTGACTGGGAGCGACAGAGAGATGCCTTTTAGCGGCAGGTGGAATTGTGTGAGGCCATTCGCGGGACAAGCCCGCTCCCACAGGCTCACCGCTTTTTTGAAGGTAGCGATGATCCTGTGGGAGCGGGCTTGTCCCGCGAAGAGGCCGGTACAGGAATTAGAGAACTACAGTCCGGTTGGCGTTGAGGAACACCCGCCGCTCAATGTGATAACCCACCGCCCGCGCCAGGGTCAGGCCTTCAATGTCGCGGCCCTTGGCAATCAAATCTTCCGGGTAATGACTGTGGTCCACCACCTCGACGCCCTGGGCAATGATCGGCCCTTCATCCAGGTCGTTGTTGATGTAGTGCGCCGTGGCACCGACCATCTTCACGCCCTTGTTGTAAGCCTGGTGGTAAGGCTTGGCGCCCTTGAAACCTGGCAACAGCGAGTGGTGAATGTTGATCGCCCAGCCATCCAGGCGCCGGCACAACTCGGGCGACAGCACCTGCATGTAACGGGCGAGGATCACCAGCTCGGCTCCGGTCTCCTCGATCACCTGAATCACCTTGCGCTCTTGCGCAGGCTTGTCATTGGGATCGAGGGCGAAGTGGTAGTACGGAATCTTGTGCCATTGCGCCAATGGTTCGAGATCGGGATGGTTGGACACCACCGCAACCACGTCCATGCCCAACTGGCCAATGCGCTGGCGATACAGCAAGTCGTTCAGGCAGTGGTCAGCCTTGGACACCATGATCACCACCTTGGGGCGGTGATTGGGTGCGGTCAGCTCGAACGTCATGCCGAACGCATCGCTGCGCTCGGCGAGGCCGGCGCGAAAGCCTGCCTCGTCGAAATCGTCCGGCTGGCGGAACTCCACGCGAATGAAGAAACGCCCCGACTGCCGGTCATCGAAGGAGTGGTGCTCCGTCACGTAGCAGCGCTGCTCGAAGAGGTAACGCGTCACCACGTCGACGGTGCCGAGCATGCTCGGGCAGTCGGCGGTGAGAATCCAGGTATCCGGTGCCCGACTCATGTTCTGCTCTCCTTAAGCCTCGATGCTCAGGCCGTATTCGGCCGAAGCGTCCTGCAGCCACAGCCACCAGTAGTCGGAGAAGCTGCGGCGAATCACCAGTTCCCAGGTGTCTTCGGCAGTGCGGCGGATCACCAGTTGCGACTTGGCGAACACGGTGCCGACAGCCTTGCCCACCGGGAAGTTGTTTGGGTGAACATCATAGCTGGTGGACTTCATCAGCACTTCGCGCACGTTCGGGCCGCGCAGTTCCAGCAGGCTCTGCCCGCCGCTGACGTTGACCACCTGGATGTGCTGGCCTTCAAGGGCCGCACGCAGCTTTTGCTCGACCGCCAGTTCCTGGCCACCAGGCACGATCAGCAGCCACTCGTCGGGGCCGACCCATTGCAGCGAGGTGTCACCGTTGGCGACCACGGTCAGGGCTACTGGCAGCTCCAGGCCCAGGGCCTTGTGCACGCCGGCGGCGAATTCCGGGTTGTGGCCATCGCCACGGAGGGTCAGGTGGCCGAGGAATTTCTTTTCACGCAGGGTTACGCCTGCGTTCTTGCGGCCTTTGCCAACCAGGCTGGCCAGGTCGGCGTGGTGCAGTGGCGACTGGGCCTTGGCCTCGGCGCCGGGGTTTTGCTGGTAGACGTTGATAGCGCTCATTTCTTACCTGCCTTGAATTCTTGTTCATCAGGGCAGCGCAGCCGGGCGATCAGGCTGCGCCGCCATCCGGGGCCTTAGACGTTCTGCCGCTCACCCTTCGGATCGAAGAACACCGAAGACACGATCTCCGCCTCGATCACACTGCCGTCAGCCTGCGGTGAGTAAACCCGCTCGCCCATGCGCTTCAGGCCGCCTTTGACCACACCCATGGCGAACGAATAGCCCAGGGAGTTGGAGGCGTAGCTGGAGGTGACGTGGCCAACCATGTCCATCGGGATCGGCTGCTTCGGATCGAAGACCAGCTGGGCACCTTCCGGCAGCCATTTGGTCGGGTCGACCGGCTTCAGGCCTACCAGCTGCTTGCGGTTTTCGCGCACGCAGTCTTCGCGGTTCATGCCACGCAGGCCAATCCACGAGTACGGCTTGTTGCGGCCCACACACCAGCTCATGTTCAGGTCGTCCGGGTTCATCGAACCATCGGTATCCTGGCCAACGATGATGAAGCCCTTCTCGGCACGCAGTACGTGCATGGTCTCGGTACCGTACGGGGTCAGGTTGTACTTCTTGCCGGCCTCGATGATTTTTTCCAGCACGCCCATGGCGTAGTTGGCCTGCACGTTGACTTCGTACGACAGCTCACCGGTGAAGGAGATACGGAACACGCGGGCCGGTACGCCGCCGACGTTGCCTTCCTTCCAGGTCATGAACGGGAAGGCTTCCTTGTCCATGTCGATGTCGGTCAGCTCGCTCAGCAGCTTGCGGCTGTTGGGGCCGGACAGGGTCATGGTCGCCCAGTGGTCGGTGACCGAGGTGAAGTACACCTTCAGTTCCGGCCATTCGGTTTGCAGGTACAGCTCCATCCACTGCAGTACGCGCGCTGCGCCGCCAGTGGTGGTGGTCATGATGAAGTGGTTGTCGCCGACGCAGGCAGTTACGCCGTCGTCGAAGACCATGCCATCTTCCTTGCACATCAGGCCGTAGCGGGCCTTGCCCACGTCGAGCTTGGTCCAGGCGTTGGTGTAGATGCGGTTGAGGAACTCGCGCGCGTCCGGGCCCTGGATGTCGATCTTGCCCAGGGTCGAAGCGTCCAGCAGGCCGACGCTGTCACGCACCGCCTTGCATTCGCGGGCCACGGCAGCATGGATGTCTTCACCGGCTTTCGGGAAGTACCAAGGGCGCTTCCACTGGCCGACGTCCTCGAATTCGGCGCCGTTCTTCACGTGCCAGGCATGCAGGGCGGTGAAGCGCACGGGCTCGAACAGGTGACCACAGTGACGGCCCGCTACCGCACCGAACGTCACCGGCGTGTAGTTGGGGCGGAACATGGTGGTGCCCATTTCCGGGATGGTGATGCCGATCGAACGGGCGGCGATGGCCAGGCCGTTGATGTTGCCCAGTTTGCCCTGATCGGTACCGAAGCCCAGTGCGGTGTAGCGTTTTACGTGCTCGACCGACTCGAAGCCTTCGCGGGTGGCCAGCTCGATACCGGCGGCGGTCACGTCGTTCTGTTGGTCGACGAACTGCTTAGGCCCTTTAGTGCCTTTGTCGTGCGGCACCTGGAACAGTGCCACGGTGGCCTCTTCCTTGCGGGCAACGGTTTTCGGCAGGGTGCCAACGGTAGCCTTGAAGCCGGCTTCGGTAGCTGCGCGCACGCCGCCTTCGAAGCCATCGGCAATCACGTCGCCAAGGGCATAGACGCCGATGATGCCACCCACGCACTCGCGTTTCTGCGGTGCATCGCCCGGCACGAAGCCGAGGATGTCGTCACGCCACACCGGGCGACCGCCCAGGTGCGACGCCAGGTGGACGATCGGGCTGTAGCCGCCGGAAGTTGCGATCAGGTCGCACTCCAGGGTTTCGCCTGGGCTGGTGACTTTGTGCGCTTGCACGTCGATGGCTGCCACGCGGGCGCCGGTCACGTGCTTGCTGCCTTTGGCCTCTACCACGGCGCTGGAGGTGAGGATGCGAATGCCTTTGGCACGCGCCTCTTCAACCAGCGAGCCACGCGGGTTGTGACGGGCGTCGGCGATGGCGACCACTTGCAGGCCGGCGTCGTGCCAGTCCAGCGCAGCGCGGTAGGCGTGGTCGTTGTTGGTCGACAGCACCAACTTGCGGCCAGGGGCCACACCGTAGCGGCGAACGTAGGTGGAAACAGCACCGGCCAACATGTTGCCCGGCACATCGTTGTTGCCGTACACCAGCGGGCGCTCGTGGGCGCCCGGCGCCAGTACCACGCGCTTGGCGCGTACACGGTGCACACGGTGGCGTACCTGGCCGATCGGGGCGCGGTCGCCGAGGTGGTCGGTGAGGCGCTCGTGAATGGTCAGGAAGTTATGGTCGTGGTAGCCGTTGACCGTGGCGCGTGGCAGCAGGGTCACGTCCGGCAGGCTTTCCAGCTCTTTGATCACAGCGTTGACCCAGTCGGCGGCAGGCTTGCCGTCGAGGGTTTCACGCGAATCGAGCAGGCTGCCGCCAAACTCTTCCTGCTCGTCAGCCAGGATCACACGGGCGCCGCTGCGTGCTGCAGCCAGTGCAGCGGCCAGGCCAGCAGGGCCGGCGCCAACGATCAGCACGTCGCAGTGCTGGTTCATGTAGTCGTAGCTGTCCGGGTCGTTCTGCAGCGGTGCACGGCCAAGGCCGGCTGCTTTGCGGATGTACTTCTCGTAAGTCATCCAGAACGATTTCGGGTACATGAAGGTTTTGTAGTAGAAGCCCGGCGGCATCATGCTGCCGCCCACCTTGCCGAGGATGCCCATGACGTCATTGTTGACGTTCGGCCAGCCGTTGGTGCTGGTGGCGACCAGGCCTGCGTAAAGCGCCTGCTGGGTAGCACGCACGTTAGGGATCTGGGTGGCTTCGCTGGAGCCGATCTGCAGGATGGCGTTCGGCTCTTCGGTACCGGCTGCGATGATGCCGCGTGGGCGCGAGTATTTGAAGCTGCGGCCCACGATGTCGACGCCATTGGCCAGCAACGCGGCGGCCAGGCTGTCACCGGCATAACCCTGGTAGGTCTTGCCGTTGAAGGTGAAGTTCAGGACCTTGCTGCGGTCGATACGGCCGCCGCTGGCGAGGCGATAGGTCTGGCTCATACTTTTTCCCCTTGGCCTTTGACGGTCGACGGTACGCTGTTCTGCTTGCCGCCTTCAGTCACTTGCGGTTTCTCGCCAATCTTGTAGGTTTCCAGAATTTCGTAGGTCACGGTGTTGCGGGTGACGTTGAAGTACTGGCGGCAACCGGCAACGTGGTCCCACAGTTCATGGTGAATACCGCGCGGGTTGTCACGGTAGAACATGTAGGTACCCCACTCCTCGTCGGAGCAGGCGGCTGGGTCCAGCGGGCGGGCGATATGCGCCTGGCCAGAGGCGTGAAACTCTTCTTCGGAGCGCAGCTCGCCGCAGTGGGGACAGAAAATATGCAACATGACGGTGTCTCCGGTTAGTGGGCGACGGCGGCAGCGCCGTGTTCGTCGATCAGTGCGCCGTTGTAGAAACGGTCCATGGAGAACGGCGCGGCCAGTGGGTGCATTTCGCCCTTGGCCAGGCTCGCGGCGAAGACGTTGCCCGAACCCGGGGTCGCCTTGAAGCCGCCCGTGCCCCAACCGCAGTTGAAGAACATGTTCTTGACCGGGGTCTTGGTGATGATCGGGCAGGCGTCTGGCGAGGTATCCACGATGCCGCCCCACTGACGGTTCATGCGCACGCGCGAGAGGTTGGGGAACATCTCGACGATGGCCTGCAGGGTGTGCTCGATCACCGGGTACGAACCGCGCTGGCCGTAGCCGACCCAGCCGTCGATACCCGCACCGATCACCAGGTCGCCCTTGTCGGACTGGCTGATGTAGCCGTGTACTGCGTTGGACATGATCACGCTGTCGATGATCGGCTTGATCGGCTCGGATACCAGCGCCTGCAGCGGGTGCGATTCCAGCGGCAGTCGGAAACCGGCCAGCTTGGCCATGTGCCCGGAGTTACCGGCAGTGACCACACCGACGCGCTTGGCGCCGATGAAGCCTTTGTTGGTTTCCACACCGATGACCGCGCCGTTTTCCTTGCGGAAACCGATCACTTCGGTCTGCTGGATCAGGTCCACGCCCAGGGCGTCAGCGGCACGGGCATAGCCCCAGGCCACGGCGTCGTGACGAGCCACGCCACCACGGCGCTGAACGGTTGCGCCAAGGATCGGGTAACGGGTGTTCTTCGAGCAATCCAGGTACGGGATTTCAGCCGCAACCTGAGCAGTGTTCAGCAGCTCGCCGTCCACGCCGTTGAGGCGGTTGGCGCTGACGCGGCGCTCGGAGTCACGAATGTCCTGCAGGGTGTGGCACAGGTTGTACACGCCACGCTGGGAGAACATCACGTTGTAGTTGATGTCCTGCGACAGGCCTTCCCACAGTTTCATGGCGTGCTCGTACAGCTGCGCCGACTCGTCCCACAGGTAGTTGGAACGCACGATGGTGGTGTTACGGGCGGTGTTGCCGCCGCCCAGGTAACCTTTCTCGATCACGGCAACGTTGGTGATGCCGTGCTCTTTGGCCAGGTAGTAGGCCGTGGCCAGGCCATGGCCGCCACCGCCAACGATAACCACGTCATAGACCTTTTTAGGGGTCGGCGTGCGCCACATGCGCTGCCAGTTTTCGTGGTGGCTGAGGGAGTGTTTGAAGAGGCCGAAGCCCGAGTAGCGTTGCATGGTCGTTTACTCCACTCAGCGGTAAACAGGGAAGTCTGCGCACAGCGCCGCGACGTTCTTCGCCACATCGGCTTCGACGTCTGCGTCACCGAGGTTGTCGAGGATGTCGCAGATCCAGCCGGCCAGGGCCACGCACTGGGCAACCTTGAAGCCACGGGTGGTGACGGCCGGGGTGCCGATGCGCAGGCCCGAGGTGACGAACGGCGACTGTGGGTCGTTCGGCACGGCGTTCTTGTTGACGGTGATGTGCGCGCGGCCCAGGGCGGCGTCGGCATCTTTACCGGTAAGGCCCTGACGAATCAGGCTGACCAGGAACAGGTGGTTGTCGGTGCCATCGGAAACAACGTCGTAGCCACGGTCGATGAACACCTGGGCCATGGCCTGGGCGTTTTCGATGACCTGCTTCTGGTAGCTCTTGAACTCAGGCTCCAGTGCCTCTTTGAAGCACACTGCCTTGGCGGCGATGACGTGCATCAGCGGACCGCCCTGGGCGCCCGGGAATACAGCGGCGTTCAGCTTTTTCTCGATCTCTTCGTTCGACCTGGCCAGGATCAGGCCGCCACGCGGGCCGCGCAGGGTCTTGTGGGTGGTAGTGGTCACCACATCGGCGAACGGGATCGGGTTCGGGTACAGGCCAGCGGCAACCAGGCCAGCAACGTGGGCCATGTCGACGAACAGCAGCGCACCGACCTTGTCGGCGATGGCGCGGAAGCGTGGGAAGTCGAGGGTCTTGGAGTAGGCCGAGAAACCGGCAACGATCATTTTCGGCTTGTGCTCGACGGCCAGGCGCTCGACTTCGTCGTAGTCGATCAGGCCGGTGTCGGTGTTGATGCCGTATTGAACAGCGTTATACAGCTTGCCCGAGGACGACACCTTGGCGCCGTGGGTCAGGTGGCCACCGTGAGCCAGGCTCATGCCAAGAATGGTGTCACCAGCCTGCAGCAGGGCCAGGTACACAGCACCGTTGGCCGAAGAACCGGAGTGCGGCTGGACGTTGGCGTAGTCGGCACCGAACAGCTGCTTGGCGCGCTCGATGGCCAGGGCTTCTACCTTGTCCACGTGCTCGCAGCCACCGTAGTAGCGCTTGCCTGGGTAGCCTTCGGCGTATTTGTTGGTCAGGCCGCTGCCTTGGGCCTGCATGACGCGCTTGCTGGTGTAGTTCTCCGAGGCGATCAGTTCGATGTGATCTTCCTGGCGCTGTTCTTCGGCATTCATCGCCGCCAGCAGTGCGTCGTCGTAACCCTGGATCTGGTCTTGCTTGCTGAACATCATGTATCTCCCGGCAGCGATCGTTTTTTGTCGTGGGGCACTGTGGCCCTTTGTGGCGATGTTATGACTGGGCGGGGCGAGTCAGATGCCTGCGCACGCCTTGCAATGGCGCGTTTACGACATTGTCTTTGTGTCGCCCATGCCGGCCTCTTCGCGGGCACGCCCGCTCCCACAGTGATTGGCGTGTGCAGGACCATTGTGGGAGCGGGCGTGCCCGCGAAGAGGCCGGCACAGGATGAACAGAAATCAGCCGATGCACGGGTTGTATAGGCAACCGCTGAATCGATGGTTTAGAGTGCTGTTCTGCGTCGTTCACAGGACCGTGTCATGACAGATAAGAGCCAACAATTCGCCAGCGACAACTATTCCGGTATCTGCCCAGAAGCCTGGGCGGCGATGGAAAAGGCCAACCAGGGCCACGACCGCGCCTACGGCGACGATCAGTGGACCGAGCACGCCTCGGAATACTTCCGCAACCTGTTCGAAACCGACTGCGAGGTGTTTTTCGCTTTCAACGGCACCGCCGCCAACTCCCTGGCCCTGGCCTCGCTGTGCCAGAGCTACCACAGCGTGATCTGCTCCGAGACCGCCCACGTCGAAACCGACGAGTGCGGCGCGCCGGAGTTCTTCTCCAACGGTTCCAAACTGCTGACGGCGGCCAGCGTCAACGGCAAGCTGACGCCCGAGTCGATCCGCGAAGTGGCGCTCAAGCGCCAGGACATCCACTACCCCAAGCCGCGCGTGGTGACCATCACCCAGGCTACTGAAGTGGGTACCGTGTACCGCCCCGACGAGCTCAAGGCGATCAGCGCCACGTGCAAGGAGCTGGGCCTGAACCTGCACATGGACGGCGCGCGCTTTACCAATGCCTGCGCATTTCTGGGCTGCAGCCCGGCCGAGCTGACCTGGAAGGCCGGCGTCGATGTACTGTGCTTTGGCGGCACCAAGAACGGCATGGCAGTGGGCGAGGCGATCCTGTTCTTCAACCGCCAGTTGGCCGAAGACTTCGACTACCGCTGCAAGCAGGCCGGGCAACTGGCGTCGAAAATGCGCTTCCTGTCGGCGCCGTGGGTGGGCCTGCTGGAAGATGGCGCCTGGTTGCGCCATGGCAAGCACGCCAACCATTGCGCGCAGTTGCTGGCGTCGTTGGTGAGTGATTTGCCGGGGGTGGAGCTGATGTTCCCGGTGGAGGCCAACGGGGTGTTTCTGCAAATGCCCGAGCATGCGATTGAAGCGCTGCGGGGCAAGGGGTGGCGGTTCTATACCTTTATTGGCAGCGGTGGGGCGCGGTTCATGTGCTCGTGGGATACCGAGGAAGAGCGGGTGCGCGAGCTGGCTGCGGATATCCGCAGCATCATTACTGCCTGACAGATTGCCGGGAGGGCTTTGCCCTCCTTTCGCGACACAAGGCCGCTCCTACAAAGGACCCCGTTGCCGGCCTGGGAATGCGGTCCCTTGTAGGAGCGGCCTTGTGTCGCGATGGGCCGCGAAGCGGCCCCGGCAATCTAAAGCCTGAACCCGCCCATCTGCCGCGCCAGGTCATCTGCCAAGCCACGCAACGCCTGGCACTCCTCACGGCAGCCTTGCACCTCCGCCGCCGTCTCCCGCGCCAGATCGGAAATCCCCTGCACCGTGCGGTTGATCTCCTCGGTCACCGCCGACTGCTCTTCAGTCGCCGTAGCCACCTGGTGGTTCATGTCGCTGATGTGCTCCACCTGGTCGGTAATCGCCCCCAGTGACGCCCCGGTGCGCTGGCTCGATTCCACGCCACTGCCGGTCGCCTGCTGCCCCGCATGCATCGAACTTACCGCTGACCCTGCGCCCTGCTTCAGGCGCTGGATCATCTGCTGCACTTCGTCGGTGGACAGCTGGGTACGCCGTGCCAGCGTGCGCACTTCGTCCGCCACCACGGCAAACCCACGCCCCATCTCCCCTGCCCGCGCCGCTTCAATGGCAGCGTTCAGCGCCAGCAAATTGGTCTGTTCGGAAATACTACGGATCACCGCTAAAACTTCATCGATAGAGGCTACTTCGTCCGCCAACTGGCTAACAGCATCAGCCGCTTTGCCGATGTCGCCCGACATGCCTTCGATGCCCTGAATCGAACGCCGCACCACCTCACGCGCCTGCATGGCCTCATCCCGTGCCGACTGCGAGGCCTGCGCCGCATCCCCGGCATTGCGAGCAATATCCTGCACGGTCAGGCCCATTTCGTGTACGGCAGTGGCAACCATTTCGGTCATTTCCTGTTGCCGCCCTGAGCGCTCGGCGGTGTTGTCCACCACTTGGGTCACTTGCTCAACCGCCCGATGTAGCCTTTCGGAAGTCTGCAACACCTCGCCAATCAGGCTGCGCTGGCTGTCGAGAAAGCGGTTGAAGCCCCGGGCCAGGTCGCCCAGTTCGTCCTGGCGCGTATCATCCAGACGGTGGCTGAGGTCGCCCGCACCGCTGCCAATCTGTACCAGGGCGGCGGTAACGCGGCGGATCGGCCGTACCAGGCCGCGCGCCAGCAGCACCACCAGCAGCAACGACACCAGGGCCACGCCGCCACCGATCAGGCTGGTCAGCCATACCGCCTGATGCATTTGTGCGTAAATTTCCGCTTCCGGCACCTCAGCCACCAGGGTCCAATTGAGGTCGCGCAAAGGCAGGCCAAGTGCCAGATAGCTTTCGCCGTCACGATTGAAGCGGCTGCTGATCAGGCTCACGCCACCGCTCATCACTGCCTTGGCAGCCTCTGCGCCGAGCTGCTCGGTGAGCTGGCGCTTGCCACTGAAGGCTGCGTCCGGGTGCACCTGGATCAAGCCGTCGTTACGCACCAGGAACACCTTGCCATGCTCGCCGAAGCTGAAGTCGTGGATCAATTTCGACAGTTCGGTCATCAGCAGGCCCATGCCGGCCACGCCGACCAGTTGGCCATTCTTCTCCACGCGGTAGTCGATGAACAGCGCCAGCTCACCGGTGGCCCCATCGATATCGATGTTGATCAGGCGCTCGGCGCCGCTGTCGATGTAGCCGTAGAACCACTTGTCTTTGGGGTTGCTGCGGCTGAGGGTGCGGTCCAGTCCATTCTCGTTGTAGTAATGGCCGGTTTCAGTTGAGACGAACAGCGTGGTGAAGGCGTGATTGCGCTGTTTGGCTGCTTGCAGGTATTCGAGAAAATGAGGGGCTTGGGCGGGGTCTTCGCCCGTCGCGAGCCAGTCGCGCAGCAGGGTATTGCCAGCAATGTCCGCAGCCGCCGTGAGTGGCTGGCCGAGCATGCGCTCAATGTCATTGCGAATGGCTTCGATACTGGCTGGCAGAGCAGTGTCGACCAGATAGCGTTCGGTGAGGCGGTTCAGCGCCACGGTGAAGATGATGACCACGACAAGGATGCTCGCCAGCAGGGCGGCGCCCATGCTGGTGATCAATTGCCACTGGATGCTCTTGCGCAAGATACCCATGCCCTACTCCCCGCAACATTATTGTTTTGCGGAAAGTGTATACACTCGCGTATCCAGTTAATCCAGTGATCTGAAGCAATCATATGCACCCTGTGGGAGCGGGTTCACCCGCTCCCACAGGGGACGGTGCAGGATCTTACTGCTCTGCGATGGTCCGAACGATCGCATCCACGGTAGCGTCGATCTGCGCCTGGGTGCGCGCCAGGGTCTGCTGGTGTTCTTTCTGCAGTTCAACCTGTTTGGAGCACAGGTTAAGGGCAGCCAGCACCAGCAGTTTGTCACCGATCAGGGTCGGGTACTGACGCTTGGTTTCGTTCAGGGCGGTGTTGAGCATCCGCACCGCCTGGGCCAGGGTTTCTTCCTGGCCTTCGGGCGCCTTGATCGAATAGTCGATGCCGAGAATCGACACCACATTGACCGGCTGCTCTTGCAATCTCATGCGCCAACAACGCCAGCGCTGGCGCGATCAACCAGGGCCTGCAGGCGGGCGGCGGTGCTGCCGTTCTTCTCTTCCTGCTCCATCAGCGACAGCTGCAGGGTTTCGTTCTCTTCTTTGGCCTGGGCCAGTTGCGTACCAAGGGTGGTGTTCTGCTCGGTGAGTTGAGCGTTTTTCTGCATCAGGTCGCTGACCAGTTGCTCGATTTGATTCAGGGAAGCTTCCAGCATGGGTCTATCTCAGGTTGTTGCGAGGGGCGCACACGATAAAGAAAACTGCGGCCCATCGCCATTAAATATCGGATTCATAAGGTGTCTAACCCGCAGATTGACAGGGTAACCACCCCCTTGTTCCGACCTGGATCAACCGCCGGTCAGGAAAAGGTTAGCCAGCTCACAAAATGAGCGGGTCGCACTCAAGACTGATCAGTCACGACCGATAGCCCGACAAGTCTTGTTTTGTCGCACCTTGCGCACCCTTCCCCCTTGCCTGGACCCTCCCCTCCATGTCTTTACGCAACATGAATATCGCCCCGCGCGCGCTGCTCGGTTTCGCGCTGATCGGCCTGCTGATGCTCGGCCTCGGTACCTTCTCGCTGGTACAAATGGGTAACATCCGCCAGGCCGGCGTGGTCATCGAACAGGTCAGCGTGCCCAGCATCAAGACCCTCGACGAGCTCACCGCGCTGAACCTGCGCATGCGCACCCTCTCCTACCGGCTGCTGCTCAACCGTGAGCCGGAAACCCAGCGCGACACCCTCAACCTGCTAGACCAGCGCAACAGCCAGATCGACCGTGCGCGCCAGGCTTATCTGCCGATGATCAGCGCCGCCGACGAACAGGCCGCGTTCGACGAGTATGGCCAGTTGCTCAACCAATACCGCCAGCTGGAATCGCGCATGCGCACGCTGAGCCAGGCGGACCGCACCGACGAACTGCGCGACCTGCTCAACCGTGACCTGCTGGCCAACTCCGAGCAGATCAACAAGGTCATGGACAACCTGGTGCGCATCAACACCGACCAGACCCGTGCCACCAACGAGAAGGCCGCCAACCAGTACGCCGCGGCATTCGCCTTGGTCATTGGCCTGTTGGTCGCGGCCACCGTGCTGACGTTCGCCTGCGCCTTCCTGCTGACCCGCAGCATCGTCAAGCCGATCGAGGAAGCGCTCAAGAGCGCCGAGCAGGTTGCCGACGGTGACCTGACCCACGTCATCCGTGCCGAAGGCACCGACGAAGCCGCCCGCTTGCTGCGCGCCATGGCCCGTATGCAAGACAAGCTGCGCGACACGCTGCAACTGATCGCCGGCTCCGCGACCCAGCTGGCCTCAGCGGCCGAAGAGCTGAATGCCGTCACCGACGAAAGCGCCCGTGGCTTACAGCAACAGAACAACGAAATCGAACAAGCTGCCACTGCCGTTACGGAAATGACCAGTGCGGTGGAAGAAGTGGCGCGCAATGCCGTGAGCACTTCCGAAGCGTCCAGTGAAGCCAGCCGTTCGACTGGCGACGGTCGTGACCTGGTGATGGAGACCGTAGGCGCCATCGAGCGTATGAGCGGTGATGTGCAGGCCACTGCCAAATTGATCACCCACCTGGCCGAGCAGTCGCGTGATATCGGCAAGGTGCTGGATGTGATCCGCGGCCTGGCCGACCAGACCAACCTGCTGGCACTGAATGCTGCCATCGAAGCGGCGCGTGCGGGTGAAGCGGGCCGTGGTTTTGCCGTGGTGGCGGATGAAGTGCGGGCACTGGCCCATCGCACCCAACAGTCGACCAGCGAGATCGAGCGCATGATCGGCACCATCCAGGGCGGCACCCAGCAAGCAGTGGAGTCGATGCGCACCAGCACCGAACGCGCCGAGTCCACACTGAATATCGCCAAGGGCGCAGGCATGGCGCTGGATACCATTGCCGGGGCAGTGGCGCAGATCAACGAACGTAACCTGGTAATTGCCAGCGCGGCGGAAGAGCAGGCGCAGGTGGCGCGGGAAGTGGACCGCAACCTGGTGAACATCAACGACCTGTCGGTGCAGAGCGCTACCGGGGCGCATCAGACCAGCGCGGCGAGTGCAGAGTTGTCGCGCCTTGCCGTGGACTTGAATGGGTTGGTGGCACGCTTCCGTACCTGACTTCAGAAAACCGGGGCCGCTTTGCGGCCCATTCGCGGGACAAGCCCGCTCCCACAGGTTCTCTACTCAGCCTGAGGCAGCGGGGTACTTGTGGGAGCGGGCTTGTCCCGCGAATGGGCTGCGCAGCAGCCCCCTGCAGTTTCGGATCAGTAATCGATCCGCACATCCCCTTTCGGCACGCTGCAGCACGACAGGATGTAGCCCTCGGCTTCATCCTCTTCAGTAATACCACCGTTGTGATCCATCTCCACTTCGCCGCCCAGCTTGAGCACCTTGCAGGTGCCGCAGATGCCCATGCCGCAGGCTTTCGGGATCATCAGCCCGACCTTGGCAGCCGCCGCGTGCACGGTCTCGCCCGGGGCGATGCGGATGCTCTTCTCGCTGCCGATGAACTCCACCAGATTGAGGTCAGATACATCCAGCTCCGGCGCATCTGCCGCCTGCTCGGCATGTTCCACCGCATCGGCCTTGGCCTCTGGCGGAGTCGCGCCGAACGATTCCTCGTGGTAGTTCTTCATGTCGAAGCCGACCGCTTCGAGCATGCGTTTGACGGCGGTCATGTACGGCGTCGGGCCGCAGCAGAACACCGTGCGCTCCATGTAGTCCGGCGCGATCAGCTCCATCAAACGCTGGTTAAGGTAGCCGCGATAACCCGCCCATGGCTCACCCAGCCCGTGCTTCTCACAGATGATGTGCAGGCTGAAGTTGGGAATGCGCGAGGCCATTTGTTCCAGCTCGCGGTGGTAGATGATGTCCTTCGGCGAACGGGCACTGTGTACGAACACCATGTCGACATTGGCGTTGGTGTCGTAGAACCAGCGCGCCATCGACATGACCGGGGTAATGCCCACGCCGCCCGACAAGTACAGCGCCTTGCCGGCCGGGAAGTCGATGGCGTTGAACAGCCCCACCGGGCCGTGCACCGGCAACTCGGCGCCCTCGTGCATGGTGTCATGCAGAAAGTTCGACACCAGGCCGCCCGGCACGCGCTTGACGGTGATCGAAAAGCTGTAGGGCACCGACGGCGAACTGGAGATGGTGTAGGAACGCATCACCGGCTTGCCTTCGATCTCCAACTCCAGGGTTACGAACTGCCCGGGCTTGAAGAAGAACATGATCGGCTGGTCGGCCATGAAGCAGAAGGTGCGCACATCCCAGGTCTCCTGGATGACCTTGACGCAGCGCACGATGTGGCGGCCGTTGGCCCAGGTCTGGGTGGTGACCGGATTGAGGAAGGTATCGGACATGTTCATCTCCAGCAGCCGACTATCGGGCTTTTTATGGCTTGGATAATGCGCAAGCTGAGGGCGGCGTACATTCCTGCCAGCGACATCGGCGTGCTTATCGCGACCAGCCCCGCACTACAAGGGCTGGCGCGTCGTAATTCACATCGGCCATGTCGCCCATGGATACGGTTCGCGGCAGCTTCGGACGCACACTCCACGGCAAAAGAACCTGCCACTTTTTGTAGGCAGCCTTGCGGCACCAAAACAATGATTAGCCACCTTTTGCCGGCCGCACACGGCCCCGAGGAATACACGATGGACGTCACCGCAACCCTGAGCCTGGGCGATCCACTGGAACCTGCACGCAAGGCCACCGCCGAGATGTTGCAGACCCGCGAGCGAACCTACTCGCTGCCTCAGCCTTTCTACACCGACGAGCGTCTGTTCCAGATCGACATGCAGGAGATCTTCCATAAAGAATGGCTGATCGCCGGCATGACTTGCGAGATTCCGGCGAAAGGCAACTACATCACCCTGCAGATCGGCAAGAACCCGATTCTGGTGGTGCGTGGTACCGAAGGCAAGATTCACGCCTTCCATAACGTCTGCCGCCACCGCGGTTCGCGTTTGTGCGTCAGCGACAAAGGCAAAGTGGCAAAGCTGGTCTGCCATTACCACCAGTGGACGTATGAACTGGACGGCCGCCTGCTGTTCGCCGGCACCGAAATGGGCGCGGACTTCGACATGAAGGAATACGGCCTGAAGCCGGTGAATGTGAAGGTAGCCGGCGGCTACATCTTCATCAGCCTCGCAGAAAACCCACCTGCTATCGACGAGTTCCTGGCCACATTGGACCACTACATGGAACCGTACGACATGGAGAACACCAAGGTGGCGGTGCACACCACCTTGATGGAAAAGGCCAACTGGAAGCTGGTGCTGGAAAACAACCGCGAGTGCTACCACTGCTCCGGCTCACACCCGGAACTGCTGCAAACCCTGCTGGAGTGGGACGACACCAACGACCCGCGCGCCAGCCAGGAATTCAAGGACCACGTGGCCAGTTCCGCTGCCGCCTGGGACGCCGAGAAAATCCCGTACCTGCACAAGAGCCACGGCCTGCGTAACCGTATCGTGCGTATGCCGCTGCTCAAGGGCACGGTGTCGATGACCATGGACGGCAAGCAGGCCTGCCAGAAGCTGATGGGCCGCATCAAGAACCCGGACCTGGGCTCGATGCGCATCCTGCACCTGCCGCACTCGTGGAACCACTGCATGGGCGACCACATCATCGTGTTCACCGTGTGGCCGATCAGTGCGCAAGAAACCATGGTCACCACCAAGTGGCTGGTGCACAAGGATGCTGTGGAAGGCGTGGATTACGACCCGGAGCGCATGCGCAAGGTATGGGACGCCACCAACGACCAGGATCGCCGGTTGGCGGAAGAGAACCAGCGCGGCATCAACTCAACGGCTTACCAGCCTGGGCCGTACTCGAAAACCTACGAGTTTGGTGTTGTGAACTTCATTGACTGGTACAGCCAGCGGGTGCTGGAGAACCTGGGGGCGGAGCCGGCGCCTTATCTGAGGGAAGTGCAGGCGCAGTAGACCATCATCGGTGACCTGGCAGCGCTTCGGACTCAACCGCTTGAGCGCGCCAGGCAAACCGTATGCTCGGAGATCTCCTTATACCTGGACATCATGAGGGACCGGTCGTGGCGACCTGATCCAGTTCGCAGCAGCTACAAATCCTCTGCCTGCGTATGTAAGCCCACGGCCTACGGTAGAGAGCATCTCGTCCAGCATCGTCAAATCCATGAAGGTCTCCCACAATACCCCTGGAGTCTCACGGGGATTAGCCCGCAAGTAGCTGACCACTTCACGTCCTGCGGCAAAATTCCCTGTCAAACCGCCGCTAAAGTTCGTGACCGTATTTCCTAGAGCCAATAGATCCACGGCGTTCTGAACACCTGGGGTCACCCCGTTGGCGGCGGCGACCACCTGCCCTGCTACGCCAAAAGCGCCGGTCATGCTGAACTGCTGGTTCGAAGCTCTGGATAGCGTCGGTAGGTCCTCATGAGGAGCAGGAGAGGAATTCGCCCCGCTGTTAGCCGCCTTGGCCATCCTGTTCCCGACCACATTCTTCATTGTTCGAACGACCGCGCCCGAGAAGGTGGCTCCGCTGGAGAGCAAGCCAACGCCCCTGAGTATGGCGCCCCAGAATGCGCCGCTTGGGTCATGCCGGTTTACCGGATCGCCGCCACAGTAGACGTATCCATTGATGCCGCCCTTGGAAAACGGACTGAGCGAGTCGCATGCCGTGAAGCGCATCAGGGTCGGGCTATAGAAACGACGGCCATTGCCCAACGGATAGTTGCCCGTGTGCGGATCGCGATGCTGTCCACCAAAAGCCAGCGCCCGTGCTGGGCTGGTTTTCCTGAAGCCGTAAGGTGAATAAGCGTGCAGACCTGGCAACACGGAGCGCTGTAGATCTGTCGTCAATAAATGAGTCGCCATAGGTTATCCACAAGTATGAGCTGTCAGGAATACCGTAGCGGGGACTGGAAGGTTAGCCTACTGGCATAAATGTCAGGACGAATGGCTGATCATTTTTTGGTCAAATACAGCAAGGCACCGTAAATGTTGGGCTACAGAAGACTCCCTACACCTTACCCACAGAAACACCAACAGAGTTTGTGAGCAAAACGCGAACGTGCAGCGATTGGGTTGTGGATAAGCGATTCAAGGCCCTGATAATCATGGATCAGAAGACTACCGATTCAATTTGATTGTTTTTTGATCAATTCTTCACAGGCCACGACCTGCGCGGGTTCCAGATAGTATCAAACAGATTATCCACAGAGCAGCCAACAGCAATTGTGGGCAAAACCTGACAGCGCCATCGCTATCTGCTCAGCATCCGTCCAACGCAGACTGATCACTTTATGATCAAAACCCTGTAAGCCTCGCCATATATAGCCCCCAGCCATGCACCAACACTTTATCCACACCTTGGCGAACAGATTCGGTGGGCAATAATTCGAGGACCTGACATTTTTGCCAGTTTCGCTGAAGCGCGCTTCGTGTTTGATTGAGTGCCACTACTATGGCATTAGCAAGAGGTCACTTATGCACAGGCGCCTGACTGGCTCTGTGAAGTGGTTCCATGCGGTAAACGGATTAGGGGTGATCAGGGCTGATGACGGTAGTGGCGACTACTTCGTGGCGCGCAGTGCGATCTTGATACTTGGCAGAGCAACGCTGCAGGAGGGGGAGCGGGTGACCTTCGAGCCGGTGGTGGAGGGCCTGGCCTTTTGGGCCTTCAATGTCATCAGAAGCGCTTGAAACCGGTAGGAGCGGCCCATCGCGGCGCAAGGCCGCTCCTAAACTCGATCGCGTGCGGTCCTAACGCAGCACGCCCTCTTCCACCAGCAGCTTGAGGATGGCCTCGGCGCCTTCCTGGGGCGAAACATCCTTCAGCACCTTGCCGCCACCGCCGCTGGCTTTGGCCGTCGCCGCCTTCATGCGGTCGGCACCGCTCTTGGCCTTGATCACCTTCAGCCGCTTGGGCCGTGGGCGAGCCGGTTGAAGCTCGGCATCGGCCAGCAGTTCATCATCGACAATGGCCACGTTTCGCGCCGCCAACACACCCCGGCGCGCAGGTCCGAAGGCGCTCTGCCGAGGCTTGGGCGCAGCGTTATCCACAGTTGCCAGCAACGGCAGGCGCACCTTCAGCCGGCGCCGCTGACCACGCGGCAGGGCTTGCAATACCTGGGCAGTGCCATTGTCGATCGACTCTACCTCGGCCAACCCCACGATCAACGGCCAGCCAAGTTTTTCGGCCAGCAGGAACGGCAACATGCCCGACCCCTCGCCGGTTTCGGCCTGGCTGCCGGTCAGCACCAGCTGCGCCCCGGCGTCGCGCAGGTAATCGCCCAGCACGGCCAGCACATCGGCACCGGCCGGTTGCTCCAGCACGTCCAGGTGCTCAAGGCCCATGCCCAGGTAAGCACGCAGCGCTTCCTCGTGCGGGTCACCCGCGTGTACCACCTGCAAGTTATCCCCAGCCAGTTGCAAACCCAGTTCCACGGCGCGCGCATCCTGCTCGGCGCGGCGGGCGCGACCGGAGCTTGGGTGGGCACCGATGGAAACCAGGCTGATCACTTTCGTACTCATGCTCGTGCCCTTATGCCGCGTCGCGCTGGCCGCCGCTGCGGTAGTTTTCCACAGCCTCGATCAGTGCCTTGAGAATCGCCGAGCTGTCGCCAATCACCGACAGGTCAGCCCGTTTGATCATGTCGCAGCCTGGGTCCATGTTGATCGCCACCACCTTGTCGCAGGCGCCGATGCCCTGCAGGTGCTGGATTGCGCCCGAGATACCCACTGCCATGTACACGCGCGCGGTGACCCAGGTACCAGTGGCACCGACCTGGCGGTTGCGTGGCATGAAACCGTCGTCCACCGCCACACGCGACGCGCCTTCGGTGGCGCCGAGGGCCGCCGTGGCCTGGTGGTACAAGTCCCAGTCCTTGACCCCGTTACCGCCCGAGACAATGAACTCGGCCTCGGCCATGGCAATGGTCGCCGGGTCCACGGCCACCGAACCCAGGTCTTCGATACGCGACAAGCTGCGCGCCACGCTTGTGGACAACTCCACCGGCAACGCTTCGTGACGGGTTTCGCTGACCGGCTCGGCGCACTCGGCCGCCGCCAGGATCAGGCGTGGCACGGCGCGTTGCAGGTCTTGCTGGCCAGCACCGGCACGGCCGATGCACTGACCGTCCTTGACTTGCCATACCCGCGTCGCCGGGCGTTCGCCCAGCGCGGCGCCCAGGCGCCGGCCCAACTCGCCGCCACCGCTGCGGCTGTCAGGCAGCAGCCAGTGGCGCGGGGTGAACTGGTTATCCACAGCGCGCAGGCCTTGCACCAGCTGCTCCGGCACATACCCCTCGAAGGCTTCGCCCTCGATGACCAGCAGGCGGTCGACGCCGGCTGTGGAAAAGTTGCTTTCCTTGTGCTCGCCAAACACCACCGCCAGCACCGCGCCCTCGCCGCCGGCCAGGCTGTGGGCCAGGCCGAGCAGGTCGCGGTCGTGGCTGCTCAGGCGGCCACCGACCATGTCCGGCACCACGGCAATGTAGAACGCAGGCATAGGCACCTGGTGCAGTGGCAACTTGACTTCGGCTGCCGCCGTGCGCCGCCCGCCCACACCGGTGCCCTGCTGAGCGCCGCTGCGGTCGATGCGCTTGATGCCGGCCGGGCCGACAAAGCCTGCGGCAATCGCATGGGGGTTCTTGCGGATGAGGCCGTTGGGCCCCATCCAGCTGGTCTGTTGCGTCTGCATGGCTGCATGCAGCGGGTGCAGGCGGTTACGGGCGATCCACTCGGCGCGTGGGTCGCGGCGGATAATGTCGCTCATCAGTGCACCTCCGCAGGTTCACGTTTGGCCGTTTGCGGCTTTGCGGCAGCCGGCGCGTCTTCTTCGATCAGTACGTCGGCTACCAGCTCGGCCAGGTCCTTGATCTGCGGGCGCGGTTCGACCACACCCTCGAGCATGGCGGTGCACTGCGGGCAACCCACGGCCACCAGCTCGGCCTCGGTTTCGCGAATGTCGTCCATGCGCATGTCGGGGATACGCTGTTTGCCCGGGATGTCGGTGATCGGCGCGCCGCCGCCACCGCCGCAGCAACGGGAACGGAAGCCCGAGCGCTGCATCTCGCGCACTTCGATGCCCAGCGCCTTGAGCACTTCACGCGGCGCTTCATACTCGCCGTTGTAACGGCCCAGGTAGCACGGGTCGTGGTAGGTGACGCTGCCGCCCTTGTGCTGGCCCAGATTAAGTTTTTTCGCCGCGATCAATTCTGCGATGTATGTGCTGTGGTGCTGCACCTGGTACTCGCCGCCCAATGCGCCGTACTCGTTTTTCAGCACATGGAAGCTGTGCGGGTCGCAGGTGACGATGCGCTGGAACTTGTACTTGGCCAGGGTCTGGATGTTGCGCTTGGCCAATTGCTGGAAGGTCGCTTCGTCGCCCAGGCGACGCGCCACGTCGCCGCTGTCGCGCTCTTCCAGGCCGAGCACGGCAAAGTCCACGCCCGAGGCCTTCAGCACCTTGACGAACGAGCGCAAGGTACGCTGGTTGCGCATGTCGAAAGCACCATCGCCCACCCAGAACAGCACCTCGGTGGTTTTCACCTCCGACAGCAGTTGCAGGTTGAGGTCGGCAGCCCAGTTCATGCGCCCACCCGGGGCGAAGCCGCCCGGGTTGTCGGTAGCGATCAGGTTGTCCAGCACTTCGGCGCCCTTGTTCGGGGTGGCGCCTTTTTCCAGGGTAAGGTGCCGGCGCATGTCGACGATGGCATCGACGTGCTCGATCATCATCGGGCATTCCTCGACGCAGGCGCGGCAGGTGGTGCACGACCACAGCGTTTCGGCGTCGACCAGGCCATTGACGATCGGTTGGTGCGGGTGGCCGCCGTGTTCACCAACCGGCTTGCCAGGGTACGGGCTACCGGCGAACTTGGCGTCGGTGCCACCGGCCAGGCCGATGACCATGTCCTGAATCAGCTTTTTCGGGTTCAGCGGCTGGCCGGCGGCAAAGGCCGGGCACATGGCTTCGCACTTGCCGCACTGTACGCAGGCATCGAAGCCCAGCAGCTGGTTCCAGGTGAAGTCCACCGGCTTTTCCACGCCCAGCGGCGCGTTCGGGTCTTCCAGGTCCAGCGGTTTGAGGCCGGTGGAGCGACCGCCGCCGAAGCGCTCGGCACGGCGGTGCCATGCCAGATGCAGGGCACCGGCGAAGGCGTGCTTCATCGGGCCGCCCCAGGTCATGCCGAAGAACAGCTCCGACACGCCCCACAGCACGCCCAGGCCCAGAACAGCGACCATCACCCAGCCACCGGTGTTGGCAGGCAGGATGCCGGCGACCGGCAGGGTGGCAATAAAGAAGCTCATGGCGAATGCCAGCAGGCTCTTCGGCAGGCGCATCCACGGGCCCTTGGACAGGCGCGCAGGCGGGTTGAGGCGGCGCTTGAAGACAAAGAGGGCGCCGGTGAACATGATCACCGTGGCCACCAGCAAGGCGTAGCCGAGGATTTTGCTCTGCAGGCCGAAGCCGTGCACCAGAATCGCCAAGGCAGCCGACAGCACGAAGCCGCCGGCGGTGGCCACGTGGGTCTTGGACATGTATTTGTCGCGCTCGACCACGTGGTGCAGGTCCACCAGGTAACGGCGCGGCATGGCCAGCAAGCCGCCGATCAGGTCGACCTTGGCGGCCCGGCCACGGCACCACATGCGCACCCGGCGCAGGGCGCCGAGCACTGCCAGGCCTAGGGCCGCGAACAGCAGGATGGGTAGAAGGGTGTTCAACATGGGAGGCTCCCACAACAACGGTTGCAAGGGGTTCAGGCCCCTGGAATCCTGCACCGGCCCTGTGGGAGCGGGCGTGCCCGCGAATGCGTCAGATCAGACAACTCTGTTGTTCATGCTGACGCTTTCGCGGGCGCGCCCGCTCCCACAGGGGCCGGTGTGTGCCGACAGTGCGATCAGAAGTCCTTGCAAAGGCGCAAGGCGTCGTAGATCGCCGCATGCACGTTGCGCTGGGCCACGCAGTCGCCGATGCGGTACAGCAGGTAGCCCTCGCCCGGCTGGCTGAGGATCGGCTGTGGCTTGATGGCGAACAGCGCCTCCACGTCGATCTGGCCCTTGTTGCGCGAGCCTTCCTTGAACGCGTAGTAGAGCTCTTCGTCAGGGCGCACACCGTTCTCGATCACCACCTGGTCGACTACGCGCTCTTCTTTCGCACCGGTGTATTCGTTTTCCAGCACCGCCACCAGCTTGTCGCCTTCGCGGTAGACCTTTTCCAGCATCATGTCGCCGGTCATGATCACTTCTTTCGGGTACATGCTGCGGTAGTAAGTCGGGAAGGTAGTACCGCCCATGGCCACGCCCGGCTTGATGTCGTCGGTCACGATCTCGACCTGGCTGCCCTTGTCGGCGATGAAGTCGGCCGTGGACATGCCGGTGAATTCACAGATGGTGTCGTACACCAGCACGTTCTTGCCCGGCGCGACCTTGCCGTCGAGCACGTCCCAGCTGCTGACCACCAGCCCCTCGGCAGCGCCCCAGTGCTCGTTCTGCTCAACGAACGGATGGCCGCCCACTGCCAGCACGATCACATCGGGGCGCAGGTCCTGGATGGTCTCCACGTCAGCGGCAGTGCCCAGGCGCAGGTCGACCTTCAGCCGCGCCAGCTCCAGTTGGTACCAGCGGGTGATACCGGCAATCTGGTCACGCTGCGGGGCCTTGGCGGCGATAGTGATCTGCCCGCCGATCTGGTCTTTTTTCTCGAACAAGGTCACGTCGTGGCCACGTTCGGCAGCCACGCGGGCCGCTTCCATGCCGGCCGGGCCGGCACCAACCACCACTACCTTGCGTTTGACGCCGGTAGTCTTCTCGATGATGTGCGGCACGCCCATGTATTCACGGGAGGTCGCGGCGTTCTGGATGCACAGCACATCCAGGCCCTGGTACTGGCGGTCGATGCAGTAGTTGGCACCGACGCACTGCTTGATCTGGTCGATCTGGCCCATCTTGATCTTGGCGATCAGGTGCGGGTCGGCCATGTGCGCACGGGTCATGCCGACCATGTCCACGTAGCCGCCTTCGAGAATACGCGTGGCCTGGTTCGGGTCCTTGATGTTCTGCGCGTGCAGCACAGGGACCTTGACCACTTCCTTGATGCCGGCCGCCAGGTGCAGGAACGGCTCCGGCGGGTAGCTCATGTTGGGGATGACGTTGGCCAGGGTGTTGTGGGTGTCACAACCCGAGCCGACCACGCCGATGAAGTCGAGCATGCCGGTGGCGTCGTAGTAGGCGGCGATCTGTTTCATGTCCTCGTGGCTGAGGCCATCGGGGTGGAACTCGTCACCACAGATACGCATGCCCACGCAGAAGTCGTCACCCACCTCGGCACGAACGGCCTTCAGCACTTCCATACCGAACTTCATACGGCCTTCGAAGCTGCCGCCCCACTCGTCGGTACGCTTGTTGACCCGCGGGCTCCAGAACTGGTCGATCATGTGCTGGTGCACCGCCGACAGTTCGACGCCGTCCAGGCCGCCCTCTTTGGCCCGACGCGCGGCTTGCGCGTAGTTGCCGATGACACGCCAGATCTCTTCCACCTCGATGGTTTTGCAGGTGGCGCGGTGCACCGGTTCACGGATACCCGACGGCGACATCAGGGTCGGCCAGTTGAAGCCGTCCCAGCGCGAGCGCCGGCCCATGTGGGTAATCTGGATCATGATCTTGGCGCCATGCTTGTGCATGGCGTCGGCCAGGTTCTGGAAGTGCGGGATGATGCGGTCGGTCGACAGGTTGACCGACGCCCACCACTCCTGCGGGCTGTCGATGGCGACGACAGACGAGCCGCCGCAGATCGCCAGGCCGATGCCGCCCTTGGCCTTCTCTTCGTAGTACTTCACGTAGCGGTCGGTCGTCATGCCGCCGTCAGTGGCGTAGACCTCGGCGTGCGCGGTGCTGAGCACACGGTTGCGGATGGTCAGTTTGCCGATCTGGATCGGCTGGAACATTGCTTCGAATGCCATGACGCTATCTCCGGCTTACAACGGCTTTGTAACGAACAGGCCATCTTCGTGGCCTTCTTCCGACCCGCCGTAGACCTGTTCGGCCACGGTGCGGATCGAGCTGCCGCGGGCAGCGAGAATCTGGTCCATCGCGCCGGCGAACCAGCCGGTGAACATGTAGTCGACCTTGCGGCCAACCTTGCCGTACACGTACACGAAGGCGGAATGCTTGAGCTTGACGCTGCAGGTGCCTTTGTCCAGGTCGATGTCCTGGATTTCGAACAGGCCCCAGCCACGCTGGGACAGGCGCTTCATGTAGTGCTCGAACACCGCCACGCCTTCCAGGCCATGGCACTCGGCTTCTTTTTCACACCAGTGCCAGGCGGACTTGTAGCCGGCCTTGTAGAGGATCTCGGCATAGGCGTCGGCGCCCAGCACTTCCTCGATGCCAATGTGGTTGTTGACGAAGAAATGGCGCGGCACATACAGCATCGGCAAGGCGTCGCTGGTCCAGACACCGGTCTCGCTGTCGACTTCGATTGGCAATTGCGGGGCGATCTTGGCCATGGAAACTGAACTCCAGAAAAATTTTTATTTAGGTGCCCCGGCGTTGCTGGCAGGGGCTATCAGGCTTGGAGAGCGGCTTATTCGCCCCAGACGTCCTTGAGGACGTTGACCCAGTTCTCGCCCATGATCTTGCGCACCACGCGCTCGGAATGGCCGCGCTTGAGCAAGGTTTCGGTGAGGTTGGGGAATTCGCCCACGGTGCGGATGCCCAGCGGGTTGATGATCTTGCCGAAGCTGGTCAGGCGACGGGCATAGCCCTTGTCGTGGGTCAGGTACTCGAAGAAGTCCTGGCCGTGGCCCTGGGTGAAGTCGGTGCCGATACCGATGGCGTCTTCACCAACGATGTTCATGGTGTATTCGATGGCTTCGGCGTAGTCGTCGATAGTCGAGTCGATGCCCTTGGCCAGGAACGGTGCGAACATGGTCACACCGACAAAGCCGCCGTGGTCGGCGATGAACTTCAGCTCTTCGTCCGACTTGTTGCGCGGGTGCTCTTTCAGGCCCGACGGCAGGCAGTGGGAGTAGCACACCGGTTTTTTCGATTCGAGGATGACTTCTTCGGAAGTCTTGGAGCCGACATGGGACAGGTCGCACATGATGCCGACGCGGTTCATTTCCGCCACGATCTCGCGGCCGAAACCGGACAGGCCGCCGTCACGCTCGTAGCAACCGGTGCCCACCAGGTTCTGGGTGTTGTAGCACATCTGCACGATGCCCACGCCCAGCTGCTTGAACACATCGACGTAGGCAATCTGATCTTCAAAGGCATGGGCGTTCTGGAAGCCGAACAGGATGCCGGTCTTGCCCAGTTCCTTGGCCTTGCGGATGTCGGCGGTGGTGCGTACCGGCATGACCAGGTCGCTGTTGTCGCGGATGAGCTTCTGGCTGGCGGCGATCTGGTCGACCGTGGCCTTGAAGCCTTCCCAAACCGACACCGTGCAGTTGGCCGCAGTCAGCCCGCCTTTGCGCATGTCTTCGAACAGCTCGCGGTTCCATTTGGCAATGATCAGGCCGTCGATGACGATGCTGTCGGCGTGAAGTTCGGCTGGGCTCATCAGGCTGTCCCCTTTTATTGAATGGTTGGCGCCAAACCTTGTGCCGGCGCTTTGGGGCCAGCATATGCCTGTGCCCAAAGGCGCCCCGATGCAAAAACGACAGGGGGTTTGCCGAAAGCGTCAATGCGCGACAACACGGCCTCTGGCACGCTGGTTGGCGATGAGAGACAGTCTCGATAACGACGTTTCTGGCTGGTTTATGAACATTTGGACAGGTAGCTACCGCCGCGCCTTCGTCTGAGCGAGAATCCCTGCGATTCGTCAGCCTGTTGAGGAGATAAGGGATGAAATCATTGGCATGGCTGGTACTGCTGGCCGTTGTATCGGGCGCGCAGGCCGGCGAGGAAGAAAGCACCCCGTGCGACAACGTCGAGACCGACCAGCAGACTTACGCCTGCGCGGCTTACAACAAACAGACCGCCGAGCGCGAACTGAAAGCGGCGTATGACGACCTGATCCAGCGCATCCGCGATCAGTATGCCGACGAGGGTGACCAGGCCACCGCGTTGGTCGGGCGCATGGACGCGGCCGAGAAGCTGTGGACGCAGCTGCGCGATGCTGATTGCAAGGTCGAGACCTATGCCGAGAAGCCCGGCAGCAAAGCGTTCCAGGCGGCGTGGGATACCTGCGTGGCGCAGCGCAGTGATGACCGCTCGGAGTATTTGCAGAGCATTGGCCAGCAGTAAACCTGTACCGGCCTCTTCGCGGGCGCGCCCGCTCCCACAGGGACCGCGCTGGTCGTGAGTAATGCGCAGTACCTGTGGGAGCGGGCGTGCCCGCGAAGAGGCCAGCACAGGCAAAACTACACAGCTCTGGCCAAACGATCCTCCCGCGGGCAACGCTGGTATCGGGCCCGATAACAGCGGGTAAAATACGAAGCCGATTCAAACCCGCACGCCACCCCCACCTCCAGCACACTCATGTCGGTCTGGCGCAACAACTGCCTGGCTTTATCCAGCCGCAGTCGCAAATAGAAGCCACTGGGCGTGTCCTCCAGATGCACACGAAACAACCGCTCCAGCTGCCGTCGGGTCACCTGTACCCCTTCGGCCAGCACCTGGGTATTAAGCGGCTGTTCGGTATTGCGCTCCATTTCGCCAATCACCTTCACCAGTTTCTTGTTGCTGATGCCATAACGGCTGGCGATCTGCATGCGCTGGTGGTCCTGTCGCTGGCGGATACGGCCAAGCACGAACTGCTCCGACACCTGCACCGCCAGCTCACTACCATGCGCCTGGGCAATCAGGTCAAGCATCAAGTCGATCGACGCCGTACCGCCAGCGCAGGTAATGCGCCGCCGGTCGATCTCGAACAGCTCCTGGGTGGCCTGCAGGCTCGGGTAGTTTTCCTTGAACGCCTCCAGTGCCTCCCAGTGCACGGTGGCGCGGTGGCCGTCGAGCAGGCCGGCCTGCGCCAATACCACCGCGCCGGTGTCGATGCCGCCCAGAATCACCCCTTCATGATCCAGCCGGCGTAACGCCTGCTGCAGCGCCGGACCAAAACAGGCCAGTGGTTCGAAACCGGCCACGATCAACAGAATGCCACAGGGCCCACCCGCCGCCAGCGCCGCATCGGCGTTCACCGACATGCCATTACTGGCCTGCACCGCGCCGCCATCCAGGCTCAGTACCTGCCAGCGGTACGACGGGCCTTTGAAGCGGTTGGCTACCCGCAGCGGCTCCAGGGCACTGATGAAGCCCATGGCCGAGAACCCGGGCAACAGCAGGAAATGAATGATTTGCGGCATTGCATGCTCCACGGCAAAGGTGGTCGCCTCCGTGCAAGTGTTGGTCGCCAGGGTGCGATTCCCCACCCTGCCGCCAGCGTAGCGTATCCACACGGTCCGCAGAGACCGCCCCCCAATAACAATATGCACTGCCGATGGAGAGCCACCATGCACAGCTTGATCCGCCGCAGCCTGTTGACCCTTGCCCTGAGCAGCCTCGCCTCTTCCCCGCTTTATGCCGCCGAGCCCGCGGCCTGCAAGAACGTCCGCCTGGGCGTGGTCAACTGGACCGACGTCATCGCCACCAGCGCCATGGCCCAGGTGCTACTCGACGGGCTGGGCTACCAGACCAAACAGACCAGCGCCTCACAGCAGATCATCTTTGCCGGCATCCGCGACAAACGCCTGGACATGTTCCTCGGTTACTGGAACCCGATCATGACCCAGACCATTACCCCGTTCGTCGACGGCAAACAGGTCAAGGTGCTCGACAAGCCCAGCCTGGAAGATGCCCGCGCCACACTGGCAGTGCCCAGGTACCTGGCTGACAAGGGTTTGAAGACCTTTGCCGACATCCACAAGTTCGAAAAGGAACTGGGCGGGAAAATCTACGGCATCGAGCCGGGCTCCGGCGCCAACACCCAAATCAAGGCAATGATCACCAAGAACCAGTTCGGCCTGGGCAAGTTCCAGCTGGTCGAGTCCAGCGAGGCCGGCATGCTCGCCGCCGTCGACCGTGCGGTACGGCGCAAAGAGGCCGTGGTGTTCTTCGGTTGGGCGCCACACCCGATGAACGTGAACATCGACATGGCCTACCTGGGCGACAGCCAGGACGCCCTGGGGCCTGACGAAGGGCGTGCGACGGTATGGACTGTGACCGCGCCCGACTATGCCGAACGCTGCCCCAATGCCCACCGCCTGCTGGCCAACCTGAACTTCAGCGCCGAGGACGAGAGCCGCATGATGCAGCCGCTGCTCGATCACAAGGACGCGCTGGAGTCGGCCCGCCAGTGGCTCAAGGATCACCCCGAGGACAAGGCCCGCTGGCTTGAAGGTGTGACCACCTTCGATGGCAAGCCGGCTGCGGACAACCTCAAGCTCACCGCCAACTGATCCGGCCCTATCGCGAGCAAGCTCGCTCCTACAGGTTACGCGCACGCCAGGGGCCATCAGGTCCCCTGTAGGAGCGAGCTTGCTCGCGATAAAGCCCTGAAGACCACACAAGGAACAGCCATGAACCACGACGTCATCATCACCTGCGCCCTCACCGGTGCCGGCGACACTGCCTCCAAAAGCCACCTGGTCCCGGTCACGCCCAAACAAATCGCCGAAGCCGCCGTAGAAGCCGCCAAGGCCGGCGCCACCGTGGTCCACTGCCATGTCCGAGACCCGCAAACCGGCCGCTTCAGCCGTGACGTTGCGCTGTACCGCGAAGTCATGGAACGCATCCGCGAAGCCGATGTGGACATCATCGTCAACCTTACTGCCGGCATGGGTGGCGACCTCGAAATAGGCCCGGGTGAAACGCCACTGGAGTTCGGCCCAGGCACCGACCTGATCGGCCCGCTGGAACGCCTGGCTCATGTCGAAGCGCTGCTGCCGGAAATCTGCACCCTCGACTGCGGCACGCTCAACTTCGGCGACGGCAACTCGATCTACGTGTCCACCCCGGCGCAGTTGCGCGCCGGTGCCAAGCGCATCACCGAACTGGGGGTGAAGGCCGAGCTGGAAATCTTCGACACCGGTCACCTGTGGTTCGCCAAACAGATGATCAAGGAAGGCTTGCTCGAAGACCCGCTGTTCCAGCTGTGCCTGGGCATCCCATGGGGCGCGCCAGCCGACACCACCACCATGAAAGCGATGGTCGATAACCTGCCGGCCAACGTGACCTGGGCCGGCTTCGGCATCGGCCGCATGCAGATGCCGATGGCGGCACAAGCGGTACTGCTGGGCGGCAACGTGCGGGTAGGCCTTGAGGACAACCTGTACCTGGACAAGGGGGTGCTGGCCAGTAACGGCCAACTGGTCGAGCGTGCGGCAGAGATCATTTCGCGTCTTGGTGCCCGTGTGCTGACGCCGGCGGAAGGCCGGGAAAAGATGAACCTCAAACGCCGCTGATCTTTCCAGGAGCTCCACATGACCTTCATCACCGAAATCAAGACCTTTGCTGCCTTGGGTAGCGGCGTAATCGGCAGCGGCTGGGTAGCCCGTGCCTTGGCCCATGGCCTGGACGTGGTCGCCTGGGACCCGGCGCCGGGTGCAGAGCAAGCCCTGCGCAAGCGCATCGCCAACGCCTGGCCCGCCCTGGAGAAACAGGGCCTGGCAACCGGCGCAGCGCAAGATCGCCTGAAGTTTGTCAGCACCATCGAGGAATGCGTGGGCGACGCCGACTTCATCCAGGAAAGCGCACCGGAACGCCTTGACCTCAAGCTCGACCTGCATGCCAAGATCAGCGCCGCAGCCAAGCCAGACGCGATCATCGGCAGCAGTACCTCAGGCCTGCTGCCCAGCGAGTTCTACGAATCATCCACTCACCCCGAGCGCTGTGTGGTCGGCCACCCGTTCAACCCGGTGTACCTGCTGCCACTGGTCGAGATCGTCGGCGGCAACCGCACCGCTCCCGAGGCCATCGAAGCCGCCAAGGCCATCTACACAGCACTGGGCATGCGCCCGCTTCACGTACGCAAGGAAGTGCCAGGCTTCATTGCTGACCGTCTACTCGAAGCGCTGTGGCGCGAAGCGTTGCACCTGGTCAACGACGGCGTTGCGACTACCGGCGAGATCGACGACGCCATCCGCTTTGGCGCCGGCCTGCGCTGGTCGTTCATGGGTACATTCCTCACTTACACACTGGCCGGTGGCGATGCAGGCATGCGCCATTTCATGTCGCAGTTCGGCCCGGCGCTGAAACTGCCCTGGACCTACCTGCCAGCACCGGAGCTGACCGACAAGCTGATCGACGATGTGGTGGACGGCACCTCTGAGCAGCTGGATGACCGTAGCATCGCCGCACTGGAACGCTATCGTGATGACACCCTGCTGGCAGTGCTTGAAGCCGTGAAGAGCAGCAAGGAAAAGCACGGCATGTCGTTCAGCGATTGAGGAGGCCACGATGCCCGCACTGATCACCTACCGCACCCCAGTCCAGGAGGACTGGGTCGACTACAACGGGCATCTGCGCGATGCCTTCTACCTGCTGATTTTCAGCTACGCCACCGATGCGCTGATGGAGCGCATTGGCCTGGATGCCGACAGCCGTGGGCAAAGCGGCAACTCACTGTTCACCCTGGAGGCGCACATCAACTACCTGCACGAAGTGAAGCTGGGTACTGAGGTATGGGTGCAGACGCAGATCATCGGTTTTGATCAAAAGCGCCTGCACGTCTACCACAGCCTGCACCGCAAGGGCTCCGACGAGGTATTGGCAGCCAGTGAGCAGATGCTGCTGCATGTGGACTTGGCAGGGCCGAAGTCGGCGCCGTTCAGTGTGCACAGTATCGAGTTGCTACAAGCGTTGGTGGAGCAGCAGCAAGATCTGCCCCCAGCCGGGTACCTGGGCCGGGTGATATCCCTGCCTGGAAAAAAATAACCCCGGAAAGCCGTGAGCATCCGGGGCCAAGAGCGAGCAACATCCACTGTGCATGAACGAGGGTGACCAAACCCTCCGTTGCGGGTAGATGGCCTGAGTGTGCGCACTTCCAGATCAGTCGATTTAGCCGTAAACGACCTGTTCTTAGCCAAACCAGCCATGCCGCCATTCTGTTGTTGCGGGTATGTCGCAGGCGTCACAGAATCGGTCGTAAATCACAGCAGCACTCTCTTAGCGATAAAAGGGACAACAGCCATGATGCATGCGGATTTGATTGATCAGGACGACCTGGCAGGCCACCTGCGCGCGCGCGGGTTCGAGATACCGGCCGGGGCCAGTGCCGAACAGGCCTGCGAGGCGGTGGTGCGGGGGCTGACCGAGCCCAATGCGCGGGCGCTGAAGGGGATGGTGGAGCAGATGTATACCGGTAGTGCCACGATCTTGCCGGCGGTGCGTCAGGCAATCGACAAACAGCTGCTGCCGGCGTTGGCGAGTTTCAGCAAACGCGCCTGAAGCCAGGCCTTGTGCAGCCTGACCCGGCCTCTTCGCGGGTTCACCCGCGAAGAGGCCGGCACTGTCTTACACAGGTTCGGCCTGTTTCTCCAGTTCAATGGTCTGGTCAAACAACTTGACCAGCCTTTCCTGGTGGGTAACCCCCACCACCGTGCAGCGGGGTAGCTCGCGTCTCAGCATCTCCAGCAAACCCTGTGCACTGGCGCTGTCCAGCTGGCTGGTCGCCTCATCCAGGTACAACGTATCCGGCCGGTATAACAATGCCCGTGCCAGGCTAAGCCGCTGCTGTTCACCACCAGAGAGCACCCGCTCCCACTCTGCCAGCTTGTCCAGCTGCCCGATCAGTCCACCCAGCCCCACCTTGCCCAGCACATCGATCAGCTGCACATCGTCGATCGACTCTACCTGTGGATAGGCCAACAGCCTTCGCAAGCTCATGTGCGGCATGTAAGGTTTCTGCGGCAACAGCAGGCTGCGCCCTGGCGGTAACTGCCAGTCACCCAGGCAGTAAGGCCAGAGTCCCTGCAAGGTACGCAGCAAGGTCGACTTGCCCAGCCCGCTGCGCCCGCCCAGGCGCAACCACTGCCCCTGCTCTGCCTGTAGGTTCAGGTCGCGCAGCATGGCGCTGCCATCTGGCCGGCAGAGCGTCAGGCCGCGTGTGCACAGGCAGTCACCCCGCGCAGCGGCGGTGGCCTGTTGCCGGCTGCTGGCAATGGCCTGCTCGAACTGCTCCAGCCGCTGCAACGCCGCACTCCAGCGCACCAGCTTGTTATAGAGCTTGATGAACCAGCTCAGCGAACCATGCACGGCGTTGAAGGCGCTGCGGATCTGCATCAGCCCGCCCAAGGTAATGGTCTTGGCCATGAACGCCGGCAACGCGGCAAACACGGGAATGATCAGGCTCAAGCGCTCGTAGGAAACAGTGAACAAGCTGAGGTTGCGCTCACGCCCCATCAACAGCCGCCAGTTGTCGGCAATGGCGCGAAAACGCTCTGCCAGATGCTCGCGCTCCACGGCCTCGCCCCGGTACAGCGCAATCTGTTCGGCATGGTCGAGCTTGCGCAGCAGGCTCGCGCGAAAGTCTGCCTCGCGGTGCTCCCGGTCATAGTTCAACGCATGCAGCGGTTTGCCGATCAAGTGCGTCAGCAAGCTCGCAACCAAGGTGTAGACCAGCACGATCCACACCAGGTAGCCATGCACGATGTAGGTGTCGCCAAACAGGCTGAACGTCTGCACGCCCGACAGATTCCACAAGATCACCACAAACGCGCCGACCTGCGCCAGGTTGATCACCAACGACGCCACCAGCTCAATGCTCAGGCCGACCATCAGGTCAATGTCCTGGGCGATGCGCTGGTCCGGGTTGTCTGGCTCGCCCGTCAGCCCCAGGCGGTAGAAGGCCTGGTCTGCCAGCCAGGCGTCGGTCAGGCGGCCGGTCATCGCCTGGCGCCAACGCAGCTCCAGCCCTTTGCGCAGGTAATCCATGGCCACCACGATCAGCACATAGCTGCCCAGGTACAGCGCGTACTCGCCAACCAGCCCGTACAACCCTGCAGTGTCGAACGCGGCCAAGGTGTCGTAGAAGGTCTTGCTCCAGCTGTTGATCAGCACATTGATCTGTACCACCAGCAGCCCCAGGCCGATCACCGCCGCCAGCATCAGCCAAGCGGGCCACTGCTGACGGCTACGCCAGAACGGTTGGCTGAGGCGGTAGAAGGTCCGCAGGGTTTTCACAGGGCCTGCTCCAGTGCCGACGCCGACGGCAGCAGCCGCAGTTGCACCTGGTTGGCGCGCGGGAACAGCTGTGCGGCCTGCTGCTGCAGCGCCGGCAGGGTCAGGGCCTGGGGCAGTTGCGCCTGGGTCTGCAGGTAGCGTGGGTCGTGCCACTTGCGGTCGCTGAGGATCAGGCGTTTGAACTGGGTTTGCGGATCGACGCGGCGTTTGCTCTCCTGGCGCTGGAACTCGGCACGCTCGGTCGCCAGCCACTGGGCGTCGGGCTGCAGGCTGGCCAGCGTCTGCTGGGCCATGGTCCACAGCTCGTCGACCCGCGCCGGGTCGCAGGTGAAGTTCAAGCTGCTTTCGATGCGCTGGGTGTCGGCATTCAGTTCACTCTCGAAGCGCAGGCGATACACGCCGGCAGCCTCGCCACGCAGCTGTGCCTTCAGCCGCTGGTTGGCCAGGTCACGCAACACCGCAACCTGTGCTGCCGCTTCAGGGCTCCAGGCCTGGGGCTGATAGCTGCTGGCCTGCAGCACCGCACGTGGTTCCGGGGCGATCGCCAGGTCATCGCGGCGCTGGCCAGGCTGTTGCAGGGCCGCCTGGCTGGCCAGCGGTGTCGCACGCGGGAGGGTCGCAAGCAATTCACCGACCATTTTTTCCAGCGATTGCGGCGTCACATCCGCCATCAGGTAATAGGTCACCGGCGCAGCCGCCAAGCGCTTCCAGTCGGCATTCAGCTGCTCGACAGTCAGTTGTTCAAGGGCGCTGATGTCCGGCTGCTGCCAGTGGTCCACACCGTACTTGAGCACACGCTGGCGGTTTTCCTGCTGCCCACGTACGTCATCCGGGCGGCTGCGCAGGCGTTGCAGCAATACGTCGCGTGTGGTGCCGAACGTATCCTGGTCGATACTGGCCAGCTGGCTTACCCGATAGCTCTGCATCAGCGCCAGCAGTTGTTCCGGCGCTGCGCCAAGGTTGAGCTGCAGGCGCTGGGGCTGCTGGTCGAAACCGAGTGTGGCGCGGTGCTCCTGGCGCCAGATAGCGAGGGCCTGCCGATCCATTCCCGGCAGGCCGCTGTGCATGGCCAACTGTGCGGCCATCTGCAAGCGCCAGGCCGGGGCGCCGGCAACGTGATACCCAGCGGACGAATCGGCCTGCAGCAGCCACTTGCCTTCCGGGCCATTGCGCTTGAGCCAGACCAAACGATCACCATTGGCCAGGCGCCAGTGTTCCACGCTTTGCTCCGGGAAGGCCTTGCGCTCGGCGATAGCGGCCGCTGGCGGCGCAGCAGGCATTTCCAGGGGCGGTGCCGAGGCGGTTGCCGGTGCCACTTGCACGGGCGCCGGCAGCGCCGTTGCGGCCAGCTCTGCCTGACGTGCCTCGACCTGCGCAACGCTTGGCAGGGCAACCGTGGAGCTACCCGCCGCACTCACCTGCAATACCCGGTCAGGGCTGGCGAGCCAACGCCGCAGGCGGTCGTTGAGGTCATCGCGTGTAATATCGCCCAGCACCTCCAGATAGCGCGCAGCGGTAGCATGCCGGTCAGTGACGGCATTGCCCTGCACGGCGGCATTGTTGAGTTGCTCCACCGATTGTTCGAAGGTTCGCGGTGCCTGTTTGGCCAGGGTCTTGTCGCCCAGTGCACGAATGTGTTCGCGCTCACGTTGCAGGTCCGTTTCGCTGAAACCGTGCTGGCGCAGGCGCTCGGCCTCGGTCAGCAATTGCTCCAGTGCCTGCTCGTGGGCCTGGCCTTCGACACCTGCGGCAATGCCGAGCACGGTGGAGTGTTCACCGATCAGGGTCTTCTGCACGATCAGGCTGCGCACCCCTGGTTGCAGCGGCTGGCGCCGCAGGCTGTCGAGCATGGCGGCGAGGGTCATGCGGTCGATCAGCCGCTCACGCAGCGCAGCGCGGGTGGTGCCGCGGCTGTCCGGCTCGTGGGAGCGCAGCAGCATCGCCACCTGGTTGCTGCCAGACTGCGCGTCCTGCAGGCGGAACACTTTCAGCTTGTCGTCCAGCGGCAGCTCGCGCTGCTCACGCCCTGGCAACTCACCCGCCTTGGCCTTGCCGAACGCCTGGTCGATCTGCTCGCGCAGGGCCTCTGGATCGAAATCGCCAACCGCCGACAGCACCATGTTGTTCGGCAGGTACCAGCGGCTCTGGAAGGTTTGCAGGCTGGCCAGGCTGGCGGAGCGGATTGCCGCCTCGTTGCCGATGGTGCGGTGTTCGGGGTAACGCGAACCCACCCGCTGCGAAGCGGTGCGTTGCTGGTTCATGCGCTGGGCCACGCCCAGGCCACCGCGCCATTCCTCGATCACGATTGGCCGCTCGTACTCAAGGTCCTGGACGTTGTAGTCGCGGGCGAACGCCAGGTCGGCAAGGGCCTGCAGCGCTTGTGGTGCCTGGCGTACTCCGGCAGGCGGGCCGATCATGTACTGGGTGCGTTCGTAATTGGTCACGGCATTGAAGTTACGCCCCTGTACCCAGCCCAGGTCGGTCATGCGCTGGCGCAGCTTCTGCTCGCCACCGGCCCGGCTGTGGAAGGTCATGTGCTCGACCATGTGGGCCACGCCGACCTGGTCGTCGGCTTCGTCCACCGAACCTGCCTTCACCGTTAAGCGCAGGTCCAGGCGGCCGGGCTGCGAGGTATCGCGCACCATCCGGTAGGCCAGGCCGTTGGCCAGGTGGCCATGAACCACCTGGCTGTCCCAGGGCAACGGCGAGTCGGGTTCGGGTATCGACGCGCAGGCGCCGAGCAACAGCGGGCCGAGCAGGCCCGCGACGAGCTTTTTCATCAGGGTATCCACGGTTTTTTTATAGGGTTTTAGAAGCGGTAGCCGACTTCCAGCCAGTATTGGCGGCCGATTTCGTAGGTGGTGCGGGCGCTGCTGCTGTTGCTGACGATGGGGTTGACCTTGTCGGTGACATTGGTCACGTCCACCGCCACGAACAGCGCCTGGTCGCGGGCCGTGGGGACCTCCCACTTGACGCGCATGTCCCAGGTCGGCGCGGCGGCCACCGAGGCGGTGTCGTATACCTGCAAGGTTTCGCCATCGACGTCCTCGGTACGGCCCGTGTCGATGATCTGCTGGTAAGCGCCGCGGTAGCGGAAGAAGTTGCTGATGCTCAGGTGCCAGCTGGGGATCTCGGTGATGGTGGTCAGGCGTGCGGTCCACGGGCGGTTGAAATCACTGGCGGGCAACTCGCTGTAGGCCAGGCGTTTGCCGTCGTACAGCACATCGCCATCGGCATACTCGGTTTCGTTGAAGCCTGCTTCATAGGTGCTGTAAGCATTCTTGCTGCGCGACCAGTCCAGCGCCAGCTGCAGGCTGGTGACGCTGCCAAGCACGCGAAACGACTGGTTGGGGGTGATGGTGAGGGACACGTTGTCGCTCTCGCTGGAGCCGGCATTGACGTAGTTGTAGTAAATGGCCTGGTAACCCTCGGCCGGGTCGAGACCCAACACCCGCGACGAGGCGCGCACCACTTGGTCGTTGCCTTTACGGTGCACGTACTTGAGGCGGAAGTCGGTGTTCAGCCAGCGCTGCTCGAGGCCCAGCATCAGTTCGTCGTCGTAGGGGATGTTCATGTCCGCGAGGCGGTTGGTGTCCAGTTGCTGGCGCCCCACCCATTCGCTGGTCTGGCTGGCGCGGGTGTAGGTGGTGTTGAGGGCCTGGCGGCCGTCGGCGAGGCGGTACTTGAACAGGTTGCGGCCGTAGTAGCGGTTGGCGCCGAACACCAGCACGGTGCTGCGGTCACCAAAGAAGTCGTAGTCACCGGCAAAACGCGGGGACACGGTCTTCTGCTTCATGTAGTCGTCGCCCTCGAAGCGCAGGCCTGGGCGCAGGCTGAGCTTGCCGATCTGCATCTGGTCGTCGATGAAGAAGGCGTAGGCGTTTTCGGTCAGGTCGATCTTGCCGGCGTTGTACTGGGTACGGGTTCTGCCCCACTGGCGGCTGTCGCCGTTGAGCAACGGGCTGACCGAGCACCAGGGGTCACTGCCTGCGCAGCTTGTGCCGTTGTCGCGGGTGAACGTGGTCACGCTCTGCGCGCCTTCCTCACGCTCCCACACCGCGCGCTGCCGGGACAGCTCAAGGCCGGTGGTGAAACCGTGACTGATACCGGCGAAATCGAAGGTCTGCCACTCACCCTTGAGGGTGTAGTCGATGCCGCGCTGGGTCTGGTCGAGGTTGCCGAACGCGCCCTCGCCGCTTTTTGCGGTGTTGCTGCTGGGGTTACCCCAGTTCTTGGCGTCGGAGTACCACCACAGCACGGTGTCGGTTTCATCGGACTCGCGTGAGCTGTAAAGGTTGGTCAGCGCCAGCGTATGGGTCCAGCGCGCCTGGTCACCTTCCCAAATCGCCTTCAGCGAGCCCTGCCAGCCGCCGTTGGTGTTGGTGAAACCCGAGTTGAGGAAGTTCTCGCGGAAGAACACGTTCTCCTGCGGCGCCTTGATGAACGAGCCTTCCAGGGTGAGCCGGTCGTTGACGTCCCAGTAGGTCTTGAGCATGTAGTTGTCGAGCTGGCGAGTCTGGTCTTCGCGGCTGTCGTTGTTGGGGCTGGTGTAACCGTTCTCGTAGCGGTTGAGCGGAATCACCGAGCGGCGCTGGGAAAAGCTCAGGATCGCGCCGAAGTTGTCGGTCAGGTGGCCTTCGAGCATGCCACGCAGGGTGGTTTTCTCGAACTCGGGCTGGTACTGCTCGGAGGACGAGTTAGCGAAGCTTTCCTGGTCGTACTGGGTTATGTGGTAGCGGGTCCATTCCGAACGGCTGATGCCGTAAGAGAACTTGCCGTGAAAATCGTTGCTCGGGCGGCGGGTGATGGCATCGATCACACCACCGTTGAAACCGCCGTATTCGACCGGCACGTTGCTGTCGTAGACCTTCACTTCCTGCAGCAGGTCGGCATCCAGGGCAATGCCGTGGGGGTTGCTGGGCGCGGCGTCGAACTGGCGGTTCTGGCTGTAGCCGTGGGCGCCGGGGTCGAGGTCGTTGTTGATCGAGATACCGTCGATCATGAAGTTGTTCTGGTAGAACTTGGCGCCGTTGATGCTGATGTCGGCCGGGTCGATCTCGCCCGGGGTGTTGGAGCTTTTCTGCGACCCGGAGAACTGCACGCTGGGGTGCATCTGCAACAGCGTGGTGATGTCGCCGTTGGCACCGGGAAACGCACGGATGGCCTTGCCGCTGATGACCGTGGCGCCCAGGTAGCCGTTGCCTTCGGTATCGCCCAGCACCAGGGTGTCGTGCAATTCCAGCGGGCCGGCATCGGCTTCGCTGTGCAGCAGGCGCAGGCTGATCACCTCGCCGTCTGCGTCCCAGGTAAGGCCGCTGCCGGAAAGCAGACGCGACAGTGCCGCCTCGCTGCTGAAGTTGCCTTGTACCGGGTTGCTCTGGGCGCCCTCGAGCATTTGCGCATCGACACTGACCTGCAAGCCGCTCTGTTGGCCGAAGGCGATCAGCGCGGCTGCCAGGCTTTGCGCCGGGATGCTGAAGGCATGCACCTGGGCCGTTTGCGCGGGTGCCTCGGCGGCCCACAGCAATGGCGCCGGCAGCACGCAGCCCAGGCCCAGCAGGCCGCAGCCCAGTACGTTTTTCAGGCGCAACGACCAACCCCGCGCGCTGCGCGGCTTTCGGCTTGATGTTTCAGTCATCCCACATCCCCGCCCCCGGGCAATCGCCGGGATGCAAATTTTAATAAGAATCGGTATCAGTTGATGCGCGCGGGGGAGAAGACGGGGCAGTGCGGGGATTTTTCAGAAAATTCTGAAATTATTTTTGGGGCGGGGATTTTGGGGCTGCTGCGCAGCCCCAGCGATTTCAAGGCTTACTCAGTACCAGCAGCCACGGCCCATAACTGCGCACCTCACCACCATGCGGCCGGATCACCGCACGCACGGCCGCCTCGGGCCGACGCAGGTCATATACACCGGTCACCCGCTTGGCACCCAGGGCATCGTCACGCAGTACCACCTTGCCCGGTACATAGCGCGCCAGCGCCTGCACCACCTCGGCCACCGTCTGGTCGTCTGCAATCAACTGCCCCTGCCGCCAGGCAGCCGCTTGCGACGGCACAAAGGCGCGCAGCTGCACCTGCCCATCGGCATATCGCAAGCGCTGCCCAGCCGTCAGTGCATTGGCCAGCACCTGCGCATCGGCAGTGTCCTCGACCCGTACCGAACCATGCTGCACATCCACCCCTACCCTGCCTGGGCGCAACTCGACGTTGAACGCGGTGCCGGTCACCGTGACCTTCACGTCATCGGCACGCACGTGGAAGGGCTTGGCCTTGTCTGGCTTGACCTCGAAAAACGCTTGGCCAACCAGCAGCTTCACATCCCGGTGCTCGCCGCTGTAGTCCACGGCAATCGCGGTATCGCTGTCCATCTGCACCACGCTGCCATCGGCCAGGGTGATGTCGCGGGTCTCACCTTGGGCAGTCCGGTAGTCGGCCTGCAGGCGCACGCTCAAGGACGGGGCCACCGCAATCATCAGGCAGGCGGCCACAGCAGCGCCCAGCCACCAGCGGCGACGGCGCACAGGCAGTTGCACCACAGCGGCCTTGGGCCAGAGCTCGGTGGTGGTCGGCGCCAGCTGCCCCGTCAGCTGCCACACCCGCTGCGCCTTGCCATAGGCATCGGCGTTGGCCGAATCGCAGGCGCACCACTGCTCGAACGCGTCACGCAACTGCGCGTCGTGCGGGGCCTGCTGCAGGCGCAGGAGCCAGTCCATGGCCTGCTCGCGGCGGCGGCTGATGAGGTCTGCTGACGTCATGTCGGGCATGGTTCCTGGTAAATCGGGGGCGCGAAGGGTCGCACAATGTCGCCCTGTTCGGCAAAAGACGCAGCAGCCTGGCGAATTTTCACAGGTTGTCCTCCAGGCGCGCCATGCAATGGCTGAGCGCGTCGCGCACCAGCTGGTGCACCAGGCTCACGGAAACATTCAGGTGGGTGGCTACCTCTTGCAGAGTGTGGCCGCCCAGGCGATGCATCTCGAATGCGGTGCGCGTGCGCAGGGGCAATTCCTCAAGCGCACGGTTGATGGCGCTGAGTTCATCTTGCTGGGTGACTGCCTGCTCGGGAGAGGCGCTGCTGGAGGGCAGCTCGGCGAGTATTTCGTCACCGCCGGGTTGGACTTTTTCAGTGGCAGTGCGGCGGGTCTGGTCGAGTGCCAGGTTGCGCACGATGCGGTACAGGTAGCTGGCCGGGTGGCGGATGTCGGCATCGTCCTGCTGGCGGCTGAAGCGCAGCCAGGCTTCCTGCACCACATCCTCGGCGCGCGCGCGGCAGCCAACGATCGGCGCGGCATAGTCAAGCAATGCCGCCCGGTGGGCCAGGTAGAGCTGGAGTTTGTCGTCCGCCACGGGGTGGAATGCCAGAGTGTTTCGGGGGCGGCGATGTTACCTGTTGTCGAGAATCATTATCAACCATTGCAAGTGTGTTACTTGTGCTGGCCTCTTCGCGGGTGAACCCGCTCCCACAGGGAATGCGCAAACTTAAAGGGCTGCGCCGTACCTGTGGGAGCGGCTTTAGCCGCGAAGCAGGCGACGCGGTGTCAGAGCCTTACACTGGCAAAGGTCGATTCGTTGCGCGCCTGGCTCAGGGCCGCCATCGGCCCGCTGTGCGGCGACAAGGTCATGGCCTGCGGGATCGGCAACATCGCCACCTGCTGCGCGGTGTTGGAACCAACACGCTCGTCACGCGGTGGAATGCCAAAGTACTCGCGGTAGCACTTGGAGAAGTGCGGGGTCGACACAAATCCGCACACCGAAGCCACTTCGATGATCGACATCGGTGTCTGCTTCAACAGCTGCCGCGCGCGGATCAGGCGAAGCTTCAGGTAATAGCGCGACGGCGAGCAGTGCAGGTACTTCTGGAACAGCCGTTCGAGCTGACGTCGCGATACCGCCACGTACACCGCCAGTTCGTCGAGGTCGATCGGCTCTTCGAGGTTGGCCTCCATCAGCGCGACGATTTCCTGCAGCTTCGGCTGGTTGGTGCCGAGCATGTGCTTGAGTGGCACGCGCTGATGGTCTTGCTCGTTGCGGATGCGCTCATAAACGAACATTTCGGAGATCGCCGCCGACAGTTCACGGCCGTGGTCGCGGCTGATCAGGTGCAGCATCATGTCCAGCGGCGCAGTGCCCCCGGAGCTGGTGAAGCGGTTACGGTCGAGGGTGAACAGGCGGGTGCTCATATTGACCCGCGGATACGCCTCTTGCATGGCCGCCAGGCATTCCCAGTGCACGCTGCAATCGAAGCCATCGAGCAGGCCGGCGCAGGCCAGGGCCCAGCTGCCGGTGCACACGGCACCCAGGCGGCGCGACTGACGCGCCTGGGCCTGTAGCCAGGTGACATGTTCACGAGTAACGGTACGCTGGATGCCGACGCCACCGCAGACAATCACGGTATCGATGGGCGGAGCGCTGTGCATGGCGGCGTCCGGGGTGATCTGCAGGCCGTCGCTGGCCCAGACCTGGCCGCCGTCGACGGTCAGGGTGTGCCAGCGGTACAGCTCACGGCCGGACAGCTGGTTGGCCATGCGCAGCGGCTCGACGGCCGATGCCAGGGAAATCAGGGTGAAGTTGTCCAGTAGAAGAAACCCGATGGACTGGGGTGCTGTGCGGTTCTGGGTTGGGGTCCCGGAGGTGTACGACGTCATCGCGATTTCTCCTCACACAAATGCAGGGCGTGCCTCAGGCGGGCACTGATTTATTGTTATTGCCCCGGTTCATGTGCCGGGGCTTGGTTGCCAATCTCTACGCAAACGCCGTGCCTGAAATTGAACGGCTGTCCAAAAAAACCTGAAAACGACGCCTTTGTTCGGCAAATCAGGTGCTTCGGTAGAGTTGGCCAAACATCGCAAAACCGCCGTGCTAGGCGCAGTGCGTGTAACGGCTGAGCAATTTGGTGACAGGTGCAGTGTAGGTTGCCCAGAAACGACACTCTTGAGTGTCACCGACAATGCCTGCACTGATAACGACACCCGACGATCGGTAGGCGCCCAGCCGCACCACAAGAGTGCACCGACAGCTCAGTTGCACCTGCTTCAAACTCAAGGGCCTCTTCGCGGGCTCGCCCGCTCCCACAGGTACAGCGCTGCCCTTAAGAGCAACGCAATACCTGTGGGAGCGGGCGAGCCCGCGAAGAGGCCCTTGAAGCCAGCCTAGAACCTCAGCATTCGATGGCGCTGACCGCTAGGCCACCGCGCGAGGTCTCTTTGTATTTGTCGTGCATGTCAGCCCCGGTATCACGCATGGTGCGGATCACCTGGTCGAGGGAAATGAAATGCTCGCCGTCACCGCGCAGGGCCATCTGCACCGCGTTGATGGCCTTTACTGCCGCAATCGCGTTGCGCTCGATGCACGGCACCTGCACCAACCCGCCCACCGGGTCGCAGGTCAGGCCAAGGTTGTGCTCCAGGGCGATTTCGGCAGCGTTCTCCACCTGCGGCGGGGTGGCACCGAGCACTTCGGCAAGGCCCGCAGCGGCCATGGCGCAAGCCGAGCCGACTTCACCCTGGCAGCCGACTTCGGCACCGGAGATGGAAGCGTTCTTCTTGCACAAGATGCCCACTGCAGCAGCCGCCAGGAAGTAGTCGACCACGTTGGACTCATTCACTTCATCGCTGAAGCGCATGTAGTAGTGCAACACGGCAGGGATGATACCGGCCGCGCCATTGGTGGGCGCCGTGACCATGCGTCCGCCAGCAGCGTTCTCTTCGTTGACCGCCAGGGCGAACAGGTTGACCCACTCCATGGCGCTCATGGTCGAGCCGATCACGTTGGGCTTGCCGATTTCCTGCAGGCTGCGGTGCAGCTTGGCAGCGCGTCGGCGCACGTTCAGACCGCCGGGTAACGTGCCTTCGTATTTAAGGCCATTGTTGACGCATTCCTGCATGGCTTCCCAGAGCTTGTACAGGCCGGCGCGGATCTCTTCGTCGCTGCGCCAGACCCTCTCGTTGGCCATCATCAATTGCGACACGCTGAGGTCGTTTTGCTTGCACAGGCGCAGCAGTTCGGCAGCGCTGTTGAAGTCGTACGGCAGCACCGTCTGGTCGGCATCCAGCACACCGCTGGCGGCCTGGGCGGCATCGACCACAAAGCCGCCACCCACCGAGTAATAGGTGTCGCGGTGCAACTCGCCCTGCTCGCCTTCGGCAATCAGGGTCATGGCGTTGGGGTGGTACGGCAGGTTCTCGTCCAGCAGCAACATGTCGCGGGCCCAGACGAACTCGATGGGCAGGCGACTATCGAGCTGCAGGGTGTTGGTTTCGCGCAGGTCGGCGATACGCGGCACGATCCGGGTCGGGTCAATGGCGTCAGGCCACTCACCCATCAGGCCCATGATGGTGGCGTTGTCGGTGCCGTGACCGATACCGGTGGCCGACAGCGAGCCATACAGGCGCACTTCGATCCGTTTTACACGCTCCAGCTCGCCACGTTCGCGCAGGCCCTGAACGAACAGGGCGCCCGCACGCATGGGGCCGACGGTGTGGGAACTGGAGGGGCCGACACCAATCTTGAACAGGTCGAACACGCTGATGGCCATTGTCGAATCACCTCTTGCTGGGCTTGTCTCTGCGCGCCATGCGCAGGGCGGGGCAACTGCTAGGCTCAAACAGCGGGCCGCCTTGAATGCCAGCATCATCGGGCTTTTACCGCACCCTTCGCCGTCTGCAACCGACGTACTTTTGTCCAGCAGCGCCGCGCGGTTTTTACCTCAGGTGCTACCTGGGAGCGGCCCTCACCACGCCGCTTTCCAGCGGCCTGGTGACGCAAAAATGCGGCCGAGGGGGTGGATAAACCCATAAGCGACATCGCCCTTACTGGATGCGACCCGTTCCGTACTGGATACGACCCTACCAGTAGGCGATTGCCCGGCGCTGGAGGATTATCGAAAGCGACTCGTAAAGCACGGCCACGCATCCTGCCCTCTGCAGGCCTGGTCGACCGGACCTTCAGAAAGCCCGGCGACCCACGCGAACCCGAAGACAAAATCTCAGGAGTCCATCCATGAAAGGTTCACCCTCGCTGTTGCTGGTTGCGTTGCTGTCCACGCCCTTGCTGGCCCAGGCCGCCGAACCCGAGCAGTGTCAGACGGTACGTTTCTCCGATGTCGGCTGGACCGACATCACAGTCACGACTGCGACCACCAGCGTTGTGCTCGAAGCCCTGGGTTACAAAACCCACACCACCATGATCTCGGTACCGGTGACCTACAAGTCGCTGGCCACCGGCAAGGACCTGGACGTGTTTCTCGGCAACTGGATGCCGACCATGGAGAACGACATCAAGCAGTACCGCGACGCCGGCACCGTGGAAACGGTGCGCGCCAACCTGGAAAACGCCAAGTACACCTTGGCCGTGCCCCAGGCGCTGTACGACAAGGGCCTGAAAGATTTCGCCGACATTCCCAAGTTCAAGAAGGAACTGGACAGCAAGATCTACGGCATCGAGCCCGGCAACGATGGCAACCGCACCATCCAGAGCATGATCGACAAGAACGCCTTCGGCCTGAAGGACGCCGGTTTCAAGATCGTGCAATCGAGCGAGGCCGGCATGCTGTCGCAGGTCGACCGCGCGCAGAAGCGTGGTGAGGCGCTGGTGTTCCTGGGCTGGGAACCACACCCGATGAACACCCGCTTCAAAATGCAGTACCTGACCGGCGGGGACGATTACTTCGGCCCCGACTTCGGCAAGGCGACCGTATTGACCAACACCCGCAAGGGCTATGCGCAGGAGTGCAGCAACGTTGGCCAGCTGTTGAAGAACCTGTCGTTCGAGCTCAAGGATGAAAGCACCATGATGGGCTATGTCCTGGACGACAAGATGAAGCCCGAGGCCGCCGCCAAGAAATGGCTCAAGGACAACCCAGGCAAACTGGACGCCTGGCTGGCTGGCGTTAGCACTGTGGACGGCAAACCAGGCCTGGAGGCGGCCAAGGCGAAGCTGGCGCAATAACGAAATACGCAATAGCGCTACCTCGGGGCAGGACCGTGCCTGCCCCGGGTTGATTTCAATCTATGCAGGTGGAAGCTCGCTATCATGCTTATCGATCAGAAAATACCCCTGGGGCAGTACATCGCGTCGTTCGTCGAGTGGCTGACCCAGAACGGCGCGAATTACTTCGACGCCATCGCGCAAGGCCTGGAGTTCATGATCCATGGCGTCACCAGCGCCCTGACCTGGTTCAACCCGTTCGTCCTCATCGCCCTGTTCGCCGCCCTGGCGCACTTTATTCAGCGCAAAGTAGGCCTGACCGCGTTCGTTGCCCTGTCGTTCCTACTGATTTTCAACCTGGGTTATTGGCAAGAAACCATGGAAACCCTGGCGCAGGTGACCTTCGCCACGGTGGTGTGTGTGGTGATCGGCGTGCCGCTGGGCATTCTTGCTGCGCACAAACCGATGTTCTATACCGCCATGCGCCCGGTACTTGACCTGATGCAGACGGTGCCCACTTTCGTCTACCTGATCCCTACCCTGACCCTGTTCGGCCTGGGCGTGGTACCGGGGCTGATCTCTACCGTGGTGTTCGCCATCGCGGCGCCAATCCGCCTCACCTACCTGGGCATCTGCGACGTTCCGCAGGAGTTGATGGACGCCGGCAAGGCCTTTGGCTGCTCGCGGCGCCAGCTGCTCACCCGTATCGAACTGCCGCATGCCATGCCAAGCATCGCTGCCGGCGTCACCCAGTGCATCATGCTGTCGCTGTCGATGGTGGTGATCGCCGCCCTGGTGGGCGCTGACGGCCTGGGCAAACCTGTGGTCAACGCACTGAACACCGCCGATATTTCCCTGGGCTTCGAAGCGGGCCTGGCGATCGTGTTGCTGGCAATCATGCTCGACCGTATCTGCAAGCAACCGGAACTGCCGGTAAGGGGTGAGGCATGAGCATCATTCGTTTTGAAGACGTCGACGTCATTTTCTCCAACAAGCCACGCGAGGCGCTGTCGCTGCTGGACAAAGGCCAGACCCGCGAGCAGATCCTCAAGCAGACCGGCCTGGTGGTCGGCGTTGAAAAGGCCAACCTGGATATCGAGAAAGGCGAAATCTGCGTGCTGATGGGCCTGTCCGGTTCGGGCAAGTCGAGCCTGCTGCGCTGCATCAATGGCCTGAACACCGTCAGCCGCGGCAAGCTGTTTGTCGAGCACGAAGGCAAGCACATCGACATTGCCCACTGCACCCCGGCCGAGCTGAAGATGATGCGCACCAAGCGCATTGCCATGGTATTCCAGAAGTTCGCCCTGATGCCTTGGCTGACGGTGCGCGAGAACATCAGCTTTGGCCTGGAAATGCAGGGCCGCCCGGAAAAGGAACGGCGCAAGCTGGTCGACGAGAAGCTTGAGCTGGTGGGCCTGACCCAATGGCGCAACAAGAAGCCGGACGAGCTGTCTGGCGGCATGCAGCAGCGCGTGGGCCTGGCCCGGGCGCTGGCGATGGATGCCGACATCCTGCTGATGGACGAACCGTTCTCGGCCCTCGACCCGCTGATCCGCCAGGGCCTGCAAGACGAGCTGCTGGGCCTGCAGGCCAAGCTGAGCAAGACCATCGTGTTCGTCAGCCACGACCTGGACGAGGCACTGAAACTGGGTAGCCGCATTGCGATCATGAAAGACGGGCGGATCATTCAGTACAGCAAGCCGGAAGAGATCGTGCTGAACCCGGCAGACGAATACGTGCGGACCTTCGTCGCCCACACCAACCCGCTGAACGTGCTGTGCGGCCGCAGCCTGATGCGCAGCCTGGACAACTGCAAGCGAGTGAATGGCTCGGTGTGCCTGGACCCGGGTATCGACTCGTGGCTGGACCTTGGCGAAGGTGGCGCGCTCAAGCGTGCACGCCAAGGCCAGAACGGGCTGGACATGCAGAACTGGGCACCGGGGCAAAATGTGGAGCTGCTGGAGCGCAGGCCGACCGTGGTGCACGCCGACATCGGCATGCGCGAGGCGCTGCAGATTCGTTACCAGACCGGCAACAAGCTGGTGTTGCAGGATAACGACCGGGTGGTGGGGATTCTTGGGGATACCGAGCTTTATCACGCGCTGCTCGGCAAAAATCACGGGTGACGCAACTGGGGCCGCCTTGCGGCCCTTCGCGGGCACGCCCGCTCCCACAGGTACCGCGCAAGCCCTGGGCTATACGCTATCCCTGTGGGAGCGGGCGTGCCCGCGAAGGGCTGCAAAGCAGCCCCAATCAAGCTATCAGCGAACGACGATGCCGCGCGAAGCCATGTAGGCCTTGGCCTCAGGCACCGTGTACTCGCCAAAGTGGAAGATACTGGCCGCCAGCACCGCGCTGGCATGCCCTTCCAGAATGCCGTCGGCCAGGTGCTGCAGGTTACCCACCCCACCCGAGGCAATCACCGGAATACCCAGCGCATCGCTGATGGCGCGGGTAACACCCAGGTCGAAACCGTTCTTCATGCCGTCCTGGTCCATGCTGGTCAGCAGGATCTCGCCAGCGCCCAGGCCTTCCATCTTCTTCGCCCACTCGACAGCATCCAGCCCGGTCGGCTTGCGCCCGCCGTGGGTGAAGATTTCCCAGCGCGGCGTTTCGCCGGGCCCGGAGACTTTCTTGGCATCGATGGCAACAACGATGCACTGCGAGCCAAAACGGTCCGCCGCCTCACCCACGAACTCCGGGTTGAACACCGCAGCCGTGTTGATCGAAACCTTGTCGGCACCGGCATTGAGCAGGTTGCGGATGTCCTGCACGGTGCGCACGCCACCGCCGACGGTCAGCGGGATGAACACCTGGCTGGCCATGCGCTCGACGGTATGCAGGGTAGTGTCGCGGCCATCGACGCTGGCGGTGATGTCGAGGAAGGTGATTTCGTCGGCACCCTGCTCGTTGTAGCGACGGGCGATTTCCACCGGGTCGCCGGCATCACGGATGTTCTCGAACTTGACGCCCTTGACCACCCGGCCGTTGTCCACGTCCAGGCAGGGGATGATGCGCTTGGCCAGTGCCATGGTTCAGTCCTCAGCCTTGGTAGTTGTCGCAGAAGGCCTGGGCCTCGGCAACATCGAGGGTGCCTTCGTAGATGGCACGGCCGGTGATGGCGCCGATGATGCCGGGGGCCTTGGCGTCCAGCAGGGCCTTGATGTCGCCCAGGTTGTGGATGCCGCCCGAAGCGATCACCGGGATGCGGGTGGCTTCAGCCAGTGCCTGGGTGAACGGCACGTTGCAGCCCTGCATCATGCCGTCCTTGGCGATGTCGGTGTAGACGATCGACGACACGCCATCCGCTTCGAAACGCCTGGCCAGATCGATGACCTGTACCGCGCTGACTTCGGCCCAGCCATCGGTGGCCACGAAGCCGTCCTTGGCATCCAGGCCAACGATGACCTTGCCCGGGAAGGCTTTGCACGCCTCGGCCACGAACTCAGGCTCTTTGACCGCCTTCGTGCCGATGATCACGTAGCTGACGCCAGCCTTGACGTAGTGCTCGATGGTTTCCAGCGAACGGATGCCACCGCCGATCTGGATCGGCAGGGTCGGGTAGCGCCTGGCGATGGCGGTCACCACTTCACCGTTGACCGGCTGGCCTTCAAAGGCACCGTTAAGGTCGACCAGGTGCAGGCGGCGGCAGCCACCCTCGACCCACTTGGCGGCCATGCTCACCGGGTCGTCGGAAAATACCGTGGAGTCTTCCATACGGCCCTGGCGCAGGCGCACGCAGGCACCGTCCTTCAGATCGATAGCGGGGATAATCAGCATCTTGGGAACCTGTCTGTTCTTGGGGTTTCAGGGCTTCTCTAGCGCCCACAGATCGCTTTCAATGCTCTCGAACCGCTCCTTGAGGTGCAGTTGAACATCGGCAATCGCCCTGTTGTAGTAAAGGGGTGCAATTTCTTTGCTGAACAGCTCAAGGACTTCGGCCACCTCGAACGAGCCCAGCTCCAGCTCGAAACGGTCTTCGAGAAAGCGCTTGAGCGTGTCGAGCGCATCGCGCTCCTGCTCGGGGGCCAGCGTGATGACCGGGGCCTTGGCCTTCGACCTGCTCATTTACCAGCGCCCGTCCCAGGCGACGAAGTTCTGCAGCAACTGCAGGCCATGGGTATGGCTCTTCTCCGGGTGGAACTGCACGGCAAAGCGCGAGCCTTCGGCCAGCGCGGCGGCGAAATCGACACCGTAATGACCGCGACCCACGACCTGGCCCGGCTTGCCGGCATTGATGTAGTAGCTGTGCACGAAGTAGAAGCGGGCAAGATCAGGGATGTCGTGCCACAACGGGTGGTGGATGGTCTGGCTTACTTCATTCCAGCCCATGTGCGGCACCTTCAGGTGCTCGCCGTCTTCTTGCAGGCCTTTGCCGAAGAAACGCACCTGGCCGGGGAACAGGCCGATGCAGTCAACGCCGTTGTTTTCTTCGCTGCTGTCCAGCAGCGCCTGCATGCCAACGCAGATGCCGAGGAACGGGCGGTCCTGGCTGACCTCACGCACCAGGCTGTCGAAGCCCAGGCGGCGGATTTCGGCCATGCAGTCGCGAATCGCGCCTACGCCCGGGAACACCACGCGGTCGGCCTCACGGATCACTGCGGCATCGCTGGTGACCAGCACCTTGCCGGCGCCCACATGCTCAAGCGCCTTGGCCACCGAGTGCAGGTTGCCCATGCCATAGTCGATTACGGCTACCGTCTGCATTTACAGGCACCCTTTGGTAGACGGCATCTGGCCTGCCATGCGCTCGTCGAGGGTGGTGGCCATGCGCAGGGCGCGGCCGAAAGCCTTGAACACGGTTTCGATCTGGTGGTGGGTGTTGTGGCCACGCAGGTTGTCGATGTGCAGGGTTACCAGGGCGTGGTTGACGAAGCCTTGGAAGAACTCCTGGAACAGGTCGACATCAAAGCCGCCAACGCTGGCACGGGTATACGGCACATGCATCTGCAGGCCTGGGCGGCCGGAGAAGTCGATGACCACGCGCGACAGCGCTTCGTCCAGCGGCACATAGGCGTGGCCGTAGCGGAAGATGCCTTTCTTGTCACCGATGGCTTGGGCGAATGCCATGCCCAGGGTGATACCGACGTCTTCGACGGTATGGTGATCGTCGATATGCGTGTCACCCTTGCACTCGATATCCAGGTCGATCAGCCCATGGCGGGCAATCTGGTCCAGCATGTGTTCAAGGAAAGGCACACCGATATCGAATCGGGCCTTGCCACTGCCATCGAGGTTGATCGAGCACTTGACCTGGGTTTCCAGGGTATTGCGCTCGACGGAAGCCTTACGTTCGACCATCACCAGCTCCGCAAAATCATTGGGCGAAAAGGGCTCCATTATAGGCCCAGAACGCGCCAGCTTGAAACGCGGATGACATATGGCAACGCAAGCAATTACGGGGGTGGGATGCTGCTACAGGTCTATACAACCGAACATGCCGGGGCCGCGTTGCAGCCCCGGCACTTGGATCAATGGAACAGTACTGCGGTCTTTTGCAAGGTAACCCAGACCCCCCAGGCCAACGGCACGACCACCACTGCCCAGGCCAACACCACCAGCGGCAGGCTACCCGGCGCGGCCTTCCACTCCAGCGAGCGCGCCTCATCAGCACCCTTGTCATGGCTCAAGGCCCGTTCGGCAGCCAGCTCGGCATCGCTCATGAAGTGCTTGTCGGCCACCGGACGAACCAGCATGTTGCAGATAAAGCCCAGCACCAGCAGGCCGGCGAGGATGTACAAGGTCATGTCATAAGCTGCCGCACGCTCCACGCCCGCTGCCAACTGAGACTCGCGCAGGTAGGTGATCAGCACCGGCCCAAGTACCCCGGCAGCCGCCCAAGCGGTCAGCAGGCGACCATGAATTGCGCCGACCATCTGAGTGCCAAACAGGTCAGCCAGGTAGGCCGGCACGGTCGCGAAACCGCCGCCATACATCGAAAGGATGATGCAGAACGCGGCCACGAACAGCGCCACATTCCCCAGGTGCCCCATGTTCGGCACCAGGCTGTACAGGCCAACACCCAAGGCGAAGAAGGCGAAGTAGGTGTTCTTGCGGCCGATGTAGTCGGAGAACGACGCCCAGAAGAACCGCCCACCGATGTTGAACAGGCTCAGCAGGCCGGTGAAGCCGGCGGCGATCGCGGCAATCTGCGCCAGCTGGGCAGCGTTCAGCTGGTTGAAGGTCAGTTCGTTGCCCAGCAATTTGCCGGCGAATACTTCCTGCAGCAGGGGCGAAGCCATGCCCAGAATACCGATGCCCGCCGACACATTCAGGCACAGCACCAGCCAGATCAGGGCGAACTGAGGGGTTTTCCAGGCCACGCTGACGTGCACATGGCGGTCGGTCACCATGGCGTTGCCGGCTTTCTTCGCCGGGGCGGTCCAGCCTTCAGGCTTCCAGCCGGTCGGCGGCACACGGTAAGCCAGCGCGCCAGCCGTCATGAACACGAAGTAGATCGCCGCCATCGCGACAAAGCTCTGCCATACGCCCACTTCGTGCTCGTTGCCAAAGTGCCCCATCAGCGCGGTGGCCAGCGGCGCACCCACCATGGCCCCGCCGCCGAAACCCATGATTGCCATACCGGTGGCCATGCCACGTTTGTCCGGGAACCATTTGATCAGGGTCGACACGGGCGAAATATAGCCCAGGCCCAGGCCGATACCGCCGATCACCCCGGAGCCCAGCCACATCAACCAAAGCTGGTGGGTTTTCACGCCAATGGCCGAGATCAGCATGCCACCGCACCAGCACAGTGCCGATACAAGCCCGGCCTTGCGTGGGCCAGCGTGCTCCAGCCAACCGCCAAGCACTGCCGCCGAGCATCCGAGGAAGACGAAGAACAGGGTGTAGATCCAGCTCAACATCGAGATAGGCCAGTCGCACTCAGCGCTGAACAGGCGGGCAACAAAGCCCATGTCCGCCGCGCAGGCGACAGGGGCGGTGATCCCAAGTGCTTGCGACAGGGGCAGCCAGAACACCGAGAAACCATAGGCCATGCCGATGCACAGATGAATGGCAAGGGCCGCGGGCGGGACCAGCCAGCGGTTGAAGCCCGGGCGGGCGATGATGCGTTCCTTGGTCAGGAAGCCTGGCGCAGTGGCCGAGGTCCCTGCCGCGACGGTACTGGTCATGGATCTGATCCTTCTTATAGGGTGGGTGCTCGCAAAGCGGCGCAAGATTAGCAGAGCCAAGTGGCGTGAAAGCAATCTGATATCGTGATTTTTTGCTCTGCTGAAACGGTCCTGTTTGCCTGTGGAAAGCCGTACCATCTGCTGCAAGTGTAGGAAATGCCCTGTATCTCTAGCCGAATAAGCAGGGACAACCACCGCGGCGTTATACTCTGCCGCCTGAATTCACTAACGGACTACAAGGACTCGCCCATGAAAGCGTTCGGCAAAATCCTGGGACTGGGGCTTCTCGGGTTGCTGCTGATCATCGTGGCGCTGGGCTTCGCCCTGACCCACCTCTTTGATCCCAACGACTACAAAGACGAGATTCGCCAGCTGGCGCGCGACAAGGCTCACGTCGAGCTGACCCTCAACGGTGACATTGGCTGGAGCCTGTTCCCGTGGCTGGGCCTGGAGCTGCACGAAGCAAGCATCGCCACCTTGGCCAAACCCAAGGAGCCGTTCGCCGACCTGCAAATGCTCGGCCTGTCCGTGCGCGTGCTGCCGTTGCTGCGCCGCGAAGTGCAGATGAGCGACGTGCGCGTCGAAGGCCTTAATCTGACCCTGGCCCGCGACGAACACGGCCATGGCAACTGGGAAGACATCGGCAAGCCGCTGCCCGCGCAGAACGGCACCCCTGCCGATGCGCAAGCGAATGCCCCCGCTCAGGCCCCCGCCGAACCGAAGCCGGCGCCTGCCGATGGCAACGAGCGTGCCGTCAAGCTGGACATCGACAGCCTGACCGTGAACAACGCCCGCGTGCAGTACACCGATGCCAAGACTGGCCAGACCTACAGCGCCGAGAGCATCCAGCTGAGCACCGGCCCGGTTCACGAAGGCGCGAACATTCCGCTCAAGGCCAGTGCCTTTATCAGCGCCAGCGAGCCGAACATCAAGGCCCGCACCGAGCTGGCCGGCGAACTGCGCTTCGACCGCAAGCTCAAGCGCTACAACTTCGAGGACATGCGCCTGTCAGGCGAAACCTCGGGTGAGCCAACCGGCGGCAAGACCGTGACCTTCGCCGCCCAGGGCCAACTACTGGTCGACATGGCCGCCAATGTCGCTTCGTGGAACGGCCTGAAAGTTTCGGCCAACCAGCTGCGTGCCCTGGGCGAGCTGAATGTGCGTGACCTGGACAAGGCGCCACAACTGAGCGGTGGCCTTTCCATCGCGCAGTTCAACCTGCGCACCTTCCTCGACAGCATTGGCCGCCCGCTGCCGGCCACCAACGACTCGGCAGCCTTCGCCAAACTGGAGCTGGTCACCCGCCTGCAGGGCACAGCAAACAGCCTGGCCCTGGAAGACCTGGCGGTGAAGCTGGATGACAGTACCTTCAGTGGCCGTGTGGCCGTGGAAGACTTCGCCAAGCAGGCCCTGCGCCTGCAGCTCAAGGGCGACACCTTCGACGCTGACCGCTACCTGCCAGCCAAGAGCGAAGAGGCCAAGGGCGCCACTGCCGCGCGCCAGGCCGAGGTCAAGCAGCAAGAAGCCAGCGCCGTAGCCGGTGCCGGTACCACACCACTGCCCAACGCCCCGACCCAGGTAGCCTGGAGCGACGACAAGCTGCTGCCGGTCGACCGCCTGCGTGCCCTCGACCTGCAGGCCGACCTGGCCTTTGGCTCGCTGACCGTCGACAAGCTGCCGATCGAAGATGCCCAGCTCAAGGCCATCGGCCAAGGCGGCCTGCTGACCCTGCAAACCTTGCGTGGCGAGCTGTACAACGGCACCTTCGAAGCCAAAGGCACGGTCGACGTGCGCCCTGCCGTACCGCAGTTGGGTGTGAACACCAACATCCAGCGGGTGCCGGTAGAGCACTTCATCAAGACCGAAGGGAAGGACCAGGTGCCACCGGTCAAAGGCCTGCTGACCCTGACCAGCGACCTCACCGCTACTGGCAACAGCCAGAAAGCCCTGGTCGACACCCTCAACGGCAGCGCCAACTTCACCATCAATGATGGCGTGCTGGTCAACGCCAATCTGGAACAGCAGCTGTGCCAGGCCATCGCCACACTCAACCGCAAAACCTTGAGCGGCGAGCCACGTGGCAAGGACACCCCGTTCCAGGAACTGCGCGGCAGCCTGGTGGTGCGCAATGGCGTTGCCAGCAACCCGGACCTCAAGGCGCGCATCCCGGGCCTGACCGTCAACGGCCACGGCGACCTCGACCTGCGCGTGCTGGGCATGGACTACAACGTCGGCGTGATTGTCGAAGGCGACCAGCGCGCCATGCCGGACCCGGCCTGCCAGGTCAACGAACGCTATGTGGGCGTTGAAGTGCCGCTGCGCTGCCGCGGCCCGCTGGAACTCGGCGCCAAGGCCTGTCGCCTGGACCAGGGCGGCATGGGCAAGGTAGCCGCGAAGCTGGCCGGCAACCGCCTGAAAGACAAGATTGATGAAAAGCTTGAAGAGAAACTCGGAGACAAAGTGAGCCCGGAAGTAAAAGACGCACTCAAGGGGCTGTTCAAGCGATGAGCCCCGAGCAGTTCTCCAGCGCTGTGCTGGACTGGTATGACGAGCACGGCCGGCACGAACTGCCCTGGCAACAGGGCATTACCCCATACCGGGTGTGGGTGTCGGAAATCATGTTGCAGCAGACCCAGGTCAGCACCGTGCTCAACTACTTCGACCGGTTCATGCAGGCCCTGCCGACCGTGCAGGCCCTGGCCGAGGCGCCGGAGGACGAAGTGCTGCACTTGTGGACGGGGCTGGGCTACTACACCCGCGCACGTAACCTGCAAAAGGCCGCAAAGATCGTCGTCGAGCAACATGGCGGCGAGTTTCCGCGCAGTGTCGAGCAGCTTACCGAGCTGCCCGGCATCGGCCGCTCCACGGCCGGCGCCATTGCCAGCATCAGCATGGGCATTCGCGCGCCGATCCTCGACGGTAACGTCAAGCGCGTGCTGGCCCGCTACACCGCCCAGGCCGGCTACCCCGGCGAGCCCAAGGTGGCCAACCAGCTGTGGGCCACGGCCGAGCGTTTTACCCCGCAGCAACGCGCCAACCACTACACCCAGGCCATGATGGACATGGGTGCCACGCTGTGCACCCGCAGCAAGCCCAGTTGCCTGATCTGCCCATTGCAGCGCGGCTGCGAGGCGCACCTGCACGGTGAAGAAACCCGCTACCCGGAGCCCAAACCGCGCAAGGCGCTGCCGCAACGGCGCACGCTGATGCCACTGCTGGCCAACCACGAAGGCGCCATCTTGCTTTATCGCCGCCCTTCCAGCGGCCTGTGGGGTGGTTTGTGGAGCCTGCCGGAACTGGACGACATCGCCCAGCTCGACGACCTGGCCTACCAGCACGGCCTGCGCCTGGCTGACAGGCGCGCCATGGACGGCCTGACCCATACCTTCAGCCACTTCCAGCTGGCAATCGAGCCCTGGCTGGTGCACGTCGACTTGGTCGGCGAGCACGTGGCCGAGGCCGACTGGCTCTGGTATAACCTCGCCACCCCGCCGCGCCTGGGCCTTGCCGCCCCGGTGAAAAAGCTGCTTGAACGCGCGGCCGACGAACTGATTGCAGGAGACGCCCGATGACCCGCACCGTGATGTGCCGCAAGTACAAAGAAGAACTGCCAGGCCTGGAGCGCCCGCCCTACCCCGGCGCCAAGGGCCTGGAAATCTTCGAACACGTCTCGCAGAAAGCCTGGGCCGACTGGCAGAAGCACCAGACACTGCTGATCAACGAAAAACGCCTGAACATGATGAACGCCGAGGACCGCAGGTTCATCCAGGGCGAGATGGACAAGTTTTTCGCTGGCGAAGACTACGCCCAGGCAGACGGCTACGTTCCACCGGCCGAATGACCCCAAAAATCGTAAGCGACGGAATTAATTTAAAATTTTTTCAAAAAGTCGTTGACGAGCGGTCCGGAAATCTATTTAATTCACCTCGTCGCCCAGATAGCTCAGTCGGTAGAGCAGAGGATTGAAAATCCTCGTGTCGGCGGTTCGACTCCGTCTCTGGGCACCACCTTCAAGCTTCTGGTGGTTGCAAAGTTACCCGAAGCGACAACAAGAAACCCGCCTAGTGCGGGTTTTTTGTTGTCTGTGATTTCTCTGTCTGAGGCAGCATCAAGCTGCCCCTTGCGTTTTACCGACAACCCATACCGCTACCCAGCGGCCTGAGGGGGCACTGCTTCAGCATGAAGCCTTATGCCTAGCGCCGCCATGACCTTCATGATGGTCGCCAGGCTGGGGTTACCCTCTGCGGACAAGGCCTTGTACAAGCCTTCTCGAGTGAGACCCGTGTCGCGAGCCAGCTGAGCCATACCACGGGCCCGAGCGATATCTCCCAAAGCGGCTGCAAGCAGCGTTGGGTCGTTCTCCTCAAGACAGGCCTCAAGGTACAAGAGCATGTCTTGCTCGGTCTTCAAATGGTCAACAACGTCCCATTTGGTGAGTTTGTTACCCGTCATGGCGGCCTCCTAAAGATCGCGTGCCAATTTGAGCGCAGATTTGATATCTCTGGCCTGCGTGGCTTTGTCGCCACCTGCTAACAGAATGATCACTTCATAGCCACGTCGAACGAAATAAACCCGATAGCCTGGACCAAAGTCGATCCGAGCCTCGGATACTCCTTCACCGATCGGCTTACAGTCACCCAACGCCCCAAGCTCGATTCGACGCAACCTCACATTGATTCGAGCCCGCGCGCGATCATCCCGCAGTGCAGCGAACCACCTTCTATATGTCTCAGTTTGAATGATTGTGGGCATTAGAAAAATGTAAACCACAGTTCACATTACATCAATTTGCACCTGTTTCAAACTGTTGAACCAACCCTGCTCAGCCGCAGGCACGAACCAGCCAGGCAGGAGGCATCAGAAGTTGGCCATGACGCTGCAGTATTCAGCTTTTGTGACCTGCACCGGCGCCTCTGCCCCCAGTTGCTGTAGCTTCACGCCGCAGGCACTGTAGCCATGGACCACCACTTCGTAGTCGGCGCCCTTCTGCGGCACGAAGTAGAACATGCCCAGGCAGTTGGTGACGCTGTTGTAGCTGCCACGGCCGCCATCAAGAAAGTGCAGGGTGAACGGCTTGCCGGCCGGGACAAGCACCTCACTGACCACATCACCCTGCATGGCACTAGCGCCCTCGGGCATACCCAGGCTTTCGCCATTACGGTCGGCGAAGCCCTTTTGCGGAACGGCAATCACCCCTGCCCCCGGGCTGTACCAGTCGACGCAGTCCTTGCCCGGTACGGCACGTACCATCCCATCGGCGATGACCCGCAGACGCGCGGTATCACCAGAGGTCGGAGAGCCATACGGGGTGTTGAACGACTTGACTGCGGCGATGTTGCCGCAGCCGCCTAGCGCCACAGTCAGCAGGCAAAGCGCGAGCGATGTTTTCATCCGTGAATTCCTCATGAGCAGGTACCGGGCATCCGGCAGCGTGACTGAGACCGTCGCATGCCGCTTGGGTTTCGCAGGCAAGTGCGATTCAATGCACGCACTTTTCAGACACACCCAAGGACTCACTCGATGGCCACCCCAACCAAGCAACAAAAACGCGCCAAGCGCGCCGCCAGCAAGGCCAAGCAGAACCGCATGGTACGCAGCGGCCAGGCAGTCAAGGCCAGTGCAGGCGACAGCGCCAGCATCGAGCAGGTGTTCAACAAGGCACTGGAATCGAACAGCTACGACGATCTGTTTGAAAGAATGAAAGCCGCACAGGAAACCGGCCTGGTCGCGATGATTTCGGTGTTCCTGGCCGAACCACTGCTGGCACTGGTACTGAAAGGGCATAACGAAGAGCACGCCACCGACTACATCGTGCTGGTGTTCAACGCCTACCGCAGCTGGCTCGATGGCGCCGACGAAGAGGCCACCATGGCCTGGCTGGAAAGCGATGAGTTCCAGGAAGCCTATGTTGCCGCGTCCGAAGTGGTGGCCAAGCAACAGCAACTGCAGAAGCAGTTTGGCTGACAGGTAGATCTAACCTGTGCCGGCCCTTTCGCGGGTGAACCCGCTCCCACAGAGACACCACACACCTCAAGTGCTGTGACATCCCTGTGGGAGCGGGTTCACCCGCGAAGAGGCCGGTACAGGCAACAAAAAAGGCCGCGCCCCTCTCAGGACGCGGCCTTTTCATTGCAGCCAGCGCGGATCAGTTATCCAGCGCCACCCGCCCTGCAGCCTCACGCTTGCGGTGCACCAGCAAGCCAGCCGCCACCACACCAATGCTCAACAGCGCGGTCGCCATGATTTCGACGCGGTGATCTTCACCCAGCGCCATCACCACCAACACGGCGACGATGAAGGCAATGGTCGCCCAGGTCAGGCCCGGGAACAGCCACATCTTGAACGAGATCTTCTCGCCGCGGGCTTCACGCTGGGCACGCATGCGCAGTTGCGACACGGCAATCACCAGATAAACCAGCAGCGCAATGGCGCCAGAGCTTGCCAGCAGGAACTCGAACACCTGGGCCGGAGCCAGGAAGTTGGCGAACACGCAGAGGAACGCCGCTGCGGTGGACATCAGTACCGCCACATGCGGGGTCGCCGCCTTGGTGGTGCGCTGGGCAATAGCCGGGGCGTCGCCACGCTTGCTCAACGAGAACAGCATGCGCGAAGAGGTGTACAGCGCCGAGTTCAGGCAGCTGGTCACGGCAATCAGCACGACGATGTCGACGATCAGCTTGGCATTCGGCACACCGATACGACTCAGCACGGTCTGGTAGGAGCCCAGCTCAGCCAGGGCCGGGTCGTTCCACGGCACCAGGGCCACGACCAGGAAGATCGACACCAGGTAGAACAGGCAGATACGCCAGATGACCGAGTTGGTCGCGCGGCTGATCTGCTTGCCCGGGTCCTTCGACTCGGCAGCGGCGATGGTGACAATTTCGGTACCCATGAACGAGAACATGGTGGTCAGCATGGCTGCCAGCACTGCGCCCAAGCCGTTAGGCATGAAACCTTGGGTATCGAACAGGTGGCTGGCACCGCTTACCTGGCTGTTTGGCACAAAGCCGAACAGCGCAGCACAACCCACGGCGATGAAGCCGATGATCGCCAGCACCTTGAGCAGGGCGAACCAGAACTCGAACTCACCGTAGTTCTTCACGCTGCACAGGTTGGTCAGGGTCAGCGCCAAGGTAATGATCAGAGAGAACGCCCACAGGTCAACCGCAGGGAACCAGGCATGCAGAATGGCCGCGGCGGCGTTGGCCTCCAGCGGAATCACCAGCACCCAGAACCACCAGTACAGCCAGCCAATGGTAAAACCGGCCCAACGCCCGATGGCGCGGTCGGCATAAGTAGAGAAAGAACCAGTGTCAGGCGAGGCGACCGCCATTTCACCCAGCATGCGCATCACCAGCACGACCAGCGTACCGGCGGCGGCGTAAGCCAGCAGCACGGCCGGGCCGGCAGCGGCGATGGCGTGGCCGGAGCCTACGAACAGGCCGGCACCGATGACGCCAGCGATGGACAGCATGGTCACATGCCGTTGTTTGAGCCCCTGAGCGAGGTCATTGGAATTGTTACCGCTCATTAAAACTACCTTTGTAAGGAGTGGACCACGCCGACTGCGGGTACGGAGCGCGCCTGGGGTTGACCTAGGCGTCGCTGCAATCGGCGGTTTCCTATGGCAATTAGCGCGCCATGTGCTGAATGCATTCGTCAGAAAATTCTGCGGGCCTTTCAGGACGCGGTTTGGAGGGCTTTCGGCCAAGCCTTGACCGAATGGACGCCAAAACATCGGATTACTGAAATACCCACTTACAAACGCACCAAAGGTGCTCCCCGGTAACACCTGTGCACCAGCGCAATGCAGAAAAGTGCAACCTTGAGGTACAACCTTTTAACCCGCTGACGTATTTGTGGGTAACCCCGCTCACATTGAAGACGTTTGACCTAAAGGTCGGGTTTACCCCGCGGATGGGCCAAAACCGCTTCCATGAGCGGGCTAAAGCTGGCACCATCGCGCCTTTTTTCATCAAGGCTCTGGTGCTGGGCGACACCTTCGCGGACATCTGCGCGACGTTACGCTGTAGCGATGCGACAAACTGCCCCACCAGTGCCCACAGTCCCCGGCGAGCCTGTTGGCCGTCATAATGCCGCTATGCTAGCTTGGCGCACGCCAGGAAGGCCGCCAACAGCTGGGAACGCACCCGAACACAAGAGGACCGCACATGGCTCAGGCCACGCCCGCGCTGGAAATCCGCAACTTGCACAAACGCTACGGCGAGCAGGAAATTCTCAAGGGCATTTCGCTGACCGCACGCGACGGTGACGTGATCTCCATCCTGGGGTCGTCCGGCTCCGGCAAGTCCACCTTGCTGCGTTGCATCAACCTGCTAGAAAACCCGCACCAGGGCGAAATCCTGGTTGCCGGCGAAGCGCTCAAGCTCAAGGCTGCCAAAAACGGCGACCTGATTGCCGCCGACAACCGCCAGATCAACCGCCTGCGCAGCGAAATCGGCTTTGTCTTCCAGAACTTCAACCTGTGGCCGCACATGTCGGTCCTCGACAACATCATCGAGGCGCCACGCCGCGTGCTTGGCCAAAGCAAAGCCGAAGCAACAGAAGCCGCCGAAGCGCTGCTGAACAAGGTGGGCATCTACGACAAACGCCACAGCTACCCCGCCCAACTATCCGGTGGCCAGCAACAGCGTGCCGCCATTGCCCGTACCCTGGCCATGAAGCCTAAAGTCATCCTGTTCGACGAGCCTACTTCGGCGCTCGACCCGGAAATGGTCCAGGAAGTGCTAAACGTTATCCGCGCATTGGCCGATGAAGGCCGTACCATGCTGCTGGTAACGCACGAGATGAGCTTTGCCCGCCATGTGTCCAGTGAAGTCGTCTTCCTGCACCAGGGCCTGGTCGAAGAGCAGGGATCGCCGCAGCAGGTCTTCGAAAACCCGACCTCGGCGCGTTGCAAGCAATTCATGTCAAGCCACCGCTAACGGAGCAATACATGCACACTTACAAGAAGTTTCTCCTGGCAGCTGCTGCCACGCTGGTGATGTCGGCAAACGCCATGGCCGCAGAAAAACTGCGCATGGGCATCGAAGCCGCCTACCCACCGTTCAACAACAAGGATGCCAGCGGTAACGTGGTTGGTTTCGACAAAGACATCGGCGACGCCCTGTGCGCCAAGATGAAGGTCGAGTGCTCGGTTGTTACCTCCGACTGGGACGGCATCATCCCGGCCCTGAACGCCAAGAAGTTCGACTTCCTGGTGTCGTCGCTGTCGATCACCGACGAGCGCAAGCAGGCCGTGGACTTCACCGACCCGTACTACTCCAACAAGCTGCAGTTCATTGCGCCGAAAAACGTCGACTTCAAGACCGACAAGGACTACTTGAAGGGTAAGGTCATCGGCACTCAACGTGCCACGCTGGCCGGCACCTGGCTTGAAGACAACTACAAGGACATCCTGAAGTCCATCCAGCTTTATGACACTCAGGAAAACGCCTATCTGGACCTGACCTCAGGCCGAGTTGACGGCATCTTGGCCGATAAGTACGTGCAGTACGAATGGCTCAAGTCCGACGCAGGCAAGAATTATGAGTTCAAGGGCGAGCCTGTAGTAGACAGCGACAAGATCGGCATTGCCGTGCGCAAAGGTGACACCAAGCTGCGCGATGACCTGAACAAAGCCCTGGCCGAAATCAAAGCCGACGGCACGTACAAAAAAATCAACGACAAGTACTTCCCGTTCAGCATCGAATGACCCGCCCCGATTGGCGCGCCCTTGCGGCGCGCCAGTCCCTAGAATGACCTGCCCATGAATATCGACCTGCACGGATTCGGTCCGGCCATGATGGCCGGCACCCTGATGACCGTAAAACTGGCGCTTTGCGCCTTGCTGCTGGGGCTGGTGCTGGGCTTGCTCGGCGCCCTGGCCAAGACCTCCCCGGCCAAGCCGCTGCAATGGCTTGGCGGCTTTTACTCGACCCTGGTTCGCGGCGTGCCCGAACTGCTGTGGGTGCTGCTTATCTACTTCGGCACCGTCGGGCTGATGAACAGCCTCGGCGAAGCCCTGAACATGCCGGGCCTGGAGCTCAGCGCCTTCGCTGCGGGCGTAATTGCCCTGGGCCTGTGCTTTGGCGCATACGCCACCGAAGTGTTCCGTGGCGCTATCCTGGCGATCCCCAAGGGCCACCGTGAAGCGGGCATGGCGCTGGGCCTGTCCAAAGGCCGCATCCTGTCGCGGATCATCCTCCCGCAGATGTGGCGCATCGCCCTGCCCGGCCTTGGCAACCTGTTCATGATCCTGATGAAAGACACCGCGCTGGTATCGGTGATCGGCCTGGAAGAAATCATGCGTCACTCGCAAATCGGTGTGACCGTGACCAAAGAGCCGTTCACTTTCTACATGGTCGCCGCCTGTATTTACCTGAGCCTGACCGTCGTTGCCATGACCGGCATGTACTTCATGGAAAAACGCGCCGCTCGCGGCTTTGCGAGGGCTGAATAATGAATTGGGAAGTCATCTTCAAATGGCTGCCACGCCTGGCCGAGGGCGCGGTCCTGACCCTGGAGCTGGTGGCCATTGCGGTGGTTGCCGGGTTGATCCTGGCCATCCCGCTGGGCATCGCCCGCTCTTCGCGCCACTGGTACGTGCGCGCGGTGCCATTCAGCTACATTTTCTTCTTCCGTGGTACGCCGCTGCTGGTGCAGCTGTTTCTGGTCTACTACGGCCTGGCGCAGTTCGATGCAGTGCGCGCCAGCGCGCTGTGGCCGTACCTGCGCGATCCGTTCTGGTGCACGGTACTGACCATGACCCTGCACACCGCCGCCTACATTGCCGAGATCCTGCGCGGCGCGCTGCAGTCGATCCCCAAAGGTGAGATCGAAGCAGCACGGGCGCTGGGCATGTCGCGGGGCAAGGCGCTGTTCTACATCATGCTGCCGCGCGCTGCGCGCATCGGTCTGCCGGCGTACAGCAACGAAGTGATCCTGATGCTCAAGGCCAGCGCCCTGGCCAGTACCGTGACCCTGCTGGAACTGACCGGCATGGCCCGTACCATCATTGCCCGTACCTACCTGCCGGTGGAGATCTTCTTTGCTGCAGGCGTGTTCTACCTGGTGATCTCGTTCATGCTGGTACAGGGCTTCAAGCTGCTGGAACGCTGGCTGCGCGTAGACGCCTGCCAGGGTCGCTGAGACCTTACTGGCCATTTCGCGGGTAAACCCGCTCCCACAGGTACATCACAAGCCTTGAAACCTGTGCTAATCCTGTGGGAGCGGGTTCACCCGCGAAGAGGCCCTCAAACTCGACACACATCCTTCTCATGCCCAGCCATCTCCACAGCCACCAACTAAGCACCCGCTTCCAGGCCCTCGACCAGTTCCTGATCGAGCACCAACAGCTGTGGAAACCGCGCCCCTTCACCACCCTGCAACTGGACTGGGAAACCACACACCCCGAGCTCGCCGCTCACTTGCGCCAAGCCTCCCTGGCAGATGCAGAAAACCCCGACGCTGCTGATTCGTTGCCGGCCCCGTTCCCGCAACTGGCCCAGCAAGCCCAACAGCTATCCGCCCTGGGCAACCTCCCGGAAACTGAGCTCCCTGCCGCCCCCCATCGCCTGGACGTCGCCGTCCCCGGCCGCAAATGGCAGCAGATCGAAGCCTTCGCCAGCCACCTGGCTTTCCGTACCCAGCCGCACCACTGGCTGGACTGGTGCGCTGGCAAAGGCCACCTCGGCCGCCGCCTGCTGCAACCCGGCCAGCAACTGACCTGCCTGGAGTACGACGCCGAACTGGTCGCTGCCGGCCAAGCCCTGAGCGCCCACCATCACTTGTCAGCGCAGCACGTACATCAGGATGTAATGGCCAGCGACAGCGCCCGCCACCTGGTTGGTGAGAAAAGCGTGGTTGCCCTGCATGCCTGTGGCGATCTGCATGTGCGCCTGATGCAACTGGCCAGCGAGCAAGGTTGCCGGCAACTGGCCGTTGCACCTTGCTGCTACAACCGCATTGCGGCGCAGCAGTACCAGGCGTTATCCACAAAGGGGCAAGCGTCCAGCTTACAATTGTCGCTGGATGACCTGGGCCTGTCCCTGAGCGAAACCGTCACCGCAGGCGCCCGTGTGCGACGTCAGCGCGACACCTCGATGGCCCGACGCCTGGGCTTCGACCTGCTGCAACGCCAGCAACGCCAGAGCAGCGAATACCTGCCAACGCCATCGCTGCCGGTAGCCTGGCTGGAGAAGCCCTTCGCGCAGTACTGCCGCGACTTGGCCGAACTCAAGCAACTGCCCCTGAGCGGCAACCCGGACTGGGCTGCACTGGAAGCTGCCGGCTGGCAACGCCTGGCCGAGGTACGCAACCTGGAGCGCGTACGCAACCTGTTCCGCCGGCCGCTGGAGCTGTGGCTGGTGCTCGATCGCGCCCTGTTCCTCGAAGAACAAGGCTACGAAGTGCGCCTGGGCCTGTTTTGTGACTATCCACTCACCCCGCGCAACCTGCTCATCCTCGCAGAACGCGACGGTTAGCCGCAGCACAACCTGTGGATAAGTCTGTGAACAAGCTTTTGATTACCTGTTGGATCCGAGCGCTATTTCAAACGCTTGGCTTATGCCTGCCCGCAGCTACACGCCAGTAAAAACAGGCATTTGCGCAAAGACCAGCGGCGTAGCGTTCCGGCATGCCTTTCGCGCAAGAGGGTAATGCCACTTGTGCATAAACATTTCTTGTGGTTGGTGCAATAGGCCTTTATGCGTGCCTTGTGGAAGCAACTGTCTTGCTCAAAATCTAAAAGCTGACGCTATCCCTGTGGAAACGGGTTTACCCGCGAAGAGAGCCTATCAGCCAACACAAGGCTAATGCGCAACCTCCGCAACGGTGTATCATCCACCCCCAAATCATTAAAAAGTGACGTCGCGCGCTGCCCGCCAGCCCCGCGACCTTCTGGCGTCGCGCCAGAACCGACAATGGACTAACGGACCCAACCATCGTGACCCAAGCCAAAACCCTCGCCCTGTTGACCCTCGCCCTGGGCCTGACCGCCTGCGCCAGCAACACCGCGCCCCACCCCAACCGCAACCTGGGCTGGAACCACCCCGGCATGCAACTGGGCGGCGACAACGGCCTGCCCCTGCGCACCGAAAGCCCTTGCCGCAAGCGGGGCTGCGACAACGACAAGCTGTTCTTCAACCCGAGCAAAAGCGAGCCAAACGTCAACACCATCCACCGCGGCTGGTAAGAAAATTCTTCTTTTGGGCCGGTGACTTAGGTCATTTTCAAAGATTTGAAAAGAAGTGGTTTACAGGCGTCAAACGATCGTTATAATGACGCCCCATTGCCGGTATAGCTCAGATGGTAGAGCAACTGACTTGTAATCAGTAGGTCCCGGGTTCGATTCCTGGTGCCGGCACCATTCAAGGTTCCATAGAAAGTTTTCAAAATCTCTGGAACCCCCAAAAAACCCGCCTTCTGGCGGGTTTTTTCGTTATACAGCGGCAAAAATCAGGCTGCCATAGCCTGATACGAATTGTGCCCGGCGGTTGCGCATACACCGAAAGTAATTGTTGTAGACTTTTGCCCCTCAACGGCAGTGATGCCGATTTCAAATCTGGATAAGGAATGCTGGATGGGCGGCAAACCCAGGCCCAATCCCTCTATCGTCAGCGGTATGACCGTCGCGTTTGTAGAGGGCGGCCGCAAGTACTACTTTGATACCGTGGCGCAACGATACTATTCATGGGACTCGCTACACGGTGAATTCGAAGTCTTCGACCGACGCGGCTTTCATCTAGGCTCGGTCTGCCCTGATACTGGCATTGCACTGAAGCCCCCGGTCCGCGGGCGACGGATCAAACCGAACTGAGAGGTTCACATGAGTTTTGTCGAGCTATGCCTGGAAGGCAGCGTGCTGGAAGAAGAAATCGAGCGTTTTGTCGAGGACTGGCACGAAGGGCGCCAAGGTTTAGACATGGAGCTGCACGAGTACCTCGGCATGAGCTGGGAAGAATACCAACTTTGGGCAACCACCCCCTCCGTACTTCCGTTCGTGCTTACAGCCAGGAAACGCGGCATCACGCTTGACCAGGAGTTGGCGCAGGACAGACACGCAATGGCGGCTCGCGCAGGGTCAATCGCTGAAGCGACCAAAGTAGAAGCCTGGTTGCGCAGCGTCGGCAAGATCTGATGGCACCTGAGGAAAAAATGGCACGCCGCGTGCTCGCCATTCGCAATTTGCTTCCTCCCTTTGACCTCGACTCGTTGGCAACCGAATACGGCGAACTCGAATACCTCAACCTCCCCTACGACGTTGACGGCATCACCATCGGGATAGGAGGCAGCCAAAGGCCCCGAGTACTGGTTAACGCCTCAGCTCCGGCCACCCGTCGCAAATTCACCTTGGCCCATGAGCTCGGCCACATCGTCATTCCTTGGCACACCGGCACCATCATCTCCCATCTCAGCCCACACCAGGCCGACACGGCGTACATGCAAATGGAGGCCGAAGCTAATCGTTTTGCCGCCGAGCTACTTATGCCGTCCGACTGGCTGGCCGATCAGTACGAAGGCGCAGGTACCGTGGAAGCCTACTTTCGTGCAGTACAGAGCACAGTGGGTGCATCAAGGGAGGCTACCTTCTACAAGCTCTTTAGCTCATTACCCAGCCCCATCATTTGCGTTCAGGTCGATATCAGCAACCACGTGTTGAACGGGAAACGCTCCCCTTCCGCACCTTCACTCCCTCATAGAGGTACCCACGTCGACCGGGAATACTTCCACGCAGACAACCGCTACGAAGAATTCGATATAGATGGGCAGCGCTACATCAGCTGGTCTTTCATCGGCCGGGAGATTGAAGAAATCGACCCTCGCCCTTGGCGCGCGATTTACCAGGAAATTCTGGATGACACCGGGATGCAAGCAAACTTTCAGAGCATCACCGCGATATTGGCCAGTGCGTGCAACAAGAACCGAGCGCAAAGCGAGCACGATACCTGCGGCGCGGTATTTCGGGCTTTCGCTAATTATGAGCGGTACGGACCGGTAGTGAAACATCCGCTGTTTGAGCAATACGTGATCAAACGAGTCAGGGAATTGAAGTTACGTGATTGATTCGATTCATCACCCTCATCCTATGGGAGCGAGCGAGGCTCGGGGATAACCCAGATGACCTGTCCCGGTGTTCGCGGCTGAAGCCGCTCCCACAGTGATTGCGTAGTTTCTGGATTTTATACATGACAGCAGCTCCCAATAGAAGCCGGTGTCTCTGAGGCCTGAGCTGTACCTGTGGGAGCCCGGCTTGCCGCCGATGGACTGCAAAGCAGCCCCTCGGCGGCCTTGATCAGAACGCGGTACTCACCGTCAACGACAGGTTACGCGGGTCTCCATAGATGCCCCCGGCATAGAACCCGTACTGGGTGTAGTAGTGCTTGTCGAACAGGTTGTTGGCGTTGAGGCTGACGCTGGTGTCGTCGGTCAACTGGTACTTGGCCATGGCATTCCAGATGGCATAACCGGACCAGTTCACATCGGTGGCACCATTGCTCACACCATTGGTGGGCTGGCCTGCCGGGCTGGAAATTGCGCGGATGTTGGTCTGCGCCGTCACACCTGCACCCAGGGTCAGGCGGTCGAGCGGGCCGCTCAGGCGGTAGGTGGTCGAAGCCTTGAACAGGTGCGACGGGTCGCTGCGGCCATCGCTGTCGACGCGACGGAAGTGCAGGTAGGTATAACCGGCGTACACGTTCCAGTTGGGGGTCAACGCACCGGCGACTTCCAGGTCGATACCGTCAGTCTCCTGGCCGGAGCCGGCCTTGTAGGCGTCGCCACCGGTCGGTGTGGTCAGGTCGCCGTCCAGCACCGCCTTGTTTTCCTGCTTGGTGCGGAAGTACGCCGCCGAGGCATTCAGGCGGCCGTCGAACCACTCACCCTTGATACCCGTCTCGTAACTTTGCCCGCGAATTGGCTCAACCTTGCTGCCGCTGCTGGTTTCAGAGGTTTGTGGGGTGAAGATGTCGGTGTAGCTGGCGTACAGCGAGTAGTTGTCGTTGAGGTCGTAGATCGCGCCCAGGTATGGGGTGACGATGCCGTTCTCTTCCTGGCTGGTACGCGCGCCTGCCACGCTGCGGGTGGTGGTGGAGTAGTTGCTGGTGCGCACGCCGACGATCACCGACAGCGGGTCGGTGATGCTCAGGCGGGTAGCGGCGTACATGCCCTGCAGGCGAGTGGTGGTCTTGCTGTGGCGGCCGGTACGCGAGGCGAGCATGTTGTAATCGTCGTCCACACCGTTACGCCAGTCCGTCACCGGCAAGCCGTTGTTGGCGCGGAACAGGCAGCCCACCGAGGGCGCACTGGCCAGGCCGTCGCCAACCATGGTGCAGCTGTATTCAGGTGACCAGCCCACGGTACGGCTGTCGTTGTAGCCGACCATCGCCTGGTGGGTGCGGCCGAACATCTGGAACGGGCCTGACAGGTCAATTTGCGCCGATTGCTGGGTGGTGTCGCTGGAGCTGTGCAGGCCGTTCAGCACAGCACCGCTGCCGTCCTGGTCCCAGTAGCCGCCATAGGTGCCGCGCCCGGCCGAGTTGACCTTGGCCAGGCCGCGGTGATTGAGGGTTTCGGTGGTGCTTTGAGCTGCTTTCAGGTCCAAAGCCCAGTCGTTGTCGAAGCGGTGCTGCAGCGAGCCGAATGCGGTGCGGGTGGTGTACTCGCCAAAGCTCCAACTGGGCACCACGTTGGTGCTGCGCGGCAGGTCGGTCTTGCTGCCGTCGCGGTACCACAGCGGGATGTTCGCACCCCAGCCGCCACCCACCACCTTGTTGTACTCGTACTGATAGCCGGCACCGAGGGTGGTGGCGTCGTCCAGGTCGAATTCGAAATTGGCCAGCGCGGCGCGGGAGCGCTCGGACTGGTTGTCGCGGAACGAGTTGGCGTCCTGCTGGGTCATCACGAAACGCGAGCGCAGGCGGCCGTCTTCGGACAACGGCAGGTTCAGGTCGGCACCCAGCCGGCGTTTGTCCCAGCTGCCGTAGGTGGCATAGGCGCTGCCGCCGAAGGTTTTGGTTGGGGCCTTGCGGATCAGGTTGACGGTGGCCGAAGGGTCGCCGGTGCCACCCAGCAGGCCGTTGGCGCCACGCACGATATCGATGCGCTCGTACAGGTCCATGTTGAGCGCGTTGCCGCTGCCGCTGAAATCGGAGCCGCCCTGAGTCTGCAGGCCGTCGATCTTCCAGTTGGTGATGGAGTAGCCACGGGCACGGTAATCGGTACGCCCGCCCACCTCGGATTTGCTCGCTGTCACGCCCGGGGCGGTTTCCAGCGCCTGCTCGATGGTGTGGATGTCGCGGTCATCCATCTGCTGGCGGGTGATGGTGGTGACCGATTGCGGCGTCTGCCGTGGCGTCAGCGCCAGGCCGGTAGAGCTGCGGGTGCTCTCGACCGTGTAGCCCAACTGGCCGGCGTCGTCGGCGGAAAGCAGCGCACTGTCCTCGATCTGGGTGGCATCCAGCTCCAGGGTTTGGCCGTCGGCAGCCATGGCCCCGCCACTGATAGCGACGGCAACGAAGAAGGCCAACGGCTTGAGGCGATTGCCATTTTGGCTGTTAGAGGTGAAGGCGTTCGGGATGCTTATTGGATTCATTTGGGAAGACTTCGTATTTGCAGATGATTTTTTGTTAGGATTCTATGGATCGGCCCTCCAAGCTCCAGACCCGACATGTACGGGGATGTAATTGAACGTAATGAGCGCCCCGGCCCTCACCGCACAGGTGTTTTTTCCGCATGAGCACGACCCTGCTGGTTGTCGACGATGACGACGAGATCCGCGAACTTCTTTGTGATTACCTGACAGATGCCGGCTATATCGTGCTGGCTGCTGCCGACGGCGAGCAAATGCGCGAACAGCTGGCGCGGCAGAAAGTGGACCTGGTGGTGCTCGACCTGATGCTGCCGGGTGAAGATGGTCTTAGCCTGTGCCGCCAGTTACAAGCGACGCCAGGGCTGGCAGTGATCATGCTGTCGGCCAAGGGCAGCACGCTGGACCGCATCATCGGCCTGGAAGTGGGTGCCGACGACTACCTGGCCAAGCCTTTCGAGCCACGCGAGCTGATCGCCCGGATCAAGGCCGTGCTGCGTCGCCCGCAACGCCTGGAGACACCGGCCGAGGAACCGGCTGCGAATGCCCAGCTGTTCGCGGGCTTTCGCCTGGAACACGTGAAACGCCTGCTCACCCGCCCTGATGGCGAAACCCTGACCCTGCCGCGCTCCGACTACCGCGTGCTGCGCGAACTGCTGGAAGCCAACAACCGGGTGGTTTCACGCGACCAGCTGACCCGCAGTGCGTTCGGCCGCGACCACCTGCCCGACGACCGTTCGGTGGACATGTGCGTCAGCCGCCTGCGCCAGCAACTACGACGTGCGCCGGCGGGTGCGGCGCAAATCCTCACCATCCGCAACGAAGGCTACCTGCTGAGCATCGCCAGCCGCGAGACGGATGCCTGACTTGCGCTGGCTTCGCCGGCTGTGGCCGCGCACCTTGTTTGGTCAGCTGCTGCTGATCATGGTCAGCGGCACGTTGGTGATCCAGTTGATGTCGAGCAGCATCTGGTTCGATGTGCGTTTCGCCCAGGTACTAGAGGCACCCGTTCGGTTGATCGCCGCGCGCAGTGCACCACTGATTGCCCAGGCCAGCTGCCACGCCGGTACGCTGAAAGTGCCAGCCCACTACCAGCTGCGCTGCGCCGAAACGCTGCCCACGCCTGAGGATGACGAGCCTCGCGGGCGCAGGCGCGTCGAACTGCTGTTGCAGCAGGCCCTCACGTATGAATTGGGGCAGGCGCGGGAAGTGCGCCTGATGAAGGTGCAACTGACCAATGAACTGGGCCAGCCGATCGTGTGGCGCAGCCTGTTCGGCCTGCGCACGGCCCAGGCGCATATCCAGTTCGCGGTGCCGTTGGCCGATGGCCACTGGCTGACCATCGATGGCCAGGAACTGCAGGGCTGGAGCGGCGAGTCGGCCTGGGTGCTGATCAGCGATTACCTGCTGCGGGTGTATGCGCTGCGCATCTTCGCGGTGCTGCTGGTGTGCCTGGTTGCCGTGCGCCTGTGTCTGCGCCCTTTGCGGCGGCTGGCCGATGCCGCACGGGGCCTGGGTGGCAACCTCGAACAACCGCCTTTGGCACTGGATGGCCCGGAGGAAGTGCGCCAGGCCGCCCAGGCGTTCAACGCCATGCAGCAGCGGCTGATTGCCATGGTCAATGACAAGGCCTACTTCCTGGCCGCCGTATCCCACGACCTGCGCACCCCGCTAACGCGCATGCGCCTGCGCCTGGAGCGCTTGCCGGACGACGAACACCGCCAGCGCCTGCGGCAGAACATTGCGCAGATGGACGACATGATCGGCCAGGTGCTCGATTACCTGCGCGCGGGGGAGCAACTGAATTTGCAGCAGGTGGACCTGGACCGGCTGGTGGCACGCCAGTGCGCCGAACTGGCTAGCGCTGAAGAACCACTACCGGTGCATGGCCAGGCGGGTTGTTCGCAGGTCGATGCCCTGCTGCTGCAGCGCTGCCTGCAGAACCTGCTGGTCAATGCGTTGCGTTATGCCAAGGACGTTTCGGTCACACTGGAGCGCGCAACCACGGGCGTATTCATCCACATCGACGACCGCGGGCCCGGGATTGCGCCGGAGCTGCTGGCGACAATCACCGACCCGTTCGTGCGCGGTGAAGGGTCGCGTAATCAGTCATCTGGCGGGTATGGGTTGGGGTTGAGCATTGCTCAGCGGATCGCCGCAAGCCATGGCGGGGATCTAGTACTGTTGAACCGCGAAGGCGGCGGATTGAGGGTCAGCGTGCTGCTCCCTCTCTGATCAGGTAAGAGTCTTTTACCGATTACCCAGGTTTTCCCTCCCCCGCCTTTGCCTATCCTATGCCCGGTCATCCTGCCTGCGATGGACCCATGAATCACTCTCTGCCCAGCCGCTACGCCTGCCTCGCCATCTGCCTGCTGTTCACCTTCGCCAGCCTGCCGCTGCTGCCCCAGCATGCCTGGCTATGGCCAATAACACTGGTCACTGCACTGCTCAGCCTGGTCGGGCTCAACGACCTGCGTCAGAGCCACCACGCCGTGCGCCGCAACTACCCGATCCTGGGCAATATCCGCTACCTGATCGAAACCATACGCCCGGAAATCCGCCAGTACCTGATCGAAGGTGACGACGACAAGCTGCCGTTCTCCCGTTCGCAGCGCTCGCTGGTGTACGCCCGCGCCAAGAACGAAAGCGCCGAGAAAGCCTTCGGCACCCTGAACGACGCCTACAAGCCCGGTTTCGAATTCATCAGCCATTCAATGCTGCCAGTGGCCACGCCAGACCCGGCATCGTTTCGCATCGCCATTGGCGGGCCACAATGCCGTCAGCCCTATTCGGCCTCGATCTTCAACATCTCGGCCATGAGCTTTGGTGCCCTCAGCGCCAATGCCATCGCCGCCCTCAACCGCGGCGCGCGCATGGGGCGTTTTGCCCATGACACCGGTGAGGGCAGCATCAGCCCGTACCACCGCGAACAGGGTGGTGACCTGATCTGGGAAATCGGCAGTGGCTACTTCGGTTGCCGTACCGCAGACGGTCGTTTCGACATGCATCGCTTCGCCGAACAGGCCCGCGCGCCACAGGTGAAAATGATCGAGATCAAGCTCAGCCAGGGCGCCAAGCCGGGCCACGGCGGCATCTTGCCGGGGCACAAGGTGAGCGCCGAAATTGCCGAGACCCGTGGCGTACGCGCAGGCGAGGACTGCATCTCGCCGGCCGCCCACAGCGCCTTCCGCACGCCGGTCGAGTTGCTGCATTTCGTCGCCAGCCTGCGCGAACTGTCGGGCGGCAAGCCTGTGGGCTTCAAATTCTGCCTGGGCCACCCGTGGGAGTTCATGGGCATTGCCAAGGCCATGCTGGCCACCGGCATCACCCCGGACTTCATCGTGGTCGATGGCAAGGAAGGCGGTACCGGCGCGGCACCACGCGAATTCAGCGACAACATGGGCGTGCCCATGCGCGAAGGCTTGATGTTCGTGCACAACACCCTGGTGGGCCTGAACCTGCGCTCCAGCATCCGGATCGGCGCTGCGGGCAAGATCGTCAGTGCCTTCGACATCGCCAGCGTACTGGCTATCGGCGCGGATTGGGTCAACTCGGCACGCGGCTTCATGTTTGCCATTGGCTGCATTCAGTCGCAGAGCTGCCACACCAATAAATGCCCGACCGGCGTGGCCACGCAAGACCCACTGCGCCAGCGCGCCCTGGTGGTGCCTGACAAGGCCGAGCGGGTGGCCAGCTTCCATCGCAACACGCTGCACGCACTGGCCGAAATGCTGGCGGCTGCGGGCCTGGAGCACCCTTCGGAGCTTAAGCCCAAGCACCTGGCGCGGCGCATCAGCCCCAGCGAAATCGGGCTGTTCTCGGACCTGCACACGTTCCTCAAGCCAGGCGAGTTGCTCAGCGGCTCGATTGAAAGCGAGTTCTATGCGCGGATGTGGCGGATGGCACGTAGTGACAGTTTTGCGCCGGAGAGTGGAGACATGATGCCCGTATTGGCAAAAACTGTACCCCGAAAAGAAACAGCCCCGGCATAAGCCAGGGCTGTTCGATACATCAGACCAGAATCAGAAGATGCTGATCGGGTACTCGACGAATACGCGGACTTCGTTGCCGTCGTCGTTGTAACCGTTCTGCTGCACGGCGTTGTTGGTACGCAGGAACGAGCTACGCAGCTTGATGGACAGGTCCTTGGCCGGGCCGTCCTGCACCACGTAACGGATCTGGTTGAAGATCTCGCGCTCTTTACCTTCGCCGAAGCCCTGCGGGTTGGCAACGTTACGGGTATTGATGTTGTCACCCACCACGTAAGCCAGCTTGTAGGTCAGGCCCGGGATGCCGTAGGCACCGAAGTCCAGGCCGTAGCCCAGCTGCCAGGAACGCTCGTCTTCGGCGTTGAAGTCGGACCAGTACGAGTTGGCCAGGTAGATGGTCGAACCACCGTCACCCACGCCGCCAGCGTTCTGGTAGAAGCCGTAGTTGTAGCCGGTGCTGCCGGTGCTGCGCTGATGCGCGAGGGTGAACGAGTGCGCACCGTACGCGTAAGTGGCTGCCAGGCTCCAGATGGTGTTGGAGTCGCCGTTCAGGCCAGCAGCTTCTACGTACTTGCGGTCGATGTCCGACTTGTAGCCGTTGAAGTCCAGGGTCAGGGACTGGTCGCTGGCGATCGGGAAGACGTAGTTCAAGCCCAGGTAGTGCTTCTTCATCACGTCTTCGTTGTCGGCGGTGTACAGCGAAGCGGTGAAGTTGTCGGTGAACTTGTAGCTACCACCGAAGACGTTGATCGACTTCAGGCCGCCACCGTCACGGCGCTCGGCGCTTTTGCGCGCTTCCTGGGTGAAGCGGCCGGCGTTCAGCTCCAGGCCCTCGATCTCTTTCGAGGTGATCAGGGTACCGGTGAAGCTTTCTGGCAGCAGACGCGCGTCGTCGTACTGCAGCACTGGCAGTGCTGGCATCTGGTCGCCGTACTTCAGCACGGTGTTGGAGATGCGGAATTTCACTGCAGCACCACCACGGGCCAGGTTGTGCGGCGAGCTGGCGTTGCCTTCGGCATTGGTGGTTTCGTGCGGTTTGAAGAAGTCGACGCCGCCACCACCGTTGTGGCCTTTGCCGCCGTCCAGACGCACGGCGTAGAGGCCGAATGCGTCAACGCCGACACCGACGGTGCCCTGGGTGAAGCCGGAGTTGAAGTTGGCGATGAACGCCTGGCCCCATTCGATCTGGTCGTCGGTGCCGTGCTTCTTGTCACGGTTGATGTAGGCGTTGCGCAGAAGGACGTTGGCGTGGCTGTCCTCGATGAAGCCCTTGCTGTCGGCCTGGTCATTGGCCTGGGCCTGGGTCGCGGCGATCATCGCCAGAGCGACCAGGCTGATCCTGGTTTTCAACATGTTGTTTTCCTTATTTCTTAATCAAAAACGCTGCGCAATTATGACGCCAGGAACCAACGCCCCTTCGTAGGTTCGACGCTATGCGGATCCAGACTGGCGGGCCTGCACGGCAGGCCGTGGCCGAATCCTAGCCGCGCGCGATTACAAATGTCAAAAAAACGTGAAATGCAGGTTGATATAACCAAAATCACCGGCGTGTCTGGTGCATTTCCATGCAGGCTGGCGCCATCAGTGGGCAATTTATCTTATGTAGGAAATTGCCTTTTGATCGAACGGACAGTTTCCCTGAGCACGCAAACGCGTGGGGGCAGAGGCTGTTACAAACGGACACATATGTAAAGACAACCCTTTACAAATACTCAAGCAAGAGTAAATAGCAAGCATTACCATTCGCACCTTCTTTTCACCTGCCCGGTCCGGATGTGCTCATGCTTGTACCCTGCCGCCTTTCCCCTTTAACGCTTGGTTTGTCGCTGCTGTTCAGCGCCAGCCTGGCCAGTGCCGCCACCACCACGCTGCCAGAGTCGTCGGTTACCGCCGACAGCGAGCGCGAGAAAGACAACCCGCGAGTCAAAGAGGTGAGCACCGCCACCCGCACCTCGACGCCGGTGCGCTATGTACCCCAGGCCATCGACACGGTGAAAACTGCCAACGTGCTGGATTACGGCAGCAACACCCTGGGCAAGGCACTGGAGGGCATTCCCAACGTCAGCAGCGGTGCCGATACCCGCTTCGACAGCGTACGCATCCGCGGCTTCGAGGCCAGCAACGACTTCTACCTGGACGGCATTCGCGACGACAGCCAGTACATCCGCGACCTGCACAACATCGAGCGGGTAGAAGTACTGAAGGGGCCTGCGGCGGTGCTGTATGGCCGTGGCAGCCAAGGCGGTATCGTCAACCGGGTCAGCAAGGCGCCAGAACCGGGCCGCCGCTCCAGCATCGAAGCGCAAGCCGGAAGTGAAGACCTGCGCAGCCTGTATGCCGACCTCAGCGCCGACCCCAGCGACACCGTCAGCCTGCGCCTGAACATGGGCAACCAGGACAACAACAACTTCCGCGACGGCATCGACGGCAGCCGGCAGTTGTTCGCCCCATCGGTCAGTTGGCAGATCAACCCTGACCTGAACTGGCTGGTGCAGTACGAATACAGCCGCTACAACCGCACGCCGGACCGTGGCATCCCAGGGGTCAACGGCCGCCCGGCCGACGTAAGTCGCAGCACCACCTATGGCGACCAGCGCGACTACATCGACGATCGCGCCCAGTCCCTGCGCTCACGCTTGAACTACCAGCTCAATGAAACCTGGCAGCTGCGCCACACCCTGGGCCTGTTCAAGCTCGACAGCGAGTTCGACAACACCTATGTCACGGGCTACAACGCCGGCACCAATACCCTGACCCGCCAGCGCTGGCAGCAAGACCTGAACACCCGCAACCTGTTCAACAACCTGGAGGCCGAGGGCGACTTGAACACCCTGGGCCTTGAACACAAGCTGCTGCTGGGCCTGGAGTTTGGCAATCAGAAGCGTGACCCACTGTTGTACAGCGCCGGCAGTCAAAACCTGACAGGCCTGGGCAAGCCCAGCCGGCCGCACAATGGTACGTTGGCGGTATCGAGCAACAACCACACCGTGGTCGACAGCCGCGGCGTTTATCTGCAGGACCAGATCCGCCTCAACGATCAATGGCAGATTCTCGCCGGCGTGCGCTTCGACCAGTTCGAAGTGGAAACCACCAACAAGGTGCGCAGCCTGTCCGAAACACAGGACAGCAACAGCACCAGCCCACGCCTGGGCGTGGTTTACACCCCGTGGCGCGACCATTCGTTCTACGCCTCGTGGAGCAAGACCTTCTCGCCGGTGGGCGGTGGCCTGATCGGCATTACCCCTGGTGCGCCGGGCAACAGCAATGAAACCGACCCGGAAGAGACCCGGCAAAAGGAAATCGGGGTGAAAAGCGACTGGCTCGACCAGCGTCTGACCACCACGCTGGCCATCTACGAGCTGGAGTTGTACAACCGCCGTACGCGCGACCCGATCGACCCGAACGTCATCTTGCTCAGCGGCTTGCAACGTTCGCGGGGTATCGAGTTGACCGCTACCGGCAATGTCGTCGGCAACTGGTACGTGCGCGGCGGCATCGGCTTGCAGGACGCGATCATCGTCAAGGACAACAACGGCCAGGAAGGCAACCGCATCAACGACGTGGCCAAGCGCAACGCCAGCCTGTTCGTGACCTGGAAACCGGAGCTGGGCTGGTACGCCGAAACCGGCCTGACGCTGGTCGGTGAGCGTTACGCGGACAACCAGAACACCACGGTGTTGCCGGGGTATGGCCGTTGGGATGCGCTGGCGGGTTACCGCACCCATGACTGGGATGTGCGGGCGGCATTGAGCAACATTGCCGACAAGACCTATTACAGTTCGGCGACCAGTGCAGCGCAGATCATGGTAGGTGACCCGCGTAGCCTGGTGGTGACGGGTAGTTACAGCTTCTGATCTTTATTGCCTGTACCGGCCCTTTCGCGGGTAACCCCGCTCCCACAGAGACCGCGCAATCCCTCAGGACTGTGCATTTCCCTGTGGGAGCGGGTTTACCCGCGAAGAGGCCGGCACAGGTAAAACCGATTCGATCAGTGCCACACCGCCATCAGCGCCTGCATCTCTGCTTCGCTGATCAGCCCTTGGGGGTATCGTCCGGCAAGCAGACGTCGCGGGTCGGTCATCCTGACCCTGATGCTTCCATGGTGTCTCAACCAATTCGCCACAACCCTGAGCGATTGGTGATTCACTGCCGATGGGCGCAAAGCCGACTCACTTGCTGCGTTCATTTCCACACGTACTCCCTGGCCCGTGAACGGCAATTTACGTAAGTATTGTTACAGATAGGAGAGCGCAGCCTGGCCGAGCTATCTTGTTGAAAAACAATACAAAACATATGCCATTCTGGGCCACCGGGCGTCGCGCGAAAAAAAGGCCCGTCACAAGACGGGCCTTTTTTCATTCAGCAGGCTGTCAGCGCTTGACCGGCGCCGGCTGCTGCTGGGTCAGGCAGTGGATGTTGCCGCCACCGAGCAGCAACTCGCGACCAGGGATCATCACCACCTCGTGATCAGGGAAGATCTTCGCCAGAATCGCTCTGGCTTGGGCATCTGCGGGGTCGTCGAAGCTTGGCGCGATGATGCCGCCATTGACGATCAGGAAGTTCACGTACGAGCCGGCCAGGCGCACCGACGGGTCGCGCTCCTGGCTGCCGGCCACCTGATCGACACCGGCGCACTCTTCGGCGGTGGCGAACAGCGGGCCAGGGATCGGCATCTTGTGCACGATGAACTCACGGCCCTTGGCATCGCGGGTGTTCTTCAACACCTCCATGGCCGCGTGGCAACGCGCATAGTTGGGGTCGTTGGAATCATCGGTCCAGGCCAGTAACACTTCACCCGGGCGCACGTAACAGCAGAAGTTGTCGACGTGGCCGTCGGTTTCGTCGTTGAACAGGCCATCCGGCAGCCACACCACGGTATCGACCGCCAGATGATCACGCAGCACGGCTTCGATCTGCTCGCGGTTCAGGTGCGGGTTGCGGTTACGGTTGAGCAGGCATTCCTCAGTGGTGATCACGGTGCCTTCACCGTCCACGTGGATCGAACCGCCCTCAAGTACGAAACCTTCGGTGTGGTAGCGCTGGCAGCGCTCCATTTCAAGCACCTTGGCGGCCAACTCCTCGTCGCGGTTCCACGGCGCGTACAGGCCGCCGTCGAAGCCGCCCCAGGCATTGAAGCCCCAGTCCACGCCACGTACTTCACCTTGGTCGTTGATGACGAAGGTTGGGCCGGTGTCACGCACCCAGGCGTCATCGTTGCTGATTTCAACCACACGAATGTTCGGCTGATCGAGTTGGCGACGGACATTTTCGTACTGGCCAGCAGAGGCCGCGACGGTCACAGGTTCAAAGCGGGCAATGGCCTTGGCCAGGGTCACATGTGCGGCCTGCGCCGGCTTGCCACCCAGGCGCCAGTTGTCCGGGCGCTCCGGCCAGACCATCCACACCTGGGTTTGCGGCGCCCATTCGGCGGGCATGTGGAAACCATCGGCACGTGGCGTGGAGTTGAGGGTTTTCATGGGTGACCTCTATGATGGCCCTGAGCCGGAGTGTGCTGGGGCGTTTGTCAATTTATAACCGATATATATCGATATATGAAGCCCGACAGTCGGGATTTTCACGCACAACCTGGCGAATTAAATCGATAACAATCGAGCCGAGCGAACCCTTGCCTGGTGCCGCTACCGGCCTGACGTCTACCATAGCCACACCTTATGCATCCTGTTGCATCGGCATGCGGAAAATTCCAGCAAGGCCGACTAGGGTCAATACTTGGGCAACGGGCCAGCGAGCCACTATGAACATCATTCCTACCGCAATCCCTGAAGTACTGATCATCGAGCCGAAGGTTTTCGGTGACAGCCGTGGTTTTTTCTTCGAGGCATTCAACGCACGTGAGTTCGCACAGCAAACAGGCGTGAAGGCCGAGTTCGTCCAGGACAACCACTCACGCTCCATCAAGGGTGTACTGCGCGGGCTGCACTATCAGGTGGCAAACACCCAAGGCAAGCTGGTGCGGGTGGTGCACGGGGAAATCCGTGACATTGCCGTGGACGTGCGCAAAAGCTCGCCAACGTTCGGCCAATGGGTCGCGGTGCACCTGTCGGCCGACAACCACCGCCAGCTGTGGGTACCCCCCGGTTTCGCCCACGGTTTTGCGGTGATGAGCGAATCGGCCGAGTTCCTCTACAAGACCACCGACTACTACAACCCCGCCGCCGACCGCTGCATCCGCTGGGACGACCCGCAGCTGGCAATCGACTGGGGCCTGCAGCAACCACCGGTGCTGTCGGACAAGGACAAGGTCGGTGTGCCACTGGCAGAGGCGGAACTGCTGCCTTAACTAGCGCATAATTGCGCCAGACTTTTCTGGCGCATTTACGTGATGATTGCAAAACCCACGCCCCCACGCCGTCCTCGCTGGCGCAGCCTGGCCTTGTTGGCCCTGTGCCTGGCCCCGTTGTTGTGGCCGCTGCATCACTTGGCCGAACGCTACTATCAGGAAGAGCTGGCCTCGCAGAACCGCCAGACCCTCGACCTGTACGTCGCCAACCTGCTCGGCACCCTGCACCGCTACGAAACCTTGCCACAGATCCTCGGCGACCTGCCGGCACTGCGTGGCGTGCTGGCCGACCCGTTGCGCCTGGAAGCGGTGACCAACGCCAACCGCCTGCTCAAGGACATCGTGCAGCAGACCGGTGCCGAGGTGATGTACCTGATGGACGTCAGCGGCAACACCCTGGCCGCGTCCAACTGGGACAAGCACGACAGCTTCGTCGGCCGCAATTTTGCCTTCCGCCCCTACTTCAACGAAGCCATGGCCGGCCACCTCGGGCGCTTCTTCGGCCAGGGCACCACCTCGGCCAAGCGCGGCTACTTCTTTGCCGCAGCCGTGCGGGACCGCGAGCGGATCGTCGGCGTGCTGGTGGTGAAAGTTGACCTCGACCACACCGAAACCCTCTGGGGCCGCACCCCCGAGCAGCTGCTGCTGACCGACCACAATGGCGTGGTCATCCTCACTTCGCGTCCCGACTGGCGCTTCCGTGCTACCCGCACGCTGACCGAGGCCGAGCGCCAGGCCATCATCGCTATCCAGCCCTACCCGACCCAGGCCCCGCAACCGCTGGCGCTCAACCCGGACGCCTGGATCAGCCAGACCCGCGACATCAAGGAAACCGGCTGGCAAGTCAGCATCCTCGCCCCGCGCATGCTGGTCGATCGCTCGGTACAAACGGTGATGGCCATCGGTGCCGGTACGCTGCTGGTACTGATGCTGCTGGCCGGCCTGGTCATGCAGCGGCGGCGCCACTACATCGACCGCATCGACTTCGAAGCCCGTGGCCGCCAGCAGCTGGAAAATCGCGTGGCCGAACGTACCGCCGACCTTGAAGGCCTGAACACCCGGCTGAAAAATGCCGTGCTGGAACGCGAGAACGCCCAGCAAGAAGCGGTGCGCGCCCAGGATGAACTGGTGCAGGCCGGCAAGCTGTCGGTGCTTGGCACCATGTCGGCCAGCATCAGCCACGAACTCAATCAGCCGCTGGCCGCCATCCGCAGCTACGCAGAAAACGCCGAAATCCTCCTGGACCATCAGCGCACCGATGACGCCCGCGGCAACCTCAAGCTGATCGGCGAGCTGACCGGGCGCATGGCCTCAATCATCGCCCACCTGCGCGCCTTTGCCCGCCGCGACCGGCATGCCCCGGAAAGCGTGGCCCTGCAGCCGGCACTGGACGATGCCCTGGCACTGCTGGCCAAGCGCCGCCGGGCAATGGCCGTGGAACTGATCCGCGACCTGCCGGAGGCAACCTTGTGGGTACAAGCCGGTGAAACCCGCCTGCGCCAGGTGCTCGGCAACCTGCTGGCCAATGCCCTCGACGCCTTGACCGAAAAGGCCAACCCGCGTCGCTTGTGGCTAAGTGCCGAGCAACGTGATGGCTGCGTCTACCTGTACATCCGCGACAATGGCCCCGGTTTCAGCCGCCAGGCTCTGGAGCATGCCAAGGAGCCATTCTTCACCACCAAGACCCGCACTCAGGGCCTGGGCCTGGGCCTGGCCATCTGCGAAAGCCTGATGCGTGCCCTGGGTGGTGAGTTGCTGCTGGCCAACCACCCGGAAGGTGGCGCACTGCTGACCCTGCAGCTGCGTGTGGCCGCACCTGGCGCTACTTTGCCCAATTCGGAGGACCCCTCGGCATGACCACCGAGACAACGATCGACAGCCAAGCCCAGGTCATCCTGGTCGACGATGACCCGCACCTGCGCCAGGCGCTGAGCCAGACCCTCGACCTGGCCGGGCTCAAGGTGGTCGCCCTGGCGGATGCCCAGGGCCTGGCAGACCGTATCGAGGCCGACTGGCCCGGTGTGGTGGTCAGCGATATCCGCATGCCCGGCATCGATGGCCTGCAGCTGTTGGAGCAACTGCACGGCCGCGACAGCGAGCTGCCGGTGCTGCTGATTACCGGCCATGGCGATGTGCCGCTGGCAGTGCAGGCGATGCGCGCCGGGGCTTATGACTTTCTGGAAAAACCTTTTGCTACAGACGCCCTGCTCGACAGCGTGCGCCGGGCCCTGGCGCTGCGCCGCCTGGTGCTGGACAACCGCAGCCTGCGCCTGGCGCTGAGCGACCGCCAGCAGCTGACCACCCGCCTGGTGGGCCACTCACCGGCCATGCAGCGCCTGCGCGAGCAGATTGGCGCCTTGGCTGGAACCCGGGCCGACGTGCTGATTCTGGGTGAAACCGGCGCTGGCAAAGAGGTGGTGGCCCGGGCCCTGCACGACCTGTCCAGCCGTCGCGACGGGCCGTTCGTGGCGATCAACGCCGGCGCGCTGGCCGAATCGGTTGTCGAGAGCGAGCTGTTCGGCCATGAGCCCGGTGCTTTCACCGGCGCGCAGAAACGCCGTATCGGCAAGTTCGAGTTCGCCAACGGCGGCACGCTGTTCCTCGACGAAATCGAAAGCATGAGCCTGGATGTACAGGTCAAACTGCTGCGCATGTTGCAGGAGCGCGTCGTCGAGCGCCTGGGCGGCAACCAGCTGATCCCGCTGGATATCCGCATCATTGCCGCGACCAAGGAAGACCTGCGCCAGTCCGCCGACCAGGGGCGTTTCCGTGCCGACCTGTACTACCGCCTGAACGTGGCGCCGCTGCGTATTCCACCGCTGCGCGAACGAGGCGATGACATCCTGGTGCTGTTCCAGCACTTCGCCGACGCCGCCAGCCAGCGCCATGGCTTGGCGCCGCACACCCTGCAACCGGACCAGCGAGCCATGCTGCTGCGCCACGCCTGGCCAGGCAACGTACGCGAGCTGCAAAATGCTGCCGAGCGTTTCGCCCTCGGCCTGGAGCTGGCTCTGGACGGCCAGGCGCCGCCTGCGACAGCATCTGCAGTGCCGGTACCGAGTGGGAATCTCAGCGACCAGGTCGAACACTTCGAACGCTCGCTGATCGCTGCCGAACTGGCCCAGCCACACGGCTCCATGCGCAGCCTGGCCGAGGCGCTGGGCATCCCCCGCAAAACCCTGCACGACAAGCTGCGCAAGCACGGCTTGAGCTTTGACGGCGCCAGCGGCGGGCACGACGATCAAGAGGACCACCGTTGATGAACACCGATAGCCAGTACTTGCAGTCCGTACTGCATGGCGACATCCCCCTGACCCGTGAGATGGGCCTGGAGGTGATCGATTGGCAACAGCACACCCTACGCCTGCAACTGCCGCTGGCGGCCAACGTCAACCACAAGAGCACCATGTTCGGCGGAAGCCTGTACTGCGCGGCAGTGCTGGTGGGCTGGGGCTGGCTGCACCTGCGCCTGCGCGAACTGGGGATTGATGACGGGCACATCGTCATTCAGGAAGGGCAGATCAGTTATCCGCTGCCGGTTACCGGCACGGCGGTGGCGCGGTGTTCGGCACCGGACGAGAAAACCTGGGAGCGATTCCTGACCCTATACCAGCGGCGTGGCCGGGCGCGGTTGACGCTGGAGACCACCGTGAGCAATGCCGGCAGTGAACAGCCTGCCGTCACCTTCAGCGGCCAGTACGTCCTGCACCGCTAACATAGTTATCGCGGTTCCTGTAGGAGCGGCCTTGTGTCGCGAAAGGGCCGCAAAGCGGCCCCGGCAATGTATGCGGCGAAGCTGAGAACTGGGGCCGCTTCGCAGCCCTTTCGCGACACAAGGCCGCTCCTACAGGGTCCGCGATAGCTGTCAGATCAGTTTCAGGAAGGCCTGACGCCATGCAGCATTTGCGGGCAACGCCAGGAAGTACGGGTTAAGCAACGACTCCCGCGCCGGGTACCGGAACGGTAGACGATCCAGCCCGATCAGCTCGCCACCCGCCCCTTCCACCACACCCTGCGCCGCCGCAGTGTCCCACTGCGAGGTCGGCGCCAGGCGCGGATAGCAATCGGCGCTACCTTCAGCCAGCAGGCAGAACTTCAACGAGCTACCGATATTGGCCAGCTCCAGCTCACCCACCGCAGCCCCCAACCCAGCCAACATTGCTTCCTGCTCCGGGCTGGAGTGCCGACGGCTGGCCACCACGGTAAACCGCTCGCCCTCTGCTGGCGCGTTGCGGACCTGGATCGGTCGAGCTGCCTCACCGGCATCCGCGCGCCAGGCCCCGAAACCGCGCCCACCGAAATAGCAGCGCCCGTTGGTCGGCATCGACACTACGCCAAACACCACCACACCGTTCTCAATCAGGGCGATGTTGACCGTGAACTCTTCGCTGCCGGCAATGAACTCCTTGGTGCCATCCAGCGGGTCGACCAGCCACCAGCGGCTCCAACCCTGCCGCTCGGCCAGCGGTATGTTGCAGTCCTCTTCAGACAGCACCGGAATGTGCGGCGCCAGCGCCAGCAGGCCATCGGCAATCACCCGGTGCGCGGCCAGGTCGGCGGCGGTAACCGGCGAATCGTCAGCCTTGCTGGTGACGGCCACATCGGCACGCCAGAACGGCAGGATCGCATCACCCGCCGTCAAAGCCAGCTTGACCACTTCGTGCATCAGTTGCAGGTCGTTCATAGCTCCAGCAGCCCCCGCTGGATCAGCAGGTCACGCGTCAGGTAAAGCGCCGCCAGGGCGCGACCCTCGGTGAACTGCGGGTGCATGGCCAATGCCGACAACTCGCGCAGGTTGACCTTGTCGACCCGCATCGGTTCTGGCTCATCGCCTTCCAGGCGCTCTTCGTACAGCTCGGTGGCCAGCACGACCTGGATCTTCTGGCTCATGTAGCCCGGCGACAGCGACAGCTCGGTCAGGTGCTCCAGCTGGCGGGCACCAAAACCGGCTTCTTCCTTGAGCTCCCGGTCGGCTGCCGCCAGCACGTCTTCGCCCGGTTCGATCAGGCCCTTGGGCAACGACAGCTCGTATTCATCGGTGCCGCCGCAATACTCCTCCACCAGCACAGCATGCTCGCTGTCGAGCATGGCAACGATCATCACTGCCCCGTAACCATTGCCACGGCCGACCAGACGCTCGTAAGTGCGCTCGGCACCATTGCTGAAGCGCAATTGCACGGCCTCGACGCGGAACAGGCGGCTGCTGGCGACGATTTCGCGATTGAGGACGGTGGGTTTCTGGCGCATGGGGCGGCTCCTTGGCGTGAACGGGTTACTATACCGTGGCTAGCCGACTGATCGAGAGTTTCCCATGCCTGTTATTCCCTGGTCTGCCATCGATACCGTCCTGCTGGACATGGACGGCACCCTGCTCGACCTGCATTACGACAACCGTTTCTGGCTGGAGCACCTGCCCCAGCGCTATGCCGAGCTGCACGGGGTGAGCCGGGCCATGGCGGAAATGGAGCTGCAGCCGCTGTTCGAGCGCAATGCCGGCACCCTGAACTGGTATTGCCTGGACTTCTGGAGCCGCGAGTTGCGCCTGCCGATCCGTGAGCTGAAACAGGAAATCGCCGACCTGATCGCCCTGCGCCCGGACGCCGATACGTTCCTGGCGGCAATCCGCAAGGCGGGCAAACGGGTGATAATGATCACCAATGCTCACCGCGACTCGCTGTCGTTGAAGCTGGAGCGGGTAGAGCTGGCGCCGTATTTCGAGCGGCTGATCAGCTCGCATGACTATGGCTACCCGAAGGAAAGCCCGCAGTTCTGGGATGCCTTGCAGGCAGACATCGGCTTTGAGCCGAGGCGCAGCTTGTTTATCGATGACACGCTGGCGATTCTGCGCAGCGCGCGGGAGTTTGGCGTGGGTCATTTGCTGGCGGTGCGCCAGCCGGATAGCAAGGCCGGGCCGCGGGATACCGAAGAGTTTGCGGCGGTCGAGGATTACCGGGAGTTACTGGAAGGCCTGTGAGGCCCTCTTCGCGGGACAAGCCCGCTCCCACAAGTCGGCCGCTGGGTTCTGGTTCAGCGGTAAATCTGTGGGAGCGGGCTTGTCCCGCGAAGAGGCCGGCACAGGCTGTGAAGATCAGTCAGGAATACGCAGCACCTGCCCCGGATAGATCTTGTCCGGGTGCGAGAGCATCGGTTTGTTGGCCTCGAAAATCTTGTTGTACTGGTTGGCATTGCCGTAAACCACCACAGAGATGGCCGACAGGGTGTCGCCCTTCTTCACGGTGACGAACCGTGCCGCTGCCACCACCGGCCCGGTCACGGTGATCTGGTCATCGACGCTGGCCACACCGTTGATGTTGCCCGCTGCAAGGATGATCTTTTCCTTCTCTTCCTGGCTGGCCACTTCACCCTTGAGGATGATCTTGTCTCCCTCGACAGTGGCGGTGATGTTCGGGTTGCCCAGGCCAACACTTTCCACGTGTTTCTTCAGTTGCTCCTCGGCATTGGCATTACCGGGGGTCAGTAGGTCGATCAACTTCTCGCCGGCTTCTTTCACGAAACTGAACAGGCTCATTGCGTTCTCCTTGTTGATGAAACCTCGGACACACGAGTCTAGGTCAGCTTTTCCACCCGCGCCCCCTGTGCGACCAATCGACGCGATCTATCAAGGCATAGACCCTGGCGACTAGACGCCGCCGGCCTGCAAGCATAAGCTTGTGCCATCAGAAAGCCGCCGGTATTCAGCGCCCCCGATGAACAGCAAACCTCCGGTCTGCGCGGCCTCATCGCCCTTGTCCATGCCCGCCGCCAGCAACACCTACGATTACGTCCAGCTCAGCGACGCCAAACGCGACAGCACCCCGCTGGCCGAGGAAGTTGCCCTGGCCATTGTCTACAACGGCCTAAACCAGGCGGTGATGCTGGTCAGCCCCACCGACCTGGAAGACTTCGCGGTCGGCTTCAGCGTTGGCAGCGGTATTGTCGAAGGCATCACAGAAATCTACGACCTGAAGCTCTCCGGCAGCGGTTCGGCGATGTATGCCGACCTGGAGATCTCCAGCCGAGCGTTCTGGAACCTGAAAAACCAGCGTCGCCAGCTGGCGGGTACCAGTGGGTGCGGCCTGTGTGGGGTCGAAGCGCTTGAACAGGCGCTACCGGATCTGGCCGAGCTGCCGGGCGCGCCGCTGCCACCCGCGCAGTGGCTGGTAGGCTTGCGGGAACGCATTGATGCCTTCCAGCCACTAGGCCAGCACTGTGGTGCGGTGCATGCGGCACTGTTCATGGACCGCCATGGCGAGCTTCTGCTGGGCCGTGAAGACATCGGCCGGCACAACGCCCTCGACAAACTGATCGGCGCCCTGCTGCGCCAAGGCATCGACAGCGAAGGGGGCCTGGCCATTGTCACCAGCCGCTGCAGCCTGGAGCTGATCCAGAAAGTGCTGCGTGCCGGCATCCAGACCCTGGTGAGCCTGTCGGCCCCGACCGGCCTTGCCCTGCAATGGGCACGCAAGCACAACCTCAACCTCATCCATTTGCCCAAGCACAGCGCACCGCGGGTCTACAGCCCGGCGGCGGAGTCGCAACAGCCGTGATCTCTTACCATCACTTCCCGGACAGGACGGGCGCACCCTGTAAAAACGAAAAAAGCCCTGTTCCGTGGCGGTTCAGGGCTTTGTCATAAAGGTCTCAGACCGCCGAAAATCGATAAAGTTTCACAGTAAATACAGCAACTTAGAGAATTGTGTACAACTCGTGTTACTCGTCGGATTTCCGTTGCCAGCCACACCGCTTAGCCTCAAATTCGCCTCGTCATCCCTATGAGGCTCTCTTGATGAAGAAGTACTCCTCGATTCTGTTGTTGTCTTTCAGCTTGCTCAGCGGCGTTGCCATGGCAGGCGGCACCACCGAGGCCGGCATCGGCGGCGCATTGGGTGGGGTACTGGGCTCCGTGGTGGGCAACTCCATCGGTGGCAGCACTGGCGGCGCCATTGGTGCCGGCCTGGGCGGCGCGGCCGGCGGTGCGCTGGGCGCCGACAAGCGCCAGCGCGGTGAGGCCGCTATCGGCGGCGCGCTGGGCGCAGCAGGCGGTAACGTGGTCGGTCGCTCGGTGGGCGGCACCACTGGTAGTTACATTGGCGCGGCAGCCGGCGGTGGTGCCGGTGGTGCGTTGGGTAACTATATGGGCAACAAGGCCGACGAAGACGAGCGCCATGAAGATCGCCGCTACCGTCGCGGCTACGACGACCGTCGCCACTACGATCGCGGCCGCCACTACGGCCACCGCAAGCACAAGCGCCACTGGCGCGACTGATGCCTGAGGGCCCTGCCCCGGCAACAAAAACCCCGCCCCCGCCGGCGGGTTTTTTTTATGCCTGCTGCTCCAGCACAAGGCCAGACAGGATCACCTGCAGCGCTTCTGGCAGCGCCACGGGTCGGCCACTGGCGCGCTCGATGAACACCTGCACCACCCCACCTGCTGCACACGCCTCTGCCTCTCCCGGGCGGAACAGCGCCAGGCGGTACTCCACCGTACTGCCCGCCAGGCGCGTCACTCCCAAGCCCACTTCGAGCACATCGGGGAACCCCGGCAGCGCATAGAAATCCGCAGCCGAACTGACCACGAAGGCCGCCAGCTCGCCGTCACGCAGGTCCACCTCGGCCTGCTCGACGAGGAAGGCATGGATAGCGGTCTCGAAGAAGCCATGCACGGTGGCGCCGGCGATATGGCCGTTGACGTCGTTGTCCGAAGGGCGTGTGAGAATGGGGTGGAAGTGGGAGAAGGCAGTGCGCTGAGGGGATTCGGTCATCTGTCTGGCTCTTGTCTTCGCAATTGATGCTGACAGTGAAACAGAAAAACCAGGTTCTCGCTGCCCGTGCGGGGCCCAAGGTCTGTCGAGATCCCCTGTAGGAGCGGCCTTGTGTCGCGATGGGCCGCAAAGCGGCCCCGACAATTTATGCATTGACGCTGCAATCCTGGGGCCGCTCCGCGGCCCATCGCGACACAAGGCCGCTCCTACAAGGAATTGCACCAGCCGGAAATCAGGAACAAAAAAGCCGCCCATTGAGGGCGGCTTTTTGTTGCAGCTGGGCGTAGCTTACAGCTGCGGGCCAGCGGCCTTGATGGCGTCGGAAACTTCGAACTTCTTGAAGTTTTCGATGAACAGCTTGGCCAGGCCTTGGGCCGCGTCGTCGTAGGCAGCTTTGTCAGCCCAGTTGGTGCGCGGGTTGAGCAGCTCGGTTTCAACACCCGGAACGGCCTTCGGCACGTCCAGGTTGATGATGTCCAGGTGCTCGGTTTCGGCACCGATCAGCGCGCCGCTCTGGATCGCAGCGATCACCGCACGGGTGGTCGGGATGCTGAAGCGCTTGCCAACGCCGTAGCCACCACCGGTCCAGCCGGTGTTGACCAGATAGACCTTGGAACCGAAGGCCTTGATACGCTTGATCAGCAGCTCGGCGTAGACGCCGGCCGGGCGCGGGAAGAACGGCGCGCCGAAGCAGGTGGAGAAGGTCGACTTGATGCCGCTGCCCGAGCCCATTTCGGTAGAACCGACCAGCGCGGTGTAACCCGACAGGAAGTGGTAGGCCGCCTGCTCGTTGTTCAGGATCGACACTGGCGGCAGTACGCCGGTCAGGTCGCAGGTCAGGAAGATGACAGCGTTAGGCTCGCCGCCCAGGTTCTTCTCGGAGACCTTGGCAACATGCTCCAGCGGGTAGGCGGCACGGCTGTTCTGGGTCAGGCTGACATCAGTGTAATCGGCGTGCTTGGCATCGTTGATGACGACGTTTTCCAACACGGCGCCATGCTTGATGGCTTTCCAGATGACCGGCTCGTTCTTCTCGGACAGGTCGATGCACTTGGCGTAGCAGCCGCCTTCGATGTTGAAGACAACGCCTTCGCCCCAGCCGTGCTCGTCGTCACCGATCAGGTAACGGCTTTCGTCAGCCGACAGGGTAGTCTTGCCAGTGCCGGACAGGCCGAAGAACAGGGTCACATCGCCTTCTTCACCGATGTTGGCCGCGCAGTGCATTGGCAGTACGTCGGCAGCCGGCAGCAGGAAGTTCTGCACCGAGAACATGGCTTTCTTCATTTCGCCGGCGTAGCGCATGCCAGCGATCAGCACTTTCTTCTGGGCGAAATTGATGATTACGCAACCGTCGGAGTTGGTGCCGTCACGCTCAGGCTCGCACTCGAAGTTGGCAACGTTGAGCACTTGCCACTGGTCACGACCGGCCGGGTTGAACTGCTCCGGGTTGATGAACAGGCAACGACCGAACAGGTTCTGCCAGGCAGTCTGGGTGGTCATTTTCACCGGCAGGTAGTGATCGTCTGCGGCCCCTACGTGAACGTAGGAAACGAAGTGATCCTGAGCGTTGTTGAACGCCTCGACGCGAGCCCACAGGGCATCGAACTTGTCGGCCGGGAACTTGCGGTTGATCGGGCCCCAGCCAATCTGGTCCTGGGTGGACGGTTCTTCGACGATGAAACGGTCAGCCGGCGAACGGCCAGTACGGTGACCAGTCTCTACGACCAGTGCGCCAGTATCGGCTAGTACGCCTTCACCGCGTTGCAGCGCTTCTTCTACCAGCATATCGACGCTCAGGTCGGTGTACACGGTGTTGTTGGCTTGCGTCATGAGATACCCCATCCGGCCCGAGGCCGAGTGCTCCAAACGTTTTGTAGTTGTCTGTAAAAAACTACTACAGCGAAAAAAAGTGGCCGGATTATGCCAGAAACGCCCAAAAAAAGTAGGCCCCTCCTGTCGTAACCGCGCTTTTGCGCAATTCGACAGGAGATTCCCCTGAAATTAAACGTTTCAGTGGCGAGTTTCTGACGCCGTGTCAGTACCGCCACCGGCAAACAGTTGCGCCACATCGCTGGCATCGAAGAAATAGCGCTCATTGCAGAACTGGCAATCGATCTCCACCTTACCGCCGCATTCTTCCACCAACGCTTTGGCGTCGGGCTCGCCCAAGCTGACCAGCGCATTGCCGGAACGTTCGCGCGAGCAGCTGCAGTTGAAACGCAGCGGCTGGATGTCGAACAAACGCACGGCGTCTTCGTGGTACAGACGATGCAGCAGCGTTTCGTTGCCCTCGGTCCACTCGTCGGCCTTCAGCGTGCTGGCCAGGGCCAATACATGCTGCCAGCTTTCTTCACGCTCTTCATCGTCCGGCTGGCGGTCGCGCGGCAGTTGCTGCAGCAGCAGGCCGCGGGCCTTGCCGCTGGAGGTGTCGAGCCAGAAGCGCGTGTTCAGTTGCTGCGACTGCACGAAGTAGCTGGTGAAGCACTCCGCCAGGCTGGCGCCTTCGAGGTCGACGGTACCTTGATAGCGCTGGCCTTTGACCGGGTCGATGGTCAAGGTCAGGTGACCGTCGGGCATCAGCTGCGCCAGTGTGGCACCCGCTGGAATCTGCGAGGCATCGTAGCGGGCCACGCCACGGATCTCCCGGTCACCGGAACATTCGACCATCAGCAGCGGGATCGGCCCTTCGGAGCGTGCCTGCAGAATCAGCAGGCCATCGAACTTCAGCGCCCCCACCAGCAAGGCGGTAGCCGCCATCAGTTCACCGAGCAGTGCCTGCACCGGCTGCGGGTACTCGTGACGCGCCAGCACCGCGGCGTAGCTGGCATCGAGAGACACCCACTCGCCGCGCACATCACGCTCGTCGAAGATGAAACGTTGGGTGAAATCGGTATCTGGCAAATCGCTCATAGGTTTTAGCTATCTGAAAGGGTGGTTAAACAGGGTTGCAGAGTCCCAGCGCTTGATGACTGAGCGCTCACAAGTAGTCCGGTCCTGTTTGCAATAGGGGCTATTTTATGGCGAATCGACCACTGTTCCAAGCAAGGACCATTTGTTCCTGTTAATGGTGGTGCGGGCACTGTTTTCCAAGTGGACTGGCGCAGACCCTCAAGAGAGTTCGACAGAAGGTTGGAAAATACCGCTGGTCGGGCGATAAGCGCTGAACCGCCACATGCCCGGGGCTACGTCCGGGCACCTGCTATTCGAAACTGCCATGCAGCTGGTGAATCTGCCGCCGCTGCTTCTTGGTCGGCCGGCCGTCGGTGGTCACACCCATGGCCCCTGCCTTGCGCATTTCGGCCGCCTGCTCCCGGCGGCGCACACTCTCTTCGGTCTCTTCATACAGCGTCTGCGCCTCGGGCGCGCCACGGCGTACCACCGACAACGCCTTCACCTCCACCGTGCGCTCATCAAACCCTGTACGCAGCACGAACTGGTCACCTACCCGCGGCTCCTTCCCCGGCTTGCAACGCTCGCCCCGGCAATGCACCTTGCCGCTCTCGATCGCCGCCTTGGCCAGCGCCCGCGTCTTGTAGAACCGCGCCGCCCATAACCACTTGTCCAGGCGAACCTTATCGTCGTCTTCGGCTTTTTGTGCCATCCCGTTACCTCGGATTCTGTCTTTCATCGAACTGTACTACCTTCACATACGGATGCAAAAAGTCCCCGCGGTGCTTACAGTTCACCACCTCATTCGCAGGGTGTGCTTCGTGAAGACATTTGACCATTTGACTGTGATCGGCCTGCGCGAGTGGGTCGCCCTCCCCGACCTTGGCGTGGCCGGGCTGCGCGCCAAGATCGACACCGGCGCCAGCACCTCCAGCCTGCACGCCACCGAGGTGGAGCCGTTCGAGCGCGATGGCCAGCCCTGGGTACGTTTCACTGCACATCTGGGCACAGTGGTACAACTGCGCCACCGGCGCTGCGAGGCACCGTTGGTGAACAGAAAGACCATCAGAAGCTCCAACGGTCACGCTCAGACCCGTTATGTCATCCGCACGTCATTGGCTTTGGGTGATCGTGTGTGGGAAGTGGAGTTTACCCTGGCCTGCCGCAAGAGCATGCGCTACCGCCTGCTACTTGGCTCCAAGGCGCTGATTCACGGCCAGTTGGTGGTCAACCCTGGCCTTAAGTACGTCCAAGACAAACCGGCCTTTGCGGCCACCCTTTCCCCTGTCACAGGTGCTGCATGAAGATCGCTGTGCTGTCGCGCAATCCGCGTCTGTATTCCACCCGCCGCCTGGTCGAAGCCGGTACCCAGCGTGGCCACGAAATGGTGGTGATCGATACCCTGCGGGCCTACATGAACATTGCCAGTCACAAGCCGCAGATCCACTACCGCGGCAAGCCACTGGAGGGCTTCGATGCGGTGATCCCGCGTATCGGGGCCTCGGTAACTTTTTACGGCTGCGCCGTGCTGCGCCAGTTCGAAATGATGGGCGTGTACCCGCTTAACGAGTCGGTGGCCATTGCCCGCTCGCGCGACAAGCTGCGTTCGCTGCAATTGCTGTCGCGGCGCGGTATCGGCCTGCCCATTACCGGCTTCGCCCACTCCCCCGACGACATTCCCGACCTGATCCAGATGGTCAATGGTGCACCGTTGGTGATCAAGGTGCTGGAAGGCACCCAGGGCATCGGCGTGGTGCTGTGCGAAACCACCCAGGCTGCCGAGTCGGTGATCGAGGCGTTCATGGGCCTCAAGCAGAACATCATGGTTCAGGAGTACATCAAGGAGGCGGGCGGCGCCGACATTCGCTGCTTCGTGGTGGGCGACAAGGTGATTGCCTCGATGAAGCGCCAGGCCAAACCGGGCGAATTTCGCTCCAACCTGCACCGAGGGGGCGTTGCCAGCCTGATCAAGATCACCCCTGAAGAGCGGATTACCGCGATTCGTGCTGCCAAGGTGATGGGGTTGAGTGTGGCGGGTGTGGATATCTTGCGCTCAAACCATGGGCCGCTGGTGATGGAAGTGAACTCATCACCGGGGCTGGAGGGCATCGAAATGACCACCGGCAAGAACGTGGCCGGAATGATCATCGAACACCTTGAGAAGAATGGCGGGCCTAACCAGACCCGGACCAAGGGTAAGGGCTGAAATTTTGGGGCTGCTTTGCAGCCCATCGCGACGCAAGGCCGCTCCTACAGGGGATCGCGTAACCCTTGTAGGAGCGGCCTTGTGTCGCGATGGGCCGCAAAGCGGCCCCAGCAATCAAACGGCATTACGCGGTAGCAGCAACCCCAGCGGCAGCCTGACCCGCGCCTCGATCCCGCCACCAGAGCGATTGCGCAGCTCCACATTCCCGCCATGTTGCGCCGCGATCCGTTTGACGATCGCCAACCCCAACCCGGTCCCCTTGCCGCCCCGCGCCCGGTCCCCACGAATGAACGGATTGAAGATGGTCTCCAGCTCCGACTCGTCGATTCCGGTGCCACGGTCCAGCACGCTCAGCACCACATAGGGTGCGCTCTCGTCGCCCGACACATAGGCCGCCACCTCCACGCCCTTGCCGGCATGGTGCAGGGCGTTGCCGATCAGGTTGCCCAACATGCGCTTGAGCGAAACGCGGCGCAGCGGGAACGGCGGGATTGGCTCCAGGCACAGGCGCACACGTTCTTTCGGCTGGTTGTACGGCGCCACGACTTCACGCACCAAGTCGGCCAGGTCAACCTCTTCCAACGGCTCGTCACGGCCATCGCGGATGAAGGCCAGGAACTGATCGAGAATCGCGTCCATGTCCTCGATGTCGCGGACCATGTCGTCACTCAGATCACTGTCGCTGTCCATCAACGACAGCGACAGACGCAGGCGCGTCAGCGGTGTGCGCAGATCGTGGGAAACCCCGGCCAGCATCAGCTCGCGCTCGCGCCCGGCCTGCTCGACATCCTCGGCCATCTGGTTGAAGGACTTGTACACCTCGGCCATCTCGCTGGGCGTATCACTGATTGGCAGGCGCACGCTGCGCCCCTGGCCCAGCTGACGAGCGGCAAACACCAGGCGCTTGAGCGGCTGGTTCAACTGGCGCACGAAAATCCAGGCCGAGGCGGTGGACAACAGGCCGATGGCCAGGAACCAACCCAGCACGTTCCAGATTTTTTGCCCACGCAGCGGGTGCGGGTACAACGGCACTTTCAACCAGCCGGGGCCCAGGCTTGGCGCATTGACCCACAACGCCGGTGGCGCGTGAATGCGCAGCCGCACCTCGGTGTCTTCGCCCAGCTCCGCCTGCATCTGCCGTTGGTAGATTTCGCTGTAGGGCCAGTGCTGCTCACCCTCGGGCACGCCCGAACCCGTCACGCGGATAAGGCCCGCCGCCTCGGCAATCCTGTCGCGGTTTTCTTCGTCGGCAGCCCAATAGGCGCGCAAGGTCAGCGCCACACCGTGGCTGTACTGACGGTCGACCAGAACGTCCTCGTTCATCAGCAGGTAGACCAGGGTCAAGGCCTTGCTGAACAGGACGACGATCAACACCAGCCACAGGGTGCGGGCGAAGAAACTTTGCGGAAACCAGAGCGGTGTTTTCATGGATGACGAGGCATCATTTACCCGCGTTTCCGTCTGGCACGAATACGTAGCCCACGCCCCAGACGGTCTGGATGTAACGCGGCTTGGACGGGTCCGGCTCGATCATGCGGCGCAGGCGCGAGATCTGCACGTCGATGGAGCGCTCCAGTGCATCCCACTCACGGCCACGGGCCAGGTTCATCAGCTTGTCGCGGGTCAACGGCTCGCGGGCGTGCATCACCAGGGCCTTGAGCACGGCGAACTCGCCGGTGGTGAGCATGTGCACTTCATCGCCACGCTTGAGTTCGCGGGTCGCCAGCGACAACTCGTAGTCGCCGAAGGTGACCGATTCGTCTTCGCTGCCCGGTGCACCCGGCACGGCAGGGGCCTGGCGACGCAACACAGCCTTGACGCGGGCCATCAGCTCGTCCGGGTTGAACGGCTTGCCCAGGTAGTCGTCGGCGCCCAGCTCCAGGCCCTTGATACGGCTCAGCTCGTCGCCCTTGGCGGTGAGCATGATGATCGGGATCTGGTTGTTCTGCTGGCGCAGGCGCTTGCACGCGGACAGGCCATCCTCGCCCGGCAGCATTAGATCGAGTACCACCAGGTTGAACACCTCGCGCTGCAGCAGGCGGTCCATCTGCTCGGTGTTGGGCACCGCGCGGGCACGGTAGCCCTTGCTGGTGAAGAAACGCTCCAGCAGGCTGCTAAGCCCCGGGTCGTCGTCGACGATGAGAATCTTGTCACCTTCAGCGGTGTTTGCGGTGCCGGTCATGAATAACTCCTCTGATATCGCCGCGCATTATGGCGTAGCCATTGCTGCACGTTGCGTGAGCATTGTTAGCAGATTTTTCCCCCGGCGCCAGTTCCGGCTGGCTGGCCGCCATCACCGCAAGCTGTTTGCGATGGGTATAATGCGCGGCTTTCATCCAGCGCCGCCGGGCGAAAGGCCCACAGGCGACCCCCGTATTCACAAATGTCAGGTGGTTTACATGGACAGCATCAACAGCCGTATCGCCGAGGAACTGGGCGTACGCCCCCAGCAGGTCGAGGCGGCCGTGGGCCTGTTGGACGAAGGCTCGACCGTGCCCTTCATCGCCCGTTACCGCAAGGAAGTGACCGGTAGCCTGGACGACACCCAGCTGCGCCATCTGGAAGAGCGCCTGCGCTACCTGCGCGAACTCGACGACCGCCGCGCCAGCATCCTGTCCAGCATCGAAGAACAGGGCAAGCTGACCCCGGAACTGGCCCGCGAAATCAAGCTGGCCGACACCAAGACCCGCCTCGAAGACCTGTACCTGCCGTACAAGCAGAAGCGCCGCACCAAGGGCCAGATCGCCCTGGAAGCCGGCCTGGGCGAACTGGCCGACAGCCTGTTCAACGACCCGACCCTGGCCCCGGAAGGCGAAGCCGCACGCTTCGTCGACGCCGAAAAAGGCGTAGCCGACGTCAAGGCCGCGCTGGAAGGCGCCAAGTACATCCTCATGGAGCGCTTCGCCGAAGACGCTGCCCTGCTCGACAAGCTGCGCAGCTTCCTCAAGCAGGAGGCGGTGCTCAGTGCCCGTGTGGTGGCCGGCAAGGAAGAAGAAGGCGCCAAGTTCCGCGACTATTTTGCCCACGACGAACTGCTGCGCAACGCCCCGTCGCACCGTGCCCTGGCGATCTTCCGCGGGCGCAACGAAGGTGTGCTGAGCGCCTCGCTTAAAGTGGGCGAAGAACTGCCTGGCACCCTGCACACGTGCGAAGTGATGATCGGCAACCACGTCGGCGTTGAAAACCGCAGCCGCCCGGCCGACAAATGGCTGGGCGAAGTGGTGCGCTGGACCTGGAAGGTCAAGCTGTACACCCACCTGGAAACCGACCTGTTCGGCGAACTGCGCGACAACGCCGAAGGCGAGGCGATCAACGTGTTCGCCCACAACCTGCACGACCTGCTGCTGGCCGCACCGGCCGGACCGCGCGCCACCTTGGGCTTCGACCCGGGCCTGCGCACCGGTTGCAAGATCGCCGTGGTCGACGCCACCGGCAAGCTGCTGGACTACACCACGGTCTACCCGCATGCGCCGAAAAACGACTGGGACCGCACCATTTCCATCATGGCGGCACTGTGCGCCAAGCACTCGGTAGAGCTGATCGCCATCGGCAACGGCACCGCCAGCCGCGAAAGTGACAAGCTGGTGGCAGAGCTGGTCAAAAAATACCCAGCGCTGAAAATCACCAAGATCATGGTCTCCGAAGCCGGCGCGTCGGTTTACTCGGCATCGGAACTGGCCGCCCGCGAGTTCCCGGACCTCGACGTGTCGATTCGTGGCGCCGTGTCGATTGCCCGCCGCCTGCAGGACCCGCTGGCAGAGCTGGTGAAGATCGACCCGAAATCCATCGGTGTCGGCCAGTACCAGCACGACGTATCGCAGCTGAAACTGGCGCGTGGCCTGGACGCCGTGGTCGAGGACTGCGTGAACGCCGTGGGCGTGGACGTGAACACCGCCTCGGTGGCGCTGCTGACGCGTATCTCCGGCCTCAACGCCACGCTGGCACAGAACATTGTCGCCCACCGCGATGCCAACGGCCCGTTCGTCACCCGTGCGGCGTTGAAAAAGGTCAGCCGCCTGGGTGAAAAAACCTTCGAACAGGCCGCCGGCTTCCTGCGTGTGATGAACGGCACCAACCCGCTGGACGCCTCGGCGGTGCACCCCGAGGCCTACCCGCTGGTGCAGCGCATCGCTGCCGACACGGACCGCGACATTCGCTCGCTGGTCGGTGACAGCAGCTTCCTCAAGCGCCTGGACCCGAAGAAGTTCACCGACGAGTCCTTCGGCCTGCCGACCGTCACCGACATCCTGCAGGAACTGGACAAACCGGGCCGCGACCCTCGCCCCGAGTTCAAGACCGCCACCTTCCAGGACGGCGTCGAAGACCTCAAGGACCTGGAGCCGGGCATGATCCTCGAAGGCGTGGTGACCAACGTCACCAACTTCGGCGCCTTCGTCGACATCGGCGTACACCAGGACGGCCTGGTGCACATCTCGGCGCTGTCGGAAAAGTTCATCAAAGACCCGCGTGAAGCGGTCAAGGCTGGCGACGTGGTCAAGGTCAAGGTCATGGAAGTGGACATCCCGCGCAAGCGCGTCGGCCTGTCCATGCGCATGAGCGACACCCCGGGCGAGAAGGTCGAAGGTAACCGCGGTGGTAATCGTGGCAATGGCGGCAACCGCCAGCAGCAGGCCCAACGCCCGCGTGAAACCGCCACTGCCGCACCGGCCAACAACGCCATGGCCTCCCTGTTCGCCAACGCCAAGCAGTTGAAGAAGAAGTGATGGACGTACCCCGCGAATACGTCGAAAGCGCCTTCAGCCAGCTGCTGGGCTGCCGCCTGCAACGTCTGGAAACAGGTGTTGCGGAGGTGGCCCTGCCCCTCGAGCCACACTTGCGCAACCGTGGCCAGAAGCTGCACGGCGGGGCAATCTTCAGCCTGGTGGACATTGCCATGGGCCTGGCCTGCTCGGCCAGCCATGGCTTTGACCAGCAAAGCGTCACCATCGAGTGCAAGATCAACTACATGCGCGCCGTCAGCGACGGCGAAGTACTGTGCACCGCCCGGGTGCTGCACGCCGGGCGACGCACCCTGGTGGTCGACGCGGACGTAGTCCAGGGCGACAAACTGGTGGCGAAAGCGCAAGGAACCTTCGCGGTTCTCTAGCCCACCAAGCAGTATCTGCGGTATTTTCAGCAGTGCGCTGGCACTGCTGGATCCGCGTTAACCAGGCGACAACGCCAGTTCCTTTCTTCCTACCCTTGTAGACCGTTATCTCCACCCCCATATTGGGGCGACTGACGCGTGAAGGAATACATCTTGAGCGACCTCCTCAACCGCCGCCTGAGCCTGCTCGGCGCCAATCTTCCCCTGCTCAAGCAGTGCCTGCACGGCATTGAGCGCGAATGTCTGCGCGTGACCGACGAAGGTCGCCTGGCTCAGACCCCTCACCCGCAAGCGCTGGGATCGGCGCTGACCAACGAGCAGATCACCACCGATTATTCCGAGTCGCTGCTGGAGTTCATCACCCCGGCCCTGCCCGACCCGGCCAAAGTGCTCGAAAGCCTCGAACAGACCCACCGTTTCGTCTACAGCAAGCTGGGCGACGAATACCTGTGGAGCCCGTCGATGCCGTGCACGCTGCCGGCCGAGGAGGACATCCCGATCGCCGAGTACGGCAACTCGAACATCGGCAAGCTCAAACACGTCTACCGCAAGGGCCTGGCCCTGCGCTACGGCCGCACCATGCAGTGCATCGCCGGTATCCATTACAACTTCTCGCTGCCCGAAGCGCTGTGGCCTTTGCTGCGCGAAGCCGAAGGCAGCACTGAAGACGACCGCGACTACCAGTCGTCGGCCTACATCGCCCTGATCCGTAACTTCCGCCGTTACAGCTGGCTGCTGATGTACCTGTTCGGCGCCTCGCCAGCCCTGGACAAAGGCTTCCTGCGTGGCCGCCCGCACCAGCTCGAAGAACTGGACGCCGAAACCCTGTACCTGCCCTATGCCACCAGCCTGCGCATGAGCGACCTCGGCTACCAGAGCAATGCCCAGGCCGGCCTCACGCCGTGCTACAACGACCTGGCCAGCTACACCGACAGCCTGCGCAAGGCCGTTGGCACGCCCTACCCGCCTTATGTTGAAGTCGGTACGCACGTGGACGGCGAGTGGGTGCAGCTGAACACCAACATTCTGCAGATCGAGAACGAGTACTACTCGAACATCCGCCCCAAGCGGGTCACCTACACCGGCGAACGGCCAATTCAGGCCCTGACTTCACGCGGCGTGCAGTATGTAGAAGTGCGTTGCCTGGACATCAACCCGTTCCTGCCGGTAGGCATCGACCTGACCGAGGCACGCTTCCTCGATGCATTCCTGTTGCTCTGCGCGCTGGATGACAGCCCACAGCTGGACAACGGCGAATGCGGCCAGTGCACCAACAACTTCCTGACGGTGGTGAAAGAAGGCCGTCGCCCTGGGCTCTCGCTGCAGCGCAATGGCCAGCCTGTCAGCCTGAAGGACTGGGCCAGCGAGCTTATTGCCCGTATCGGCCAGATGGCCGAGCTGCTCGACCGGGCACAGGGTGGCGACGAGCACGCGCAGGCTCTGCGTGCCCAACAGGCCAAAGTCGATGACCCGGAGCTGACCCCGTCGGCCCAGGTACTGGCACGCATGACCGAGCATGACGAGAGCTTCATCGCGTTCTCGCTGCGCCAAAGCCGCATCCACGCCGACACGTTCCGCGAGCAACCGCTAAGCAACGAACAGCAACAGGCTTTCGAATCGCTGGCCCGTGAGTCACTGGCCAGGCAGTCCGAGCTGGAGCAAGAGGAAGTCGGTGACTTCGACCTGTTCGTCGGCGCCTACCAGGCCAGCATCCTGGCGATCAGCAACTGATGAACCGCACCGCCACCCCGCGCAAGCCGCGCGCCAGCAGCCAGGCCAGGATCGAAGCCATCCTGGCGGCTGCGCGTGAGCTGCTGGCCGAACAAGGGGTGGCGGCGCTTTCCATCTACAGCGTGGCCGAGAGGGCGCAGATTCCACCGTCATCGGTGTATCACTTCTTCGCCAGCGTGCCGGCCTTGCTGGAAGCGCTGACGGCCGATGTGCACCGGGCATTTCGCGAAGCCCTGAGCGCACCGTTCGACAGCAGCGCGTTCAGCACCTGGCACCAACTGTCACGGCTGATCGAGCAGCGCATGCTGGATATCTACAACGAAGATGCGGCGGCGCGGCAGCTGATTCTGGCCCAGCACGGCCTGAGCGAAGTGGTGCAGGCCGATCGGCAGCACGACATGGAGCTGGGCGACCTGATGCACAAGCTGTTCGACCAGCACTTTCACCTGCCGGTGATGCCGCGGGATGTGGATGTGTTTGCCCTGGCGATGGAGCTGAGCGACCGGGTGTATGCGCGGTCGGTGCAGTTGCACGAAGCGATCAGCCCGCGCATGGCCGAGGAAGGCAAGCGGGTGTTCGAGGCGTATCTGGGGTTGTACCTGCCGCCGTTTCTGGCCAAGCGTTCCAGCTGAAATTATTGGGGCCGCGTTGCGGCCCTTCGCGGCGGTTCGGCGCCCCGACTCGCCCGCTCCCACAGGGTCCGTGCAAACTCTGAAGCCTGCAAAGTACCTGTGGGAGCGTGCATGTCGGGGCGCCGAACCGCCGCGAAGGGCTGCAAAGCAGCCCCATTGACCACTGTCATCACAGCTTGGCGATAGACACTTCAGTCGACTTCACGAAGGCAATCACTTCGCTGCCCACCTGCAGTTCCAGCTCTTTGACCGAGCGGGTGGTGATGACCGAAGTCACGATGCCAGAGGCGGTCTGCACGTCGATTTCCGACAGTACCGGGCCTTCGAGGATTTCTTTCACGGTGCCTTTGAACTGGTTACGGACGTTGATAGCTTTGATAGTCATGATGTAATTCCTTCTCTATGGCTTCAGTCGGGTAAGTGAGTCAATCAGTGCGCCCAACGCAGTTGCGTGGGCAGAGGGGCTACAGGGTCCGGCTCGGGCGCAGTGCCCGGGGCCGACAGAACACGGTTGAGCACTTCGCTTTCCAGCGCAGCCAGGCGATGCGAACCACGCGCCCGGGGCCTTGCCAGGTCGACAGTGAGGTCGAGCCCGACCTCGCCGTCCTCGATCAGGATCACCCGGTCAGCCACGGCGACCGCCTCGCTGACATCGTGGGTGACCAGCAGCACCGTGAATCCGTGCTGACGCCACAGGCGTTCGATCAGTTGCTGCATTTCGATACGGGTCAATGCATCCAGCGCACCCAACGGCTCATCCAGCAGCAGCAGGCGCGGTTGGTGAATCAGCGCACGGGCCAATGCCACACGCTGCTTCTGGCCACCCGAGAGGGCTGCCGGCCATTCATTGGCGCGGTCGGCCAGGCCAACCGCATCCAGCGCTTCCAGCGCACGTGGGCGCCAATCGCCCGAGAGGCCCAGCCCTACGTTGTCGATCACCTTCTTCCATGGCAGCAGGCGTGCGTCCTGGAACATCAGGCGGGTTTCTTCACGGGCCTCTTCCAGCGGCGCAGCCCCGGCAACCAGTTGCCCGGCAGTAGGCTGGTCAAGCCCGGCCAGCAGACGCAGCAGGGTGCTTTTGCCGCAGCCACTGCGGCCGACGATGGCAACGAACTGGCCGGCCGGAATGTGCAGGTCGATGCCCTTCAACACTTCGCGTTGGCCAAAGGCTTTACGCAGGCCGTTGGAGGCCAGCGGGATGCCACGCAACAGGCGTGGCGGCTGTTCCTTGAGCACGGTCATGCGCCCTCCTTCTTGGCCACTTGGTAGGCCGGGTGCCAGCGCAGCCACACACGTTCCAGGCCGCGGGCGGCGAGGTCGGCGAGCTTGCCGAGCACGGCATACAGGACGATGGCCAATACCACCACGTCGGTCTGCAGGAATTCACGGGCGTTCATCGCCAGGTAACCGATGCCGGCGTTGGCCGAAATGGTTTCGGCAACGATCAGCGTCAGCCACATAAAGCCCAGGGCAAAGCGCACGCCCACCAGGATCGACGGCAGCGCACCCGGCAGGATCACCTGGCGGAACAGGCTGAAGCCGGACAAGCCGTAGCTGCGCGCCATCTCGACCAGTTGCGGGTCGACGTTGCGAATACCGTGGTAGGTGTTCAGGTAAATCGGGAACAGGGTGCCCAACGCGACCAGAAAGATCTTTGCCGACTCGTCGATGCCGAACCACAGGATCACCAGCGGAATCAGCGCCAGGTGCGGCACGTTTCGGATCATCTGCACCGAGCTGTCGAGAAGGCGTTCGCCCCAGTTCGACAGGCCGGTGATGAAGCCCAGCACCAGGCCGATGCTGCCACCAATGACGAAGCCCAGCCCGGCACGCCAGCCACTGATGGCCAGGTGGGTCCAGATATCGCCGCTGCGCACTAGCTCGACACCGGCGCTTACCACTGCGCTAGGTGCCGGCAGGATGCGCGTCGACAGCCAACCCGCGCTGACCGCGAGCTGCCAGGCGGCCAACAGCAGCACCGGCAGCGCCCACGGCGCCAGGCGCTGGGCCAGGGTGGAAGAAGATGCACGACTCATGACCCGGCCCTCAGCTCTGCGACACGGACTTGGGCAGGATGTCGTTGGCCACCATCTCGCCGAACGGGCTTACGTAACCCCCACTCTTGGGCTGCTCAGGGCGATTTACGTCAATATGCGGGAACAGCAGCTCGGCAACGCGATACGACTCTTCCAGGTGTGGATAACCCGAGAAGATGAAGGTATCGATCCCCAGCTCGGCATACTCCTTCACCCGCGCTGCGACAGTCGGGCCATCGCCCACCAGTGCGGTGCCGGCGCCGCCACGGACCAGGCCGACGCCTGCCCACAGGTTGGGGCTGACTTCCAGGTTGTCGCGGTTGCCGCCGTGCAGGGCAGCCATGCGCTGTTGGCCCACCGAGTCGAAGCGCGCCAGCGAGGCCTGGGCACGGGTGATGGTGTCATCATCCAGGTGCGAGATCAGGCGGTCGGCGGCGGCCCAGGCTTCTTCGTTGGTTTCCCGCACAATCACATGCAGGCGGATACCGAAGCGTACTTCACGGCCCTGAGCAGCGGCTTTTTCGCGCACTTGGGCGATCTTCTCGGCAACGGCTGCCGGTGGCTCGCCCCAGGTCAGGTACAACTCGACCTGTTCGGCGGCCAGATCCTGAGCGGCCTCGGACGAACCACCGAAATACAGCGGCGGGCGTGGTTGCTGAATTGGCGGGTAGAGCAGCTTGGCGCCCTTCACCTGGATGTGCTTGCCGTCGTAATCGACGTTTTCACCTTCCAGCACCTTGCGCCAGATACGGGTGAACTCGACCGAAGCTTCGTAGCGCTCCTGGTGGTTCAGGTGCAGGCCATCACCGGCCAGTTCGTCCGGGTCGCCACCGGTCACCAGGTTGAACAGCGCACGGCCATTGGACAGGCGGTCCAGGGTCGCTGCCTGGCGTGCAGCCACGGTTGGCGAAATGATGCCTGGGCGCAGGGCAACCAGGAATTTCAGGTGCTGGGTCACGGGGATCAGCGACGCTGCCACCAGCCAGGAATCCTCGCAGGAGCGCCCGGTGGGGATCAGCACGCCACCAAAGCCGAGGCGGTCGGCCGCCTGGGCGATCTGCTGAAGGTAGCCATGGTCAACGGCGCGCGCGCCATCAGACGTGCCCAGGTACTTACCGTCACCGTGCGTGGGAAGGAACCAGAAAATGTTAAGGCTCATTGGAGTTGTCTCCTCAAGGGTGGCTCAGCCAGGGCGGCGCCCCGGCACAGGCGAATCAATCAAGGCGCGCTAGCGACCTTGGCCGGGGGTGTCCAGATCACGTCCTTGATGCTCAGCGGCTTGGGTATCAGCTTGAGCGCCTGGAAGGTGTCGGCGATTTTCTGTTGTGCGGCCACGACCTCGGGGGTCAGCGGTGCAGCACCGTAGCCTTGGCGCTTGACCGAGGTCAGGGTGATGTCGGCGGGCAGGCCGAGCAGCGGTGCAACCTGGTCGGTCACCTCCTGCGGGTTGGCCTGGGACCACTCGCCCACGGCGCGCACTTCCTCGATCACGGTGTTGATCACCGCCGGGTGCTGAGTCGCGTAGTTGCGGGTGGCGAGGTAGAACTGGTGGTTGTCGACCAGGCCCTTGCCGTCACGCAGGGTACGCGCCTGCAGCTGCTGTTCGGCGGCTGCCTGGTACGGGTCCCAGATCACCCAGGCATCGACGCTGCCACGCTCAAAGGCGGCGCGGGCGTCGGCCGGTGGCAGGTAGACGGGCTGGATGTCGGTGTACTTGAGGCCGGCGTCTTCCAGGGCGCGGACCAGCAGGTAGTGCACGTTGGAACCTTTGTTGAGGACGACTTTCTTGCCCTTGAGGTCTTTCACCGACTGGATCGGCGAGCCCTTCGGCACCAGGATCGCCTCGCTGTGCGGTGCTGGCGGCTCGTAGGCCACGTAGAGCAGATCGGCGCCAGCGGCCTGGGCGAATACGGGCGGGGTTTCGCCGGTAACGCCAAAATCGATGGAGCCGACGTTCAGCCCTTCAAGCAGCTGCGGGCCGCCGGGAAATTCGGTCCACTGCACCTGTACGCCCTGCTCGGCCAGGCGCTTCTCCAGCGTGCCTTTGGCTTTGAGCAGCACCAGGGTGCCGTATTTCTGGTAACCGATGCGCAGGCTCTCGGCCTGGGCTTGGGTGATGGCGCCGAAGGACACAGCCGCCGCAAACAGGGCGACCAGACCGCGACGCAAGAAGACTGTGCGCATGGCGCTCTCCTGTGCGAATGAGGTTCGGGTTGCACCTGCTTGCCTCGTTGTCGGGCGAGTAAGGTGGTAAAGCGGGTTGTGCCGGTCAGATGCTCCAGCGAGCGCTGATCAGGCGTTCATTCAGTACGCCGGGGGCCACGGGGCGTGGCCGGCGGGCCAAGGCAACGTGGAAGGTTTCCAGCGAGTCCAGCAAGCGTTCTTCCAGCGCCGGTACCAATTGCGCGGGCTTCGTGCCCTCTGCGTAAGCCACCTGGCTGTCGTCGGCGAAGATCCCTTGCAGGGTCTCTTGGGCCTTGAGTGCCGACAGCACGGGTTTCAATGCGTAATCCACCGCCAGCATGTGGGCGATGCTGCCGCCGGTGGCGATTGGCAACACGATCTTGTGTGCCAGGGCGCGCTCAGGCAGCAGGTCGAGCAAGGTTTTCAGCGCACCGGCAAACGACGCCTTGTACACCGGGGTGGAAACGATCAGGCCATCGGCCTGGGCTACCAGCTGCTGGAAGTGCTGCACATGCGGGCTGTCGAAACGGGCGTGGAGCAAGTCTTCGGCGGGGAAGTCACGTACCTGGAAGGTCACTACCTCGACGCCTTGGTTCTGCAGCCACTGGCGCGAACGCTCCAGCAACACGCCGGAGCGTGAACGGGGACTTGGGCTACCACCGATTGAGACGACCAGCATTGCAGCGCTTCCTTGTGTTCTGTTGGGAGTGACATTAACAGCCACCGCATATATCTAGAAATCATATTTTTTCATTTGGTTATTCCATTTTTGTTTTTAGCTTCAAGGCCCTATTCGCGGGCACGCCCGCTCCCACAGTGACCGCACAAAGCTTGAGATTTGCGCTATTCCTGTGGGAGCGGGCGCGCCCGCGAAGAAGCGCATGAGGTTTCTGCAGGCATAAAAAAGGGCCGTCGAAACGGCCCGAAAATCCCTGCTTGGCTAAGAGCAATGCAACGAGGAATCCATTAACGATTGGGCTGAGGGGTAAGCCGCAGATAGGGTTTGACCGCCCGGTAACCTTTGGGGAAGCGCTGCTTGATCTCTTCCTCGTCCTTCAACGAAGGCACGATCACCACTTCGTCACCGTCCTGCCAGTTACCTGGTGTGGCGACCTTGTGGTTGTCGGTCAGCTGCAGCGAGTCGATCACCCGCAGAATTTCGTTGAAGTTGCGCCCGGTACTGGCCGGATAGGTGATGGTCAGGCGCACCTTCTTGTTCGGGTCGATGACGAACAGCGAGCGCACGGTGAGGGTGTCGCTGGCATTCGGGTGGATCAGGTCGTACAGGTCGGACACCTTGCGATCGGCATCGGCAATGATCGGGAAGTTGACCACGGTGTTCTGGGTTTCGTTGATGTCCTCGATCCACTTATGGTGCGAGTCGACCGGATCTACCGACAGGGCGATGGCCTTGACTCCGCGCTTGGCGAAATCGTCCTTGAGCTTGGCAGTCAGCCCCAGCTCGGTGGTGCACACCGGGGTGAAGTCGGCCGGGTGGGAGAACAACACCCCCCAGCTGTTGCCCAGCCACTCGTGGAAGCGGATTTTGCCTTCGCTGGAATCCTGTTCGAAATCGGGGGCGATATCGCCGAGTTTGAGGCTCATGGGCTGCGGCTCCTTGGCTGGGTTCTGTACCGTATGGGTTCAATGTGCCTGCATTCGGTTAAAAACAAAAAGAATAAATAACGATTTATTTATAACCATAACGCATACGAATTTGCAGGCACAAAAAAGCCTCGCACCAGGCGAGGCTTCTTGTTCAGCTACGGCTTACAGGAAGTTGTAAGTGTAGTTGAAGATCAGACGGGTCTGATCCTGGTCGGCCAGCGAGCTGGTGCCGGTGCCGCGGTATACACCGTGACGCAGGCTGGCGCCCAGGCCCTTGAAGGTGCCTTCCTGGATAACGTAGTCGACGCGAGCGTCACGTTCCCATTCGCTGAAGGTACCGTTGCCGTTGGCGTTCTTGCCGTCTTCACCTTTCAGGTAGGCAACCGAAGCTTTCAGGCCCGGAACGCCCAGGCGGGCGAAGTCGTAGGCGTACTGACCGAAGGTGGTGTTTTCACCGGCCTTGGCGAACTGGTTGATCATGCTGTCGGTGAACAGGTAGAAGCTGGAACCGCCGGCGCCTTCGTTGCGGCCGTTGCCGTCAACCACGTTGCCCTGGTTCAGCCAGACGAAACCACCGTCGTCATTGACGCGCTGGTGGCCGAGCATCAGCGAGTGGCCACCCAGGGTGTAGGTGAACATCGCGGACCAGGTCTTGTTGTCGACCTCACCAGTGTTCTTGGCATAGCCGCCGTTGTTGCTGAAGCGGTAGCCGGCCTCACCGTTCTTGCCGTCGCTGCTGCTGTCGAAGTAGCGCAGGTCGGTCTTGAACGACTGGTCGTCAGCGATCTTGAACACGTGGGTCGCGCCCAGGAAGTGCTGCTTGTAGAAGTCTTCCAGGTTCGAGTAGTAGTACTGCAGGGTCAGGTCCGGGGTGAGCTTGTAGTCCAGGCCGCCGTAACGGAACTTGTTGCTGTCCTGGGTAGCACCGGCTACCGACAGACCGGTACGGTTGCTCGAAGCACGGCCCATGGCGTGGGTCAGCTGACCGGCGTTGACGGTCAGGTTGTCGATTTCCTTCGACTGGATGGTGCCACCCTCGAAGGTTTGCGGCAGCAGACGGCCATCGTTGGAGACGAGGATCGGCAGGTTCGGCGCCAGGGCGCTACCGTAGTGAACTTCGGTCTTCGAGAAGCGTGCCTTGGCGTTGGCGCCAACGCGAGCCCACTGGCTTGCAGCCGAGCCGTCGCTGTCGCTTGGGAAGAAGCTGCTGTTGTCTGGGTGCTTGCCACGGCCACCATCCAGGTGGATACCCCACAGGGCTTGGGCATCAACACCGAAACCAACGGTGCCTTCGGTGAAGCCGGAGATGTAGTCGAGCTTGAAGCCCTGACCCGACTCACGGTTGTCGGCACCGCCATCACGGTTGTCGTTGTTGAAGTACATGGTGCGCGAGCTGAGCGACAGTTTGCTGTCTTCAACGAAACCGGCAGCGCCTGCTGTTTGGGCGAAAACCCCCAGTGCCACGGCCACGGCCAGGCTGGACTTGTACATGTTTTGCTCCTCTACGTTCTAATTTTTGTGCATCTCTGGCGGAGGGGTCTGTTGCCCCGCTCACCGTGGATTGGCGATTTAGTCCCAAAGTGTGACCATCAAGTCAATCGTTTCTAAACGTTTCGCGACTTTGGTCTAAGACGCCACCTGCGCTACAGGATAATGACAATCCTATAAATCCAAAATGACCGTTTTGTGAATTGGTAAGATTTTTACGGAATATGGTTGGAACCTTTACTGCAATAGGTTGTAGCTGGCACGCCTCTAATAGCTTTTGGTTATTTGCAAACGTTTGCTCATAACCTAATTCCGTTTCGATCTATAGGGACGAAATAGCCTAGCAGGCAAGCCTGATTCCGCCACCGAGCAGGGTTACCTCACATTGCGCCTTTGGGCTTAAAGCATTTGGCTCCTAAGCTAATGCAAAAAAGTTATTTATTTGTAAATTATTAGATCATTTAGTCTTCTCGCCATCTATCACCCCGATTGCCTGACGAGAGGTTCACCATGATCCCGCACGCTCCGCTGCGCCTGTTCGCCGCCCTGACCCTCGCTGGCACCAGCTGGTTTGCCCAGGCCGCCGACCTGACCGTGGCCTACCAGACCACCGTCGACCCGGCCAAAGTGGCCCAGGTCGATGGTGACTATGAAAAGGCCAGCAAGGCCAGCATCGACTGGCGCAAATTCGATAACGGCGCAGACGTGATCACTGCAGTAGCCAGCGGCGACGTGCAAATCGGCTACCTGGGTTCCAGCCCTCTGGCCGCTGCCGCCACCCGCAAGCTGCCGGTTGAAACCTTCCTCATCGCCACCCAGATTGGCGCCGGTGAAGCGCTGGTCGCCCGCGACAGCATCAAGACCCCGCAAGACCTGATCGGCAAGAAGGTCGCCGTGCCGTTTGTATCCACAGGCCACTACAGCCTCCTGGCTGCCCTGAAAAGCTGGAACATCGACCCGTCCAAGGTACAGATCCTCAACCTGGCGCCGCCGGCCATCATTGCCGCCTGGAAGCGCGGCGACATTGATGCCACCTACGTTTGGGACCCCGCCTTGGGCGTGGCCAAGGAAAACGGCAAGGTGCTGATCACCTCGGGCGAGCTGGCCAAGAAAGGCGCACCCACGTTCGATGCCTGGATTGTGCGCAAGGACTTCGCCGAGAAGCACCCTGAGGTGGTCAAGGCCTTTGCCAAGGTCACCCTCGATGCCTACGCCGACTATCGTAAAGACCCGAAAGCCTGGCTGGCCGACAAGGGCAACGTAGACAAGCTGGTGAAGCTGTCTGGCGCCAAGGCCAGCGACATCCCGGTACTGCTGGAAGGCAACGTCTACCCACTGGCCGCAGACCAGGCCAACGCCCTGGGCGCGCCGACCACCCAGGCACTGACCGACACGGCCAACTTCCTCAAGCAGCAAGGCAAGGTCGACGCCGTACTGCCGGACTACTCGCCGTACGTCAGCGCCAAGTTCCTTCCAAACTGATCCGGAGCCCGTCATGGCCTTGCTCGAACTGGAGCGCATCAGCGCACAGTACCCTGGCGCCAGCACCCCGGTGCTGGCCGACATCAACCTGAGCCTGGGGCCGCGCCAGTTACTGGTGGCCTTGGGGCCTTCCGGCAGCGGCAAGACCTCGCTGCTGAACCTGATCGCCGGCTTTGTCGCCCCCAGCGGCGGGCGCATCACCCTCGACGGCGTACCGGTGCAAGGCCCCGGTGCCGAGCGCGGCGTGGTGTTCCAGGACGATGCCCTGCTGCCATGGCAAAACGTGCTGGGCAATGTCGCCTTCGGCCTCGAACTGGCCGGCGTGCCCCGCGCCCAGCGTGAGGCCAAAGCCCGTGAAATGCTCACACTGGTCGACCTCGATGGCTTCGGCGAGCGGCGCATCTGGCAATTGTCTGGTGGCCAGAAGCAGCGCGTAGGCCTGGCCCGCGCACTGGCGGCCGACCCTCGCGTATTGCTGATGGACGAACCGTTCGGCGCCCTCGACGCATTTACCCGCGAACAGATGCAGGAGCTGCTGCTGCAGGTCTGGCAGCGCACTGCCAAGCCGGTGTTCCTGATTACCCACGACATCGAAGAAGCGGTGTTCCTTGCCAGCGAGCTGGTACTGCTGGCGCCCAACCCGGGGCGCGTAGTGGAACGCCTGCAACTGGACTTCGGCCAGCGCTATGCCGCTGGCGAATCGGCCCGGGCGATCAAGTCCGACCCCGCCTTTATCGAAACCCGCGAGCATGTGCTGGCGCGGGTGTTCTCCCAACGCCAAAGCCTGCAGGAGCGCGCATGAGCAGCCTGGACCTGCCGGTAACCGGCAAACATAACGCCCAAACCCGGCCAGCCGCCAAGCTGCGCCGGCCACTGTCTACCCGCTGGATCAGCACGCTGACACTTGGCTCCCTGCTATTGGTCTGGTGGCTGGTGACCGCCGCCGGCTGGATCGAGCCGCTGTTCCTGCCTTCGCCCGGCGATATCCTGGCCAGGGCCTGGACCCTGCTCACCCAAGGCTACATGGACGCCAGCCTGTGGCAGCACCTGGGCGCAAGCCTGGGCCGTATCGGCCTGGCGCTGATAGCCGCAACCCTGACCGCCATCCCGGTCGGCATCGCCATCGGCTACAACCGCGTGGCGCGGGGCATCCTCGACCCGCTGATCGAGTTCTACCGGCCTATCCCGCCGCTGGCCTACCTGCCGCTGATCGTCATCTGGTGCGGCATCGGCGAGCTGTCGAAGGTGCTGCTGATCTACCTGGCGATCTTCGCCCCGATCGCCATTGCCACCGCCACCGGCGTGCGCACGGTCGACCCGACCAAGCTACGTGCGGCGCAGTCGCTGGGTGCGACCAAGGCCCAGTTGATCCGCCATGTGATCCTGCCCAGTGCGTTGCCCGACATCCTTACGGGCGTGCGCATTGGCCTGGGGGTCGGCTGGTCGACGCTGGTAGCCGCCGAGCTGATCGCCGCCACCAGTGGCCTGGGCTTCATGGTGCAGTCGGCGGCGCAGTTTCTGGTCACCGATGTGGTGGTGCTGGGCATCCTGCTGATTGCCCTGATCGCCTTCGCCCTGGAAATGAGCCTGCGTGCCCTGCAACGCAAGCTGGTGCCTTGGCACGGGCAGAGCCACTGAAACCGACTGACCACGCCGACACATCGGCGCCTGATAAAGAGACCGACATGAGCCTGACCATCACCCCCCTCAGCCCGGCGCTCGGCGCCCAGATCAGCGGCGTGGATATCAGCCGCGACATCACCGCCGAGCAGCGCGACGCCATCGAACAGGCACTGCTGCAGCACCAGGTGCTGTTCTTCCGCGACCAGCCGATCAACCCCGAGCAGCAGGCCCGTTTTGCTGCCCGTTTCGGCGACCTGCACATCCACCCGATCTACCCCAACGTGCCGGAAACCCCGCAGGTGCTGGTGCTCGACACCGCCGTCACCGATGTACGCGACAACGCCGTGTGGCACACCGACGTGACCTTTTTGCCGACCCCGGCACTGGGCGCGGTGCTCAGCGCCAAGCAGTTGCCAGCCTACGGTGGCGATACCCTGTGGGCCAGCGGCATTGCGGCCTTCGAAGCCTTGTCGGCGCCACTGCGCGATATGCTTGACGGGTTGACCGCCACCCACGACTTCACCAAGTCGTTCCCGCTGGAGCGCTTTGGTACCACGCCCGAGGACCTGGCGCGCTGGGAGGCGACGCGGCGCAACAACCCGCCGCTGTCGCACCCGGTGGTACGCACGCATCCGGTGAGCGGGCGCAAGGCGTTGTTCGTCAATGAGGGGTTCACCACACGCTTCAATGAACTGAGCGAGTTGGAAAGCGATGCGCTGCTGAGGTTGCTGTTCGCCCATGCGACGCGGCCGGAGTTCAGCATTCGCTGGCGCTGGCAGGAGAATGACGTAGCGTTCTGGGACAACCGCGTGACCCAGCACTTTGCCGTCGATGATTACCGGCCGAACCGGCGGGTGATGCATCGGGCGACCATCCTGGGGGATGCGCCCTTTTAGTTGTTGCCTGTGCCGGCCTCTTCGCGGGCTTGCCCGCTCCCACAGGTACAACACAGGTTTCGAAACTGGTGCCGTACCTGTGGGAGCGGGCAAGCCCGCGAAGAGGCCAGGACAGGAGAGCCTGGTCAGCGGACCAGATGCAGGTACTGCATGTGCCGCTCGTACTGGTCGAGGATGTCGTTGATGATCTGCTCCTTGCTATAGCCCACCAGGTCATAATTCTGGCTACCTTCGCTCAGGTGCACCTCGGCCCGGTAGTAGCGGCGGTTCTTCAGCTCCTGCGTACCCAGCCCACCCAGAGCGAACGATGGCGTGAAGTAACCACGCATCTGCACCTGGTAAATGAACGGCTGTTCCTCGCCATGGCCAATCTTCAGGCTGACGTTGTCGTGACTCGGGTCGTCCTGGGTAATCAGCACCAGGCCCTTCTGCTCGAACACTTCACGCACATCGGCAATCGCCGGGCGCACCACATCGTCCATGAAGCGGTACACCTCATCACGCGACGGGAAGTGCACCGCCTGGCTCAGGCGCTGGCGCCAGCCGCCGCGGCCGCGGCGTGACTGGGCGAACGGGGCCAGCGAGTGCATCTGCGCGATCTGCCGCTGCGACTCCAGATAGAACGCCTTGTGCAGCCCCCACATCATGCACAGCAGAATCAGCGAGAACGGCAACGAGGTCAGCACTACAGCCGACTTCAGCGAATCGATGCTGCCCGCGAACAACAGTGCGCTGGTGATAAGCGCAGTCATCGCGCCCCAGAAGATGCGCAGCCAGTTCGGCCCGTCCTCGTCTGCGTCACCGCCCTTGGCCGACAGCGTCGACAGCACCACGGTGCCCGAGTCGGCGGAGGTCACGAAGAACACGAAGCTGATGAACACCGTGGTGGCGATCACCGCCTTGCTCCACGGGTAGGTTTCCAGCAGCAGGTACAGGCTCATCGACGGGTTATCCAGTGCCGACTGGCCCAGCGCGGTCATGCCGTGATTGATGACCTGGTCCAGCGCGCTGTTGCCGAAGATCGACATCCACGCCAGGGTAAAGCCCAGCGGAATCAGCAGTACGCCAAAGACGAACTCGCGGATGGTGCGACCGCGGGAGATACGGGCGATGAACAGGCCAACGAACGGCGCCCAGGCAATCCACCAGGCCCAGTAGAACACCGTCCAGCCACCCAGCCAGTCGCGGTTTTCACCGTAGGCATACACGTCGAAGCTTTTGCGTGGCAACGCGCCCAGGTAATCGCCCAGGTTCTGGATCAGCGTGTTGAACAGGTGCTGGGTAGGCCCGGCAAACAGCACGAACAACAGCAGCGCGCAGGCCAGGAACAGGTTGATGTCGCTCATCACCCGCACACCTTTCTCCACCCCGGCAACAGCCACAGCCACTGCCGCCCCCATCATCAGGGTGATAAGGATCACCTGCACCCACTGGCTGTGGCTGATGCCGAACAGGTAGTCCAGCCCGGCGTTCAGGTGCAACACGCCAAAGCCCATGTCGGCACCCAGGCCGAACACCGTGGCGATGATGCCGAAGCCATCCACTGCGTAACCGATCGGCCCATTGATGCGTTTGCCGATCAATGGGTACAGCGCTGAACGCAAGGCCAGCGGCAAATTATGGCGGTAGGCGAAGTAGGCCAGCGCCATGCCGACGAAGGCGAATACACCCCAGCCATGCAGGCCCCAGTGCAGGAACAGGATCTGCATCGCCTGGCGCCCGGCCTCGGCCGTGCCCGCTTCGCCCTGGGGCGGCTGCAACATGTGCGTCAGCGGCTCGGAAACGCAGAAGAAGAACAAGGTAATGCTGATACCGGCGGCGAACAGCATGCCGGCCCACGACAGGTAACTGAACTCGGGTTCGTCGTGGTCGGCACCGAGCTTGATCTTGCCGTAGCCGGACAAGGCGGTGACCACCACGAAGACCAGGTACAGCGTCATGGCCAACATGTAGTACCAGCCGACCGTGTTGGCTGCCCAGTTCTGCGCCGCCAGCAGCCAGTCGCCTGCGGCTTGCGGGTTGGAGATGACCACCAGGCCAAAGATGAGGATGAAACTTGCCGCAAAATAGAACACCGGGGGGTTCATGCGGATTTTGCCATTGGCGGCGGAAGGGTTCGGTGCACTCATAAAGCGTGCACCTCGTCGAACGACGTGAGGTTCGGAATGAACGGGTTCAGCAAAGGAATCCTCCTGTTGAACACCGGCAGCGGACCAGCGTTTTTCATTGAACAAGCGTTCAAGTTAAACATGGATTGGATATCAATGCGAATTGGGGCGCTGATTGGCGTGCTCCTGCACTGGCCTCTTCGCGGGCTTGCCCGCTCCCACAGGTACCGCACAAGGTTCAAGATTTGCGGGGTCTCTGTGGGAGCGGGCGAGCCCGCGAAGAGGCCGGAACAGCCAATACGAATGCTAGATCAATTCTTGTCCTGGCAATCCAGCTGCAGGTTGGCCTGGGTGATGTTGCTCTCAGCCGGCACACTGCGGGTCAGCCACACATTGCCACCAATGGTCGAACCTTTGCCGATGGTAATACGCCCCAGCACCGTGGCCCCGGCATAGATCACCACATCGTCCTCGACGATAGGATGGCGCGGCAGGCCTTTGTGCAAAGTCCCCGACTCATCACTGGGGAAGCGCTTGGCGCCCAGGGTCACCGCTTGGTAGATACGCACGCGCTCGCCGATGATCGCGGTTTCGCCGATGACCACGCCGGTGCCGTGGTCGATGAAGAAACTCGGGCCGATCTGCGCACCGGGGTGAATGTCGATACCGGTGGCCGAATGCGCCAGCTCCGAACTGATCCGCGCCAACAGCGGCAGGCCGGCCTGATACAGGTGGTGCGCCAGCCGGTGATGAATGATCGCCAGAATGCCCGGGTAGCACAGCAACACTTCATCGACGCTGCGCGCCGCCGGGTCGCCGTGATAGGCGGCCAGTACGTCGGTGTCGAGCAGCACGCGCAGGTCTGGCAGCGCGGCGGCGAAGCCCTGCACCAGGCTCAGCGCATGGGCATCGACGCCGGCCAGCTCAGCGTTGCTCTGCCGCGCCGCGTAACGCAGTTCGAGGCGAGTCTGGGCAAGCAAGGCAGTCAGCGCAGCATCCAGGGTATGGCCGACGTAGAAGTCTTCACTCTCTTCGCGCAGGTCGACCGGGCCCAGACGCATCGGGAACAGCGCCCCGCACAGGTGCTCCAGAATCTGCCGCATTGCCTCGCGCGACGGCAGCTCGCGCCCGCCCTGCTCGCCAATACTGCGGCCATTGCGGGTGCGCCATTGCTCACGGGCGCCGCGCAGGCCGCTGACGATGCTCTGCAACTGCCAATGCGCGGATGAAGGTTGTTCGCTCACGGTTTTCTCCTGCCGTATAGGCCATCTAATTTTACTCGCCAGGCCCGGCCTCTTCGCGGGCACGCCCGCTCCCACAGGGACCGCGCAAACATCAGGCCCTGTGCAGTACCTGTGGGAGCGGGCGTGCCCGCGAAGAGGCCGGGCCTGCCTACTTGCAATCCACTCTACGGCAAATCTGGCCCTTGGAAAAAACAACGCTTTATTCCATCCTGCGCTAAGTCGGGCATAAGCCGCGATGACGGAGTGGGTAACCTCGCCTACCCTCAAAGCAGCCAGCATCTGACGAAAATCAAAAAAGAAATAACAAAATAATTTTTTAGTATTTCCTGGCCTAAGCAGCCAACCCTATAGTCGCCACCTCACTACTTACACAACAAGCGCGGGGCTCTGACATGTCGAAATTCGCCAAACCGCTACTCAACGCCAGCCTGGCCCTGTTGCTAGGCGCCGGCCTGCTCAGCCAGGCGTTCGCCGGCGAGCAATTGAAAACCATCCAGGAAAAAGGCGTGATCAACGTTGGCCTGGAGGGTACATACCCACCGTTCAGTTTCGTGGACGAGAACGGCAAACTGGCCGGCTTCGAGGTAGAGCTGTCCGAGTTGCTGGCGAAGGAATTGGGGGTCAAGGTCAAGCTGCAGCCAACGCAGTGGGATGGCATTCTTGCAGCGCTGGAGTCCAAACGCCTGGACGTGGTAGTCAACCAGGTGACCATTTCCGAAGAGCGTAAGAAAAAGTATGACTTCTCCGAGCCATACACCATTTCCGGCATCCAGGCTCTGATCCTGACGAAGAAAGCCAAGGACCTGAACATCAATAGTGCGCAAGACCTGGCGGGCAAGAAAGTCGGCGTAGGCCTGGGCACCAACTATGAGCAATGGGTGAGACAGGACGTGCCGACGGCTGATGTGCGCACGTATTCCGATGACCCGAGCAAATTCGCCGACCTGCGTAACGGCCGCATCGACGCCATCCTGATCGACCGCCTGGCCGCACTGGAATATGCCAAGAAAGCCAAGGACACCCAACTTGCCGGCGATGCCTTCTCGCGCCTGGAAAGCGGCGTGGCCCTGCGCAAGGGCGAGCCTGAGCTGCTGGCAGCAATCAACAAGGCCATCGACAAGCTCAAGGCTGACGGCTCGCTGGCCAAGCTGTCCGAAAAATACTTCGGTGCCGATGTCACCAAATGATTGCTGAAAGCCTGCAACTCGTTGTCGACTCCACGCCCTTCCTGCTGAAGGGCGCGGGTTATACGGTGCTGCTCAGTGTCGGCGGCATGTTCTTTGGCCTGCTGCTGGGCTTTGCCCTGGCGCTGATGCGGCTGTCGAAGGTGTTGCCGCTGAACTGGCTGGCGCGGATCTACGTGTCGTTCTTCCGCGGCACGCCGCTGCTGGTGCAGCTGTTCGTGATCTATTTCGGCATGCCGCAGATCGGCATCGAACTCGACCCCATTCCGGCTTCGCTGATCGGCCTGTCGCTGAACATGGCGGCCTACATCTGCGAGATCCTGCGCGCAGCGATCTCCTCGATCGACCGTGGCCAGTGGGAAGCCGCAGCCAGTATCGGTATGACCCGCGTCCAGGCGATGCGACGGGCGATCCTGCCACAAGCCTTGCGCACTGCCCTGCCCCCGCTGGGCAACAGCTTCATCTCGCTGGTCAAGGACACTGCCCTGGCGGCAACCATCCAGGTGCCCGAGCTGTTCCGCCAGGCACAGCTGATTACCGCTCGCACCTTCGAAGTGTTCACCATGTACGTGGCGGTCGCGGTCATCTACTGGGTGCTATGCAGCATCCTCGCGCACTTCCAGAACCGCATGGAAGCGCGGGTCAACCAGCATGACCAGGAGCAATGAGCATGATTGAAGTCAAAGGCCTGACCAAGCGGTTCAAGGGCCAGACCGTGCTCAACGGCATCGACCTGACCGTGCAGCCCGGCGAAGTGGTGGCCATCATCGGCCCTAGCGGCTCGGGCAAGACCACCTTCCTGCGCTGCCTGAACCTGCTGGAAACCCCCGATGCGGGGCAGATCAAGATCGGCGCCATCAGCATCGATGCCAACCGCCCGCTGGGTGGCCAGCAAAGTGCGATACGCCGCTTGCGTCAGCAAGCCGGGTTCGTGTTCCAGAACTTCAACCTGTTCCCGCACCGCACCGCCCTTGAGAACGTGATCGAAGGGCCGGTGATCGTCAAGAAGACGCCCCGCGAGCAGGCCATCGAGCTGGGCCGGCGGTTGATGGCCAAGGTCGGCTTGGCCGGCAAGGAAGACGCCTACCCACGGCGCCTGTCCGGCGGCCAGCAGCAACGGGTGGCCATCGCCCGCGCCCTGGCCATGGAACCGGAGGTTATCCTGTTCGACGAGCCCACCTCGGCGCTGGACCCGGAGCTGGTGGGTGAAGTGCTGGCGACCATCCGCGGCCTGGCCGAGGAAAAACGCACCATGATCATCGTCACCCACGAAATGAGCTTTGCCCGGGACGTGGCGAACCGGGTGATCTTCTTCGACAAGGGCGTGATCGTGGAGCAGGGTGAAGCCAAGGCGCTGTTTGCGGCGCCGAAAGAAGAGCGTACCCGGCAGTTCCTGCGCAAGTTCCTGGGGACTGCTGCCTCCGAGTAAACCTGTTCCGGCCTCTTCGCGGGCACGCCCGCTCCCACAGGTATCGCACCGGTTTTGAGACCTGCGCTGTACCTGTGGGAGCGGGCGTGCCCGCGAAAGGGCCGGCACATCTGTAACAAATCCCTCCTTCTATATATATTCCAAAATGTTAGTTCATAAACATTTTATAAAGCATTAGGGTATATAAACCGGACCACCGGACCAGCACACATTTGTCGCGACCAGCGTCGCGGCACAACTATTTTGTGAGGTCAGGAATGGTCAGGATCACAATCACCCCAGTGCGTATCGCCAGGGCATTGAGTGCAGCCAAGGAGCGGTACTGATGTCCAGCCAGCCAAATACCCAATTCCACAGCGATCTCGACAGCTCGCCCCTGCTGCTGCCGGCCAAGTTACTGCGCAACGACGCAGAGGCCCTGCAAGCGGCCCGCGAACTGGCCGAGGCTGCCCGCGAGCAAGCTGCCCGCCGCGACCAGCAACGCAAACTGCCCTGGTCCGAGATCGAGCTGTTCACCCGCAGCGGCCTGGGCAGCATCAGCGTACCCAAGGCCCACGGCGGCCCCGACGTGTCGTTCGAAACCGTAGCCGAAGTATTCCGCCTGATCAGCGCCGCCGACCCGGCGCTGGGGCAGATCCCGCAGAACCAGTTCGGCATGCTGCAACTGATTCGCCTGACGGCCACCGAGGCGCAACAGGCGCTGATTTTCCGCAGCGTGCTCGACGGCTGGCGCATCGGCAATGCCGGCCCCGAACGCGGTACCAAGGACACCCTCACCCTCAAGGCGCGGATAACCCGGGTCGGCGACAGCTATCGCATCAGCGGCGAGAAGTTCTACTCCACTGGCGCGCTGTTCGCCCATTGGGTGGCGGTAAAAGCCCTCGACGAGGAAGGCCGCCAGCGCCTGGCGTTCGTGCGCCGTGGCAGCCCGGGGCTGCGCATCGTCGATGACTGGTCCGGGTTCGGCCAGCGCACCACCGCCAGCGGCACTGTGCTGCTGGACGAGGTGCCGGTAGACGCGGAGCTGGTGATCGATAACTGGCGCCAGCGTGACATCCCCAACATCCAGGGCGCAGCGTCGCAGCTGATCCAGGCTGCGATTGACGCCGGGATCGCAGAAGCCGCGATCGATGATGCGATCACTTTCGTGCGCGAAAAATCCCGCCCGTGGATCGAAGCCAACGTGGACCGCGCCAGTGACGACCCTTATGTGATCGCCGACATCGGCCGCCTGAAGCTCGAACTGCACGCCGCCGAAGCGCTGCTGCGCAAGGCCGCGCGGGTACTCGACGAGGTCAATGCTGCGCCCATTGACGCAGCCAGTGCGGCACGGGCCTCGATTGCGGTGGCCGAGGCCAAGGTGCTGACCACCGAGATCGCCCTGCAGGCCAGCGAGAAGCTGTTCGAACTGGCCGGCAGCCGCGCCACCCTTGCCGAGTTCAACCTCGACCGCCACTGGCGCAATGCCCGGGTGCACACCCTGCACGACCCGGTGCGCTGGAAGTATCACGCGGTGGGCGCCTACTACCTCAACGGCACCCTGCCTGCGCGGCATTCCTGGATCTGATTTTTAGGCCTTGGGGGCCGCTGTACGGCCCATTCGCGGGGCAAGCCCGCTCCCACAGATATCTCACGAATCCAGAGATAAACGCTGTACCTGTGGGAGCGGGCTTGCCCCGCGAATGGGCCGTACAGCGGCCCCTGGGCCCCGGAGAACACCATGACAATATCAATCATCACCAGCGACGCCCAAGCCCTGGCCGTCGCTGAAGACATCGCCCAACAACTGCGCCGCGACAGCGCCCTGCGCGACCGCGAGCGCCGCCTGCCCCACGCTGAGCTGGAGCTGTTCACCCGCTCCGGCCTGTGGGCCATCAGCGTACCCAAGGCCTTTGGCGGCGCCGGGGTGTCCAACGTCACCCTGGCCAAGGTCATCGCCCGTATCGCCCAGGCCGACGGCTCGCTCGGGCAAATCCCGCAAAACCATTTCTACGGCCTGGAAGTGCTGCGGGTAAACGGCACCCCCGAACAGCAACAGCGCCTGTACGCCGAAGTACTGGCCGGCCGCCGTTTCGGCAACGCCCTGGCCGAACTGGGTACCAAAACCGCCAACGAACGCACCACCCGCCTGAGCCGTGACGGCGATGGCTTTCGCATCAACGGCCGCAAGTTCTATTCCACCGGCGCCATCTACGCCCAGCGCATTCCTACCTCGGTCGTTGATGAGCAAGGCGTGCAGCAACTGGCCTTCGTCCCGGCCGACAGCCAGGGCCTGCAGGTGATCGACGACTGGAGCGGTTTCGGCCAGCGCACCACCGGCAGCGGTTCGGTAGTGTTCGACAACGTGTATGTCAGCGCCGCCGATGTGGTGCCGTTCCAGAGCGCGTTCGAGCGCCCCACCCCGGTCGGCCCGCTGGCGCAGATCCTCCATGCCGCCATCGACACCGGCATCGCCCGCGCCGCTTATGAAGACGCCCTGCACTTCGTGCGCACCCGCAGCCGCCCATGGGTCGACTCGGGCCTGGACAAGGCCACGGATGACCCGCTGACGCTGAAGAGCTTCGGCCACCTGGCAATCCGCCTGCATGCCGCCGAGGCCCTGCTGGAGCGCGCCGGCGAATACCTCGACCGCGCCCGCGACGACAGCAGCGCCGACAACGTGGCCGCCGCGTCCATCGCCGTGGCCGAAGCGCGGGCCATCAGCACCGAAATTTCCCTTGCGGCCGGTACCGCCCTGTTCGAACTGGGCGGCAGCCAGGCCACCCTGGCCGAACACAACCTCGACCGCCACTGGCGCAACGCCCGCGTGCACACCCTGCACGACCCGGTGCGCTGGAAGTACCACGCCATCGGCAACTACTACCTCAACGAGGCCAACCCGCCACGCCGGGGGACTATTTGATGGCCAAGCAGATTCTGCTCAATGCCTTCAACATGAACTGCATCGGGCACATCAACCACGGCCTGTGGACCCACCCACGGGACACTTCGACCCAGTACAAGACCCTGGACTACTGGACCGATCTGGCGCGCCTGCTGGAGCGCGGCCTGTTCGACGGGCTGTTCATTGCCGACATCGTCGGCACCTACGACATCTACGGCCAGTCGCTGGACGTCACCCTCAAGGAGTCGATCCAGCTGCCGGTCAACGACCCGTTGCTGCTGGTTTCAGCCATGGCGGCGGTCACCCGCCACCTGGGTTTCGGCCTTACGGCCAACCTCACCTACGAAGCGCCGTACCTGTTCGCCCGGCGCCTTTCCACCCTCGACCACCTGAGCAATGGCCGGGTAGGCTGGAACATCGTCACCGGCTACCTCGACAGCGCCGCCCGGGCCATGGGCCTGGCGCAGCAACCGGAGCATGACCGCCGCTACGACCAGGCCGACGAATACCTGCAGGTGCTGTACAAGCTGCTGGAAGGCAGCTGGGCCGACGACGCCGTGGTTGCAGACCGGGAGCGGCGCGTCTATGCCCAGCCCGACAAGGTGCGCAAGGTCAGCCACCACGGCGAGTTCTACAACGTCGAGGGCTATCACCTGAGCGAACCCTCGCCGCAACGCACCCCGGTACTGTTCCAGGCCGGCAGTTCGCAGCGTGGCCTGGCCTTCGCCGGCAACCATGCCGAATGCGTATTCATCAGTGGCCAGGACAAGGCCGCCACCCGCGCCCAGGTCGACAAGGTACGCGCGGCAGCCCAGGCCGCCGGACGCGACCCGCACGCGGTCAAAGTGTTCATGGGCATCACGGTGATCGTCGCCACCACCGAGCAAGCGGCCCAGGCCAAGCATGCCGAATACCTGCGCCATGCAAGCCCCGAGGCCGGCGTCGCACACTTCGCCGCATCCACCGGCATCGACTTTGCGGCCTACGGGCTGGACGAGCCGATTGGTTTCAGCCAGGGCAACGCCATCCAGTCCGCCACACGCCAGTTGCAAGACAACGCCTGGACCCGCCGCCGCCTGCTTGAACAGCACGCCTTGGGCGGCCGCTACGTAACCCTGGTCGGCTCACCTGACCAGGTGGCTGAGCAGTTGATTGCGTGGCTCGACGAAACCGGCCTGGACGGTTTCAACCTGACCCGCACCGTCACCCCGGAAAGCTTCGAGGATTTCATCGACCTGGTCATCCCGCAGTTGCAACAGCGTGGCCGCTACAAGACCGCTTACGCCGAAGGCACCCTGCGCGAAAAGCTGTTCCAGGCCGATCACCCGCACTTGCCCGCCGACCACCCGGGCTCGACCTACCGCTTTACCCCAACCCCTGCCCCGACTGGAGCCCTGCACCATGCTTGAAAAACTGTTCCGGCCCGTCGCGGCCATTGCCCTCACCCTGGGCCTTTCCGCCAGCGCCCTGGCTGCCGAACCGCTGAAGATCGGCACCACCTCGGCCTTTGCCATTCCGCTGGAAGCCGCAGTGGAAGAAGCGCACAAGCAGGGCCTGGACGTGAAGCTGATCGAATTCAGCGACTGGATTGCGCCCAATGTCAGCCTCAACAGCGGTGACATCGACGTGAACTACTTCCAGCACATCCCGTTCCTGGAGAACGCCAAGGCTGCTGCGGGCTTCAACCTGGTGCCTTACGCCTCGGGCATCATCAACAATGTTGGCCTGTATTCGAAAAAGTACAAAAGCTTTGCCGAACTGCCTGAAGGTGCCAGCGTGGCCATCGCCAACGACCCGATCAACAGCGGCCGTGGCCTGCAACTGCTGGCCAAGGCCGGGCTGATCACCCTGAAGCCTGGCGTTGGCTACAAGGCCACCGAAGACGACATCGTCGCCAACCCGAAAAAGCTGAAAATCCTGCAGGTCGAGGCGGTTCAACTGGTACGCGCCTACGATGACGCCGACCTGGTGCAGGGCTACCCGGCCTACATCCGCCTGGCCAACACCTTCGATGCCACCTCGGCATTGCTGTTCGACGGCCTGGAAAACAAGGAATACGTGATCCAGTTCGTGATCCGCCCACAAAGCAAAGACGACCCACGCCTGGCCAGGTTCGTCGACATCTACCAGCACTCGCCGGTGGTGCGCGCAGCATTGGACAAAGCCCACGGCAAGCTCTACCAAGCCGGCTGGGAAGGCTGACATGAGCCAGGCCAGCGCGCTCAGGGCGCCTACACCACAACCATTGCCGCCAACGGTCAAGGAACAGGCCCTGCGCCCGGAGGTCAATGAAGCCCATGTGCGCTTCATCGGCCTGGGCAAGACCTACCCTGGCCAGGCACAACCGGCCTTGCAAGGCATCGACCTGAACATCCGCCATGGCGAGATCTTCGGCATCATCGGCCGCAGCGGCGCCGGCAAGTCTTCACTGCTGCGTACCATCAACCGCCTGGAGCAGCCCAGCCAGGGCCGGGTGCTGATCGACCAGGTGGACATCGCCCCGTTCGACGAGGACCACCTGGTGGCGCTGCGCCGGCGCATCGGCATGATCTTCCAGCACTTCAACCTGATGTCGGCCAAGACCGTGTGGCAGAACGTCGAGCTGCCGTTGAAGGTGGCCGGCGTTGCCAAGGCCGAGCGCCAGCGCAAGGTGCGCGAGCTGCTGGAGCTGGTCGGCTTGCAGGAAAAGCACCACGTGTACCCGGCGCAGCTTTCCGGTGGACAGAAGCAGCGTGTGGGCATTGCCCGGGCGCTGGTGCACGACCCCGAAATTCTGCTGTGCGACGAGGCCACCTCGGCGCTCGACCCGGAAACCACCGCCTCGATCCTTGAGCTGCTGCGCGACATCAACCAGCGCCTGGGCCTGACCATCGTGCTGATCACCCACGAAATGGCGGTGATCCGCGATATCTGCCAACGGGTGGTGGTACTGGAGCGCGGCGAAGTGGTCGAGCAGGGCGATGTCTGGCGGGTGTTCGGCGCTCCACGCCACGAGGTCACCCGCACCCTGCTTGCGCCGTTGCAGGCCAGGTTGCCAGCGGCGCTGCAAGCCAGCTTGCGGGCCAGCCCGGTAAGCCGCGACAGCGCTGTGGTGCTGAAACTCACCCTGCTTGGCGAGCCCGAACTGTCTGCCCTGTTCCACGACCTGGGCGGCCGCGTGCGCCTGCTGCAGGGCGGCGTAGAAACCATTGGCGAGCATGCCTTGGGGCAACTGATCCTGTCGGTGCAACACTCGCCGCACGACACCCATCAGCTGCTGGAGCGCGCCCGTCGCTGGGCCGAGGACGTGGAGGTACTGGGCCATGTGGTTTGATCGCCTGCTGCAAGGCTTGCTCGATACCCTGCTGATGGTCGGCGTGTCGTCGCTGATTGCCCTGCTGGTGGGGGTGCCGATGGCTGTGTTGCTGGTCACCAGCGACAAGGGCGGAATCTTCGAAGCGCCGCTGCTGAACCGGGTGCTGGGCGCCTTCGTCAACCTGTTCCGTTCGATCCCGTTTCTGATCCTGATGGTCGCGCTGATCCCCTTCACCCGCCTGGTGGTAGGCACCACTTACGGCGTGTGGGCGGCGGTGGTGCCGCTGACCATTGCCGCCACGCCGTTTTTTGCGCGGATAGCCGAGGTCAGCCTGCGCGAAGTCGACCATGGCCTGGTGGAAGCCGCGCAGGCCATGGGCTGCCGGCGCTGGCACATCGTCTGGCACGTGCTGCTGCCCGAGGCGCTGCCGGGCATCGTGGGGGGCTTCACCATTACCCTTGTGACCCTGATCAACTCCTCGGCCATGGCCGGGGCAATTGGTGCCGGGGGCTTGGGAGATATTGCCTACCGGTATGGCTACCAGCGTTTCGACAGCCAGATCATGCTGACCGTGATCGCCATGCTGGTGGCATTGGTGGCGTTGATACAGCTGGGTGGGGACAGGCTGGCGAAAGGCTTGAACAAGCGTTGAATGCTGGGGCTGCTTTGCAGCCCTTTCGCGACACAAGGCCGCTCCTACAGGCGACCGCATACCCATGTAGGAGCGGCCCTGTGTCGCGATCGGGCCGCAACGCGGCCCCAAGATCTCAATCCCAGCGAAGATCCCCAGCCGGCACCGGCCGCCCGAACCAGTACCCCTGCCCCAGCTGGCAGTGCTCCTGAAGCAGGAAACTGGCCTGGTCCGCCTGCTCGATGCCTTCGGCATGCACCTGCATGCCCATGCTGCGGGCCAGGGCGATGATCACCCGCACAATCGCGATGTCATCCTCATCCAGCGGCAACCCGGCAACGAAGCCCTGGTCGATCTTCAGCTTCTGCACCGGCAAACGCTTGAGCCGCAGCAACGACGAATAGCCGGTGCCAAAGTCGTCGATGGCCAGGGTCACCCCCAGCTCCCGCAACCGGTGCAGTTGCTCCAGCGCCACTTCCGGGTCTTCCATCACCGCGCTTTCGGTCACTTCCAGCTCCAGCAGGGCAGGAGCCAGGCCCGTCTCATGCAAAACCTCGGCTACTTGCCGGTACAGTTCGTGCTGGCCAAACAGGCGGCTGGAGATGTTTACCGCCACAAATTCCAGCTGCCGGCCTTCGGCCTGCCATTGCACCATTTGCCGACAGGCCTGGCGCAGCACCCAGGCATCGATCTCGGCAATCAGCCCGGTTCGCTCGGCAATCGGGATGAACTCGCCCGGCGGCACCAGCCCGCGCTGGGGGTGCTGCCAGCGCACCAGCGCCTCGACCCCGATCTTGCTGCCTGTCGCCAGGTCGTGCACCGGCTGGAAGAACACCCGCAGCTCGTCCTGCTCCAACGCCCGGCGCAGCTCGCCCGCAGTCTCGACCCGATGCTGAGCGTGAGCGGTCAGTTCTTCGGTATACAGCGCATAGCACGCTCGCCCATTGTGCTTGGCCTTGTACAACGCCGCGTCGGCATTGCGCAGCAACTGCTCGGCACTCAAGGCGTCACTGGGGAACAGGCTGATACCCGCACTGACACTGATGAACAGCCGGTGACCATCGAACAGGAACGGCTCGCGCATGCGCTCGATGATGCACTGCGCCAGCTTGCCCGCCTGGCCGACCTGCTGGCAGCCCTCGGCCAGCACGCCAAACTCGTCGCCGCCCAAGCGGGCCAAGGTCACACCGGAGCCCAATTTCTCGGTCAGGCGCTCGCCCACCAGTTTCAGCAACTGGTCGCCGATGGTATGGCCAAGGCCGTCGTTGATGCTCTGGAAATGGTCAAGGTCCAGCAGCAGCAGGGCGCATCCACGCTTGTTGGCCTGGGCCGCCGCAAGCGCCTGCTCGACACGGTCGGTGAACAGCAGGCGGTTTGGCAGGCCGGTCAGCGGGTCGTGGTGGGCCAGGTAGGCCAGCTCCTGCTCCGTGTGCTTGATCGCGCTGATGTCGCTGAACACGGCTACGTAGTGGCTGATTTCACCTTCGTCATCGCGTATGGCGCAAATGGTTTGCCACTGCGGATAGATTTCACCGCTCTTGCGCCGGTTCCAGATTTCACCGCTCCATTCACCCTTCTCGGCCAGAGAGGCGAAGATCTGCTGATAGAAGTCCAGGCCATGGCGGCCCGATTTGAACTTGTTCGGGCGCTGGCCGATGACCTCGTCCTGCTGGTAGCCGGTGATGCGCATGAACGCGCGATTGACGTGCACGATCAGGCCCTGACGGTCAGTGACCAGTACACCTTCGAGGGTACTGTCGAACACTGCGGCGGCCATGCGCAGCCGCTCGCGGTCCGCGCAACGCAAGCGCGCACCATGGCCGATGAAGTTGAGCAGGCGCACCCGCGACACGTAAATCAGTACGGCGCTGAGCAGCACCCAGAGCACCACGTTGATCTGCCGCCCCACGGTCAGTGCCAGGGGGTCGTCAGTCATGCCGTGCAGCATCACCTCGGCGAGCGCCAGCCAGAGGATCGAGAGCACCACATACAGCGCAGCCATGCGCAAGGCGTCGCGAACAGAAACAGACATGTCGGGTGGGATAGCCCTTCAGAAAAGAATGGGCATTATAAAGGCTGAAACATGTCGTGACCTCCTATCTGAACGGGTGACTGGTTTTATTTCCCTGCCAAGGGATAATCAGCCCCTCCTCCTGCATTCCGAGGGTTTTTACACCTATGTGGTACTACGGCCTGCTCGACTTGTCGGCCTGGCAACTGGTCGGCATCACCTTGTTGATGACCCACGTGACCATCGTCAGCGTCACGGTCTACCTGCATCGCTACTCCGCGCACCGGGCGCTGGAGCTCAATGGCGCGCTCAAGCACTTCTTCCGCTTCTGGCTGTGGCTGACCACGGCGCAGAACACCCGCGAATGGACCGCCATCCACCGCAAGCACCACGCCAAGTGCGAAACCCCCGACGACCCGCACAGCCCGGTGCACAAAGGCCTGGGTACCGTATTGCGCAAGGGCGCCGAGCTTTACCGCGAAGAGGCGCGCAACTCCGAGACCCTGCGCATCTACGGCAAGAACTGCCCGGACGACTGGATCGAGCGCAACCTCTACTCGCGCTACAAGCTGGGTGGCATCGCATTGATGGCAGTGATCGACCTGCTGCTGTTTGGCACCATCGGCATCACCATCTGGGCGGTACAGATGATGTGGATACCGTTCTGGGCTGCCGGCGTGGTCAACGGTTTGGGCCACGCGCTCGGCTATCGCAACTTCGAATGCCGCGATGCTGCCACCAACCTGGTGCCCTGGGGCATCGTCATCGGCGGCGAAGAGCTGCACAACAATCACCACACCTACCCTAACTCGGCCAAGCTTTCGATCAAGCGCTGGGAGTTCGACATGGGCTGGGCCTGGATACGCCTGTTCTGCTTTTTGCGCCTGGCCAAGGTGCAGCGTGTTGCGCCGATTGCCCACCGGGTGGCGGGCAAGGCCAGCCTGGACATGGACACTGCCATGGCCATCCTCAACAACCGCTTTCAGATCATGGCCCAGTACCGCAAGCTGGTCATCGGCCCGCTGGTCAAACAGGAACTGGCCCGCGTCGATGCGTCGGTGCGTCACCACTTCCGCCGTGCCAAGCGCCTGCTGTCGCGCGAAACCAGCTTGCTGGAAGACCGCCACCATGTGCGTATCGAGTCCATGCTTGCCCATAGCCAGGCACTGAAGACCATTTACGAAAAACGCCTGGCCCTGCAGCAGATCTGGGCGCGCACCAGCGCCAACGGGCACGACATGCTGGCGGCCATGAAGGACTGGATACACGAGGCCGAAACCAGCGGCATCCACGCCCTGCGCGACTTCGCGGCGCAGCTCAAGACTTACTCCCTGCGCCCGACCGGCGCCTGACCGCCGTTAGTCGGCACGCCCCTTTGCAGGGCGTGCCGTTCGGAACTTCGCCCCCCGTCCCCACTCAAAACTGCACATCGCCCGCGTGGCGGGCAGGATGCTGGCCGCACGCTTTCAAGTCGAGACCTGATTCGTGCACATGGCCAAGAACATCCCCACGATCCTGCCCGGTACATCTCCCCCCGAAGCCGCCCAGACCTTGCTGGCCTTGCTCCATGCCCAGGGCGAAGTCGCCCGCCTGAGCGAGCGCGACCAACTGTTCAGCTCACTACTCGACAGCGTCAATGCGGTGCTCTGGGCCTTCGACTGGGAAACCCGCCAGGTGCTGTACGTAAGCCCCGCTTACGAGCGCATCTTTGGCCGCCCGGTGAGCCTGGTACTGGCTGATTACAACGAATGGCGCGACTGCATCTACCCCGACGACCTGGAGTTCGCCGAGCGCAGCCTGGCCCAAGTGCTGCTCAAGGGTTCGGTGGAAGACCGCGAATACCGCATCCTCAATGCCGACGGCCAACTGCGCTGGCTGAGCGACAAGTGCTACATCAACCAGCAACGCGAGGACGACCGGGTGATCATCGTCGGCATTGCCGAAGACATCACCGAGAAAAAGCAGCTTGAAAGCGAGCTGCAGCGGCTGGCTACCACTGACGTGCTGACCCAGAGCAGCAACCGCAGGCACTTTTTCGAATGCGCCCAACAAGCCTTCGACAGTGCCCGCGAAGACGGCACGCCGCTGGCCTTCCTGTTGCTGGATATCGATGACTTCAAGCACGTCAACGACAGCTATGGCCACCAGGAAGGCGACCAGGTGTTGCAGCACATCGCCGACAGCGGCAAGGCCGTGCTACGCCGAGGCGACCTGTTCGGGCGCATTGGCGGCGAGGAGTTTGCGGCAGTGTTCCCGGGTTGCGATGCGCAGATGGCAGAGCAGATTGCCGAGCGCTTGCAGCGGGAAATCCAGCGCTTGAGCTTCAGCCATGGCGAGCAGACCTACGGGGTGACGGTGAGCCAGGGGCTGACCGAGCTCACCGAAGACGATGTGGCGCTGGACAGCCTGTATGCCCGGGCCGATGCGGCGATGTACCAGGCCAAGCGGCAGGGCAAGAACCAGATCGTTTGCGGCTGATCAGGCTGCGCGGAGGATGGCACCGGCTAGGGCCGGTGTTCGCGGGCTCGCCCGCTCCCACAGGGATAGCATATCCCTGCATTCAAGGCGAAACCTGTGGGAGCGGGCAAGCCCGCGAAGGGCCGCAACGCGGCCCCAAATTCTCAGCTGGAAACTTCGGCCTCAGCCACCGGTGGCTCTTCCTGGGGCTTCACCTCGGGGTTGTCCACCTTGCGCAGCCGGTTCAGCTCCGGCAGGCCAATCTTGAGCAAGCGTGCCGTCTTGCCGTTCGCCACCTTCTCCAGCCCCTGCTCGGCCGGCAGCCGCGACAACTGCCCGGCCAGGTTCATCGCCAGGATCTCCCGCGAATACACGCCACCGCCCAGCTGGTAGATCGCCGCGATCAACTCGCGCAATGCCAACGGCAAGCGCCAGCGCGTGCGCAGCGCCGAACCGAACGCCGCACCGAACTCATCCAGCGAATGCTGCACATTGCGTTCGTCCAGCTCGCCCCCGGCCAACCGCCACTCTTGCAGGCAGCGCAATACCGCCAGGTCGCCCAGGCAATGCAGCAACCCCGCGCAATAACAACGCCCTTGGTCCAGCTCGAGCATGCGCGCCAAGGTACGGCCATATTCTGCCGTATGCAGTGAAAGGTCCCAGTAACCGGCTGCGTGCTGCGCCAGCAGCGGGTCGCTGAGCCGCGCACTGCGCTTGAGGGTCATGCCCAGGATCAGGTTCATGCTCTGGGTACTGCCAAGCTTGTTCAGGGCCTGCAGCAGCGTTTGCACGGGTGCTTCACGGTGCAGCGCGGCGCTGTTGGCAGCCGCGATCAGGACGGCGGTAACCTGAGGGTCGTTACGCACTTCCTCTTCAAGCACCTTCAGGTTCAAGCCCTGCGGGTTGAGTGCCCGCTTGATCGCAAGCTGCACATCGGCCAGCAACGGCCCGCCATCGGCGGTAGCGCGGCGCTGCTCAAGGTAGGCCGGCAGGCTGGCACCTGCCTGCGAGGCCGGCACCGGGCAGGCGATTTCTTCTCCAACGGCCACCAGCAGCTCTTCCAGGCGCTTGCGCAGGTTGTCCAGGTTCAGTGGCTTGCTGAGGTAGGCGGTGGGGTGCAGGGGCAGCACCTCGCGCACACTGGCGCTGTCGCTGCGGTTGCTCATGAGGATGAACGGCAACCCCGGCCCTTTGGCGCGGACCTTGCGCAGCAGGTCCAGGCCATCGACACCGGCCAGTTCGCGCGCGGCGATGATCAGGTCGGGTTTGTTGGCCAACAGGTTGAGTGCTTGCGACCCATCGGCGCATACCTGAAGCCGGGCATCACAGCGCACGCTGAGCAGCATCTCGCTGAGCATGTCACGTACCCAGGGATCGCCCTCGACAATCAGTACGTTTGGTGCGGTGGGGTTCGCAGCGCTCATCGCCAACAACTCCTGAATAGCCTGACACACATTCCGTCGCAGCTTCCAAAGCAAATCCTCCGCTAACGATAGCGCCCTACGGCTTTTCTGGGCACAAAAAAAACCCGCCGAGGCGGGTTTTTTCAGAAGCGCGTCACATCAAGCGAGTTCAGCGAAGCACTCTTCGATGATGGCCAGGCCTTTGTCCAGCAGTGCGTCTTCGGCAGTCAGCGGTACCAGGATACGCAGAACGTTGCCGTAGGTGCCGCAGGACAGCAGGATCAGACCCTTGTCGCGTGCCTTGGCAACAACCTGGCCAACAGCAGCAGCATTCGGGGTGTGAGTGCCTTTCTCGAAGACTTCAACCGCAATCATCGAGCCCAGACCACGGACGTCGCCGATGATCGGGTACTTCTTCTGGATTTCGCGCAGGGCGGTGGTCAGGTGCTCACCTACGGCCTTGCTGCGGTCCAGCAGTTTCTCTTCTTCGAACACTTCGATCACGGCCAGGGCCGCGGCGCAAGCGATCGGCGAACCGGCGTAGGTGCCGCCCAGGCCGCCCGGAGCGATAGCGTCCATGTACTCGGCCTTGCCGCACACACCGGCCAGCGGGAAGCCGCCAGCGATGGATTTGGCGAAGGTGGTCAGGTCAGGCGCAACGCCCATCTGTTCCATGGCGAAGAAGGTGCCGGTACGGCCAGCACCAGTCTGTACTTCGTCAGCGATCAGCAGGATGCCGTGCTGGTCGCACAGGGCGCGCAGGCGCTTCATCAGCTCTTTCGGCGCTGGCAGGAAGCCGCCTTCGCCTTGTACTGGCTCGAGGATGATCGCGGCGATGTCTTTAGGCTCGGCGTCGTTCTTGAAGATACGCTCAACCGAAGCGATGGCTTCATCAACGCTCACACCGTGCAGCTCGTTCGGGAACAGCGCGCGGAACACGCCGCCTGGCATCAGGCCCATGCCAGCGGAGTACGGCACGACCTTGCCGGTCAGGCCCAGGGTCATCATGGTACGGCCGTGGTAGGCACCGGTGAAGGCGATCACGCCAGCACGGCCAGTGGCGGCACGGGCGATCTTGATGGCGTTTTCAACGGCTTCGGAGCCGGTGGTGACCAGCAGGGTCTTCTTGTCGAAGTCGCCTGGTACCAGCTTGTTGATCTTCTCGCACAGCTCTACGTAGGGTTCGTAGGCCAGCACCTGGAAGCAGGTGTGGCTGACTTTGGTCAGCTGCTCTTGCACGGCTGCAACCACTTTCGGGTGCAGGTGGCCGGTGTTCAGTACTGCGATGCCGCCAGCGAAGTCGATCAGTTCGCGGCCTTCAACATCGATCACAGTCGAGTTCTTCGCGGTGTCGACGAAGATCGGGTGGATCTGGCCAACGCCACGTGGGACGGCAGCTACACGACGTTGCATCAAGGATTCGTTGGTCTTGCTCATAATGCCCTCATTGCGCCGACAGGAATGGCGCTTTTATTCGGGGGGGCTGGGAGTGTTCGCGCACAGTATTCGTTGATCGACTGCCGTAAACGCCCTGGCCACCAGGTACTGCGATGTAAAAAAGGCCAGCGAGACGTCGCTCTCGCGCCCCGCTGGCAGAGGTAAAGCCTTTACCGTGCTATCAGACGCTGATGCACAGGTATTTGATTTCGAGGTAGTCCTCGATACCGTATTTGGAACCTTCGCGGCCCAGGCCCGAAGCCTTGATGCCACCGAACGGTGCCACTTCGTTGGAAATCAGGCCGGTGTTGATACCTACCATGCCGTATTCCAGGGCTTCGGCAACACGGAACACACGGCTCATGTCGCGGGCGTAGAAGTACGAAGCCAGGCCGAACTCGGTGTCGTTGGACATGGCGATGACTTCGGCTTCGTCCTGGAAGCGGAACAGCGGCGCCAGTGGGCCGAAAGTCTCTTCCTTGGCAACGGCAGCAGTCTTCGGTACGTCAACCAGGATTGTCGGTTCGAAGAAGTTGCCTTCGATCAGCTTGCCACCGGACAGCACTTTGGCGCCTTTGGAAACGGCGTCTTCAATGTGCTCCTGAACCTTGGCGACAGCTTTGCCGTCAATCAGCGGGCCAGTGGTGGTGCCGTCTTCCAGGCCGTTGCCGATCTTCAGCTTGGCAACTGCAGCGGCCAGCTTCTGGGCGAACGCGTCGTAGACGCCGTCCTGCACGTAGATACGGTTGGCGCAGACGCAGGTCTGGCCGTTGTTACGGTACTTGGAGATGATCGCGCCTTCGACAGCCTTGTCCAGGTCGGCGTCGTCGAACACGATGAACGGGGCGTTGCCACCCAGCTCCAGGGAAACCTTCTTGATGTCCTTGGCGCATTCCTGCATCAGCTGGCGACCGATTTCGGTCGAGCCGGTGAAGGACAGCTTGCGTACCAGGGAGTTGCCGGTCAGTTCGCCGCCAACTTCGCCAGCGCTGCCGGTAACGACGCTCAGCACGCCAGCCGGGATACCGGCACGGTGCGCCAGCTCGACCAGGGCCAGGGCGGAGTAAGGGGTTTGCGAAGCAGGCTTGAGCACCATGGTGCAGCCAGCGGCCAGGGCCGGGCCGGCTTTACGGGTGATCATGGCGGCCGGGAAGTTCCACGGGGTAATGGCCGCGGTAACGCCGATTGGCTGCTTGATGACGATCAGGCGCTTGTCTGGCTGGTGGCCAGGAATGGTGTCACCGTAAACGCGCTTGGCTTCTTCAGCGAACCACTCGATGAACGAGGCGGCGTAGGCGATTTCGCCCTTGGCTTCGGCCAGTGGCTTGCCTTGCTCGGTGGTCATCAGGCGAGCCAGGTCGTCCTGGTTTTCGATCATCAGTTCGAACCAGCGACGCAGCTTGGTCGAACGCTCTTTGGCGGTCAGTGCACGCCAGGCCGGCAGGGCCTTGTCGGCGGCTTCAATGGCGCGGCGCGTTTCCGCGGTGCCCATCTTTGGCACGGTACCGATGACTTCACCGGTGGCCGGGTTGGTCACCTTGATGGTCTGGCCGTTGTCCGCATCCAGCCACTCACCATTGATATAGGCTTGCTGGCGGAACAACTGAGCGTCTTTGAGCTGCATGTCGGCTTCCCGAATTGTTGATTGTTGAAAAGCGCCCAAGGCAGGGCATCGAGCGTTTGAAATCTCAAACGAATGCTAAGCGGCTGCTGGGGTATAGGACAATAGGCTGTTCAAAAAAAAGAACGAATGGTTGAACAGCCGGGCGGAAAATTCATCATTTGCGTACTGGCAACCGGCCCTTTCGCGGGCACGCCCGCTCCCACAGGTACCCCACCGGTCTCGAGTTCGGTGCAGTACCTGTGGGAGCGGGCGTGCCCGCGAAAGGGCCGGTACAGGTTAGACGAATGAACTGAAAGAAATGTGAAAGGAGGACCGACGGCCCTCCCGGAGGGGATGAATCAGAATGCCCTGGCCAGGTCGATCACCAGTGCCCGGTAGCCAACACTGCCCGGCTGACGGCTGTGTACCTTCAGCTCCACCAGCACCTCCTGGGTTCCACGCCGCACCTCATTGAGCACGGTAGTGGTCAGCTTCTCCGGCGTCAGGAAATTCACCGAAGCCGAGTAGATGAACTGGGTATCGGTCTCAGGCCGGTAAGCCACCACCGAAGTCACCGGGCTGTACCACTCGTCGCCGCGTTCCTTGCCGTACTCCCACACTTGCTCAACCGTGCCCTTGGCCTCGTCGATACGGTACTCCACCGCCCGGCTGTAGTTGCCTGTCAGCTTGGTGGGTGCAAAGTCGCGCCCCCAGCCGTTATCGAAGACGGTCAGCGTGCCTTTGCCGGTCAGCCAGGCCGTGTGCTGGGTCCACGACCAGTCGAAGCCTTCGCTTTCGACCGGCTTCAGCACTTTGTCGCGCAGGCGCTCCGGCCAGCCTTGGGGCGAGGCGAGAATCCATTTCACCTGCTTGTCACGGCCAATCTTGACCACACCCTGATGCCGTGCTGAAACGATGATGCTGTCGTCATCAGCGTCGTAATCGATGGCATTGACGTGTGCCCAGTTGCGCCCGGTGCCCACCCCGGGGGTGTCGCCAAAGGGCAAGTCACCCTCGGCCAGTTCGTTGGCCAGTCGCTCGTCTTGTTTCTGCACCCCTTCCGGCAACTGGATAGCCGCCTTGCCCAAGGTCTCCAGCAGGTCACCACGGTACGGGTCGAGGATCTGGTTCAGGTCCCAGAAGTCCAGCACATCCCCGGCCTCGCTGACCTCGATGATGTGGTCGCGGATCGAGCGCACACGCTTGCCGTCGGGGCGGCGATAATCACTGGTGCCAACCCGCAACAGGTAGGTGCCGTTGGCCGTCTCGCGGATTTCATGGGAGAAGTCGGCGAACTTGTCGGGGAGGCTGCGCTGCCAGATGCGCCGGCCGAGCAGGTCGTACTTGGAATAGGTCTGGCCTTGACCCCAGATCAGCTTGCCGTCGCGGGTCTGCTGGAAGCCCATGGTGCCGCCCAGGGCGTCGCGGCGGTTGGAATCGTGAATCTGCTCGATATCCAGATACCAACGCACATCGCCGTTGCTGTCGGCGATCCAGTTGTTGCCCACCTGATCCCATTCTGCCGCGCCGCCGAGGGCATTCCACTTGAAGGCACGCCCGCCCGGAATGTCGCCAAGCAGGTGGTTGAACAGGTACAGGCGCTTCTCAAACCCAGGCGCCACCTTGATCGGCTCGACCTCCGGCAACGCAGCGGTCTGCTTCGCCACTACCGGCAAGCGCACGGCCGGGGCGTAGATCTGATACTCCTCGCGAATGCGCTCGCCATCGAGCTTGTAGGTCACCTCTACCTGGTTGACGTGGTCCGGGTACAGGCCGAATACCGGGATACCGCCGTAGGTCCACAACGAACGGTCAGACACGTCATAGACAATGTCCACGCCGCGCTCGCCACGCCCCAGCACACGCACATGCGCATCACTCAGGCTGCGCCCACCATCGCGGATGATCGCGGTCAGCGGCGCCAGGCGGTACGGGTTGACCACCACGTCGCCGAGCAACGCTTCGTCGCGCTCCGGGACCTTGGCAGTCAGGCAGGCGCCCTCAGGAAGTGCAGGGGTTTCGGTCTTGGCATTCATGGCAAAGCTCCTTGTGCTCAGAAATCGTAACGGGCGGTGGCGCCGAAGGTGCGCGGGGTGCCAAGCACGCCGGCATAACCACCGTTGGCGGAGTTCCACAGGCTGGTGAAGTAGGTTTTGTCGCCGGCGTTTTTCACCCACAGCGACAGGTCGACCACGCCGTCGCCCTGATCCAGGCGCACACCGGCGGAAAGGTTGACCAGCGCGTAGCTGGGGATCTGGCCGAAATCGGAATCGTCGATGGTGCCCACCGCCTTCGAGCGGAAGGCGTAGCTGGCGGTGACGTACGGCTCGACATGGTCGGTGGCTTGCCACTTGTACTGGGTGTTGAGGTTGGCGATGTACTTGGAGGCGCCGACCACCTGGTGGCCAGACAAGTCGCAGGTGGCGGTGGCATTGGCCAGGCTCACCTCTGCCGGGCATGGGGCGTCCTTGTACTCGGTGTAGCGCACGTCGTTCCACGAGCCGTTGAAGTTGACCGTGAGGCCGCGGATTGGCAGTGCCGTGGCTTCGAACTCCAGGCCGCGCGAGCGCACGCTGCCGGCGTTGGCCAGGTACTGCACGCGGTTGATCTGGTCGTAGACGTTGGCCTGGTAGCCGTGTACTTCAGCCCAGAACAGGTTGGTGTTGAGTTGTAGACGGCCGTCTAACAGCGTGCTTTTCAAGCCCAGTTCGGCGTTGTTGACCCGCTCGGTGCCGACCAGTAGCGAGTCAGTGCCCAGCCGTGGCGCAGCCCCGACGGTGAGGTTGACACCGCCCGACTTCTCGCCATGGGTCAGGGTGGCGTAGCCCAGCAACTGCTCGTTGAAGCGGTAGCTCAGGCCCAGCAGGCCGGATGGGCTGAAGCTGTACTGGTTGAGGTCGCCCGAATCGTAAGCCCCTATCCGGGCCTGGCGCGCGGTGGCGGCAGCACCGGTCACTGCGGCGCCGCCGCTGGGTGCATCGCGGGTTACCCAGGCGCTCTTCTCTTCATAGGTACCGCGGATGCCGGCGGTAAAGTCCAGGCGGTCGGTGACATGCCAGGTGCCCTGGGCGAACAGCGCATAGCTGTCGGTATCGATGTGCCCATCACCGATTGTGTTGACGTTGTTCAGCGCCCCGGCAGGCGTGAGGTTCCAGACATCCGCCTGCGGGCCGTAGTAAGTGAAGGACTTGTTGTCCAGGTCCTGCTTGAAGTAATAGGCACCCAGCACGTAGTCGAAAGCGCCACCGGTAGGCGAAGCCAGGCGGATTTCTTGCGAGTACTGCTTGTCGCGCACCGATACCCCGGCGCTATAGAACACCGGCACGTTCAGGCCATCATCGTTGCGCGGGGTGAAGTCCCACCAGCGGTAGGCGGTGATCGACGTCAGGGTGAAGTCGTTGGGCAAGGTCCAGTTGGCCTCCACCGAGGTGCCGCCCTGGAACACTGTCACCTGCTGGTCGGCGTCGAAATTGACCTTGCGGTCCTTGCCTGTGACCAGCGTCGCACCCGCCTGGGCAGCCAGGCTTTCGTAGCGGTTTACGCCATTGATGGTCGGGCCGGTGCTGTACAGGCTGAGGATGCCGTTATTGGAATCCTCTTCGTTGTATTCGCCGATCCAGCGCAGGTTGAAGGTTTCGCTGGGTTTGAACAGCAGTTGGGTGCGAAAGCCCTGGCGCTTGCCGCCATTGAGGTCGTCGCCGTTGTGGATGTTCTTCACATAGCCATCGTCTTCGGTGCGGTAGGCGCTGATGCGCCCGGCCAGGGTCTCGCTGATCGGCCCCGAAAAGCTGCCCTGCGTCTGCAGGTAGCCGTCTTCGCCAATCGACTGCTGGATGCTGCCTTCGCGGTGAAAGGTGGGCTTGCGCGTGGTGATGTTGAGCACGCCGGCCGTAGTGTTCTTGCCGAACAGCGTGCCCTGCGGGCCGCGCAGCACCTCTAGCTGCTCCACGTCCAGCAGGTCGAATACCGCCATGCCAGGGCGGCCGAGGTAGACGTTGTCCAGGTAGATGCCAACGCTGCCTTCCAAGCCATCGCTTGCCGGGTTGTTGCCCAGGCCGCGGATCGAAATGCTCGACTGGCGGGCATGTACATAGGCGACGTTGGTGCTGGGCACCAGCTGTTGCAGATCCTGCACACGGTAGATGCGCTGGGTTTCCAGGGTTTCGCTGTCGAGCACGCTGATCGGCGTGGGCACACTTTGCGCGGTTTCTTCGCGGCGGCGGGCATTGACGGTGACGGTGCCGAGCTTGGCTTCCTGTTCTACCACCGGGGTGGCGCTGACCGGCTCTTCGGCGAAGGTGCCAGAGGACGCCGCCAGCAGCACGCCAGCGGCCAAGGGTTGCAAGGTGAAGCGCGACGCGCGCGCAGGCCAACGGGAAAGTCCGGACATGCAAATGCTCCTTGAGGCATGGGCCCTGGCGAGCATTTCCGTTGGCGGAACCGAATCGCGGTCAGTCGGGCTTATATTCTTTTAAGTGATATAAATATATGTAATTCATATTTAGTGGAATAAGTAACACCCTTTATAAGGGGACTCACCCTTGTCAGCAATTGCATTTGACCGAAGGTTTTAATGTAGAAAATGCATATCGATCTCCGTCAGCTACGCCACTACATTGCCTTGGTCGAGCACCGCAGTTTCGTTGCGGCGGCAGCTGCGGTGAACCTGTCGCAATCGGCTTTCAGCCGCAGCATTCAGACGCTCGAACACAACATCGGCTGCCGCCTGGTAGACCGCGCCAGCAAGGAGCTGGCGCCGACTCGCCAAGGCATGCTGGTGCTGGAGCACTCGCGGCGGCTGGTGCATGGGGCGCACAACCTGGTCAACGAGATCCACCAGTTCAACGGTGCCACAACCGGCGTGGTGCGCTTTGGCTCCGGCCCTGCGCCAGCCGGTGGTCTGGTGCCGCGAGCGGTGGCGCGCTTCGTGGCCGAGTATCCGGCCGCGCGCACCTGCTTCCAGGTGGACAACTGGCAGGCCTTGAACCGCAAGCTGGTTGCCGAAGAGATCGAGTTCTTTGTCGCCGACACCCGCCAGTTCGAGTCCGACCCGGACTACCAGGTGCACAAGCTGACGCCACAGCGCTGGCATTTCTGCTGCCGCACCGGGCACCCGCTGACCGAGCAGGAGGCCGTGCAGGCGCGAGACCTGTTCGACTATCCGCTGGCTACCACCTTGCGCCCGCCAAACATCCGCAAGATCCTCAGCGACCTCAGCGGGCGGCAGGACTTTCTGCCGTCGGTGGAGTGCGAGCACGGGTATGCGCTGCTGAATGTGGTGATGCATTCGGACACCATCGGCATTGCCTGCAATGCCAACTTGCGGCCGTATCAGCGTGATGGAGGGCTGGTGGCGCTGCAGCTGGCGGACCTGGCACCCGAGCAGGAAGAATCGTTCTATACCCGCTATGGGGTGGTGAGCCGGGTGGGGTATGGCTTGTCGCCGTTGGCTCAGGGGCTGGTCAGGCAGTTGATTGCCTGTGATACCGAGTTGTAGCTGGCGGGGGCTTCGCCCCCGTTTCGCGACACAAGGCCGCTCCCACATGGGATCGGCGTACGCCGTGCTTTTGTGGCCTTGTGTCGCGAAAGGGCCGCAAAGCGGCCCCGGCATTCTCAACCTTTACGCGTTATCCGGCTCAACTGGCCATCCACCCCAACCGGCACCTCACCGGCCAAGGTCACCCGCCGCACCACTCGCGGCTGGGTCCCATAGTCATCCACCGCATAATGCTGCGTCGCGCGGTTATCCCAGATCGCCACGTCCCCCGCCTGCCAACGCCAGCGCACCGTGTTCTCCAGGCGCGTCACATGCCCCTGCAACACCGCAAACAGGTGCTGCGAATCCGCCAGCGAATAGCCTTTGATGCGTTTCACAAAATGCCCCAGTTGCAGCGCCCGCTCACCGCTGATCGGGTGCACGCGCACCACCGGGTGCTCGGTCTCGTAAACGGTCGAGGTGAACACCTTCCGGTAACGCTCCAGCTTGGCCGGGTCGACATCAGGCTTGATGCTGGCGTAGTCGTATTCGTTGCTGTGCACCGCCCACAGCTTGTCGGCCAGTTCGCGCAGCGGTTCGGGCAGTTCCTGATAGGCCGCAGCGGTGTTGGCCCAGACGGTATCGCCACCCGAAGCCGGTGCGACCACACTGCGCAGGATCGAGGCCTTGGGGTAGGCATCGACAAAGGTCACGTCCGTGTGCCAGGAGTTGGCCCGCTGGCCTTCGGCGCCATCGAGCTGCAGCAGGTAGCTGGTGCCATCTACCACCGGCACTGTCGGGTGGGCGACCGGTTCGCCGAGCTGTTTGGCAAAGCCTTCCTGGCTCTGGTCATCCAGGTGGGTCTGGTCGCGGAAGAAGATCACCTTGTGCTGCACCAGTGCAGCCTGGATCGCTTCGATTGTGGCTGCATCGAGGTCAGCGGACAGCTGCACACCGCGGATTTCGGCACCGATACGGCCGGCAACCGGGTGAATGTCGAGTTCGAGGGTTTGTGGCGCGGTGGCCAGGGCGGCATTGCTCATGGTCGTGGTCCTTGCGGTCATTGTCGGGTTTTTTAAGGTTCAGCGGGCGGCCTGCACGGCCTGTTCCTGTTTCAGCGCAGCATCGAGGAAGCGTGGCTCGACCCAGTCGGCTACCTGGAAGCCACGGCGGATCAGGCGCTCCTTGGCCGCCAGGTCAACGCCCTGCTGCAGTTGGCGGACAAAATCGGCGTCCAGACGCGGGTCGAAGTAGTGGCCGAGGTCTTCCTTGGCCAGGTCGTCGCTGAGGATGTTGCGCGGCCAGTTGGCATTGCTGGCCACCAGGTCGATGTAGGCGTCGCGGTTGTGTTCGTCGCGCAGCCAGGTGCTGGCCTGTTCCTGGGCGTTGACCAGGCGCTGGACGAGTTCGGGGTACTTGCGGATGAAGTCACCGGTACCCAGCAGCACTGCCTGAGTGCTGCCGGCACCTTCCAGGTCACGCGAATTGACCGGCAGTTCGACCAGCCCGCGCTCACGCAGCGACAGCAGGTTGGAAAGGCCCCAGGTGGCGTCGATCTGCTTGGCGGCCAACGCAGCATTGGCGGCATTGAAGTCGAGGTTGATCACCTTCAGTTCGCGCTCGGTCAGCCCCTGGCTGGCCAGGGCGCTGGCGAACGACAGTTGGTTGGCGGTGCCCCGGAACACTGCTACGCGCTTGCCCTTGAGGTCGTGCAGGGTCTTGATGCCAGAGCCGGGCACCACGCCCAGGTAGCTCTTCACCCCCCGCACTCCCGCCGACAGCACGCGAGTGTCCAGGCCATTGGCCTTGCCGACGATCGCGGCCAGGTCGCCAAGGTAGGCGAAGTCGGCCTGGCCGTTCGCTAACGCCTCGTTCACCACCGGCCCGGCCCCCTTGAAGAAGTGCCAGTCAATGCGGATGCCGTCCTTGGCAAACTCCTTCTCCAGCAACTGCTGATCGCGCAATACATCGACCACGCCGCCCGCGCTCGGCTTGCTGCCGGCACTGAGGTCGGGCACCGCGATGCGAATGCTCTCTGGCTTGGCGGGTTCAGCCGCGTGGGCACCGAGGGTGAAGGCCAGCCCAAGGGCGGTAATCAGGTGACGCAACGGGGTTTTCATGGCAAGGCTCCTTGGCAGGCTGCCAGCGGCGATGGCCGGCGCTTTGGCCAGAAGCTAGTCAGGTCCGGTTAGAACCTACAAAGATCAAAACTTCATTCTTTAGTAACTGGAAGGCATAAATCAGGCTGCATGCGGGCCTGCGGGGAGCTTGCGGAAAACGCATGGAAAATATGAGGAAAACGCAACGGCGGGGGGCTTCCGTATGCAGGAAGTGCATGCTCTTATCTCTTGAAAGTAACTTTATGGTTTTTTTAATTCCATAATTGAATAACCTAACAATGCTTCGAGAGATCGCCGATGAATGGAGTTCTGAGCAGGAATCGGGGGGGGCCGCTACGCGACCCATTCGCGGCGCAAGGCCGCTCCCACAGGGATCGCATCTTCTCTGGGGAGCGTGTTTTGCCTTGGTTGCTGCCTGTGCTGATTGCGCTGCTTTGGGTGGTGGCAAGCCGGCAGCACTGGATGAGCGAGCAGATTCTGCCGGCGCCAGCGCTGGTATGGCAGAGCGCGCTGGAGTTTGGCTCCGGCGAGCTGTGGGGGCACCTGTGGATAAGCCTGCAACGGCTGTTCTGGGGGCTGGCGGCGGGCATTGCCAGCGGCCTGCTGCTGGGGGTGTGGCTGGGTGCTTCGCGGCGGGCGCAGACGCTGATATTGCCGACCTTCGTGGCACTGGCGCAGATTCCTACTTTGGCCTGGATCCCGTTGTTCATGCTGTTCTTCGGCATCGGCGAGCTGCTCAAGCTGGTGGTGCTGGTAAAAGCCGTGATAGTTCCCGTTACCTTGCACACGCTGGTGGGTGTGCGCGATGCCCAGCCAAAACTGCGTGAGGCCGCTGCAGCGCTGCGCCTACCCCGGCACCTGCTGTTCCTGCGCCTGTTACTGCCGGCCGCCCTGCCCGCCTTCCTCACCGGCGTGCGCCTGGCCCTGGCCACCGGCTGGACCTCGCTGTTGGCGGTCGAGTTGCTGGCCTCCAGCGAGGGGATCGGTTACCTGATGGTGTGGGGCCGGCAACTGTTCATGCTCGACCTGGTGATGTTGTGCATTCTGGTGATCGGCCTGGTCGGCGCTGTGCTGGAGCGCAGCTTCTCAGCCTTGGAAAAGCGCCTGCTGTATTGGCCGCAGCCGGCCACTGGCGAGCAGCAGCGCGGGCCTTTGCCTCGCGGCTGGCAAAGCCTGCTGCTGCCCTTGGCGCTACTGGCGCTGTGGCAGGCCAGCAACAGCTTCGGCTGGGTTGACCCGAACATCCTCACCTCGCCACTTGAGGTACTGCGCACGCTGCTGGTCGGCCTGGCCGATGGTTCGTTGCCGCAGGCCCTGATACTGAGCCTGCAGCGCACCCTGACTGGCCTGTTGCTGGGCGGCGGCGCAGGCCTGTTGACCGGTTTGTTGCTGGGGCTGTCCAGGCCTGCCGAACATGTATTCGGGCCAACTTTGACAGCATTGCGCCAGGTGGCACTGTTCGCCTGGGTGCCGCTGCTCACCGCGTGGTTCGGCCTGGGTGAAGGTGCCAAGCTGGTGTTCGTTGGCCTGGCCGCATTCTTCCCGCTGCTGATCGCTACCCAGCGGGGCATCGCCAGCCTTTCGCCACAACTGGGCGAAGCGGCCCGCACCCTGCGCCTGAACCTGTGGCAGCGCCTGCGCCTGCTGGTGCTACCCGGCGCTGCCCCAGCGATTTTCGCAGGCCTGCGCCTGTCGCTGATCTACGCCTGGCTGGGCACCATCGGCGCGGAGTATTTCATGCCGTCGGATGGCGGCATCGCCAGCTTGATGATCGGCGCCCAACAACTGTTCCGCATGGACCAGGTAATGGCCGCCATGGTTCTGATAGGCCTGGTCGGCGCTCTGCTTGGCACCCTTGGACAACGCCTCGAATCGCGCGCTACGCGCTGGAGAACCGCATGAACGCATTCAACACTTCGCACCTGCACGCGGCCAATCAGCCCGACACCACCCCGCCGCTGGTCAGCTTCGACGGGGTCGGCAAGGTGTTCACCGTGGACGGCCAGCCGTTTGAGGCGATTCGCAACTTCAATCTGTCGATCAACGAGGGCGAGTTCATTGCCATTGTCGGTGCGTCCGGCTGTGGAAAATCCACCTTGCTGCGCTTGCTGATGGGCCTGGATACCGACTACAGCGGCAGCATCCGCGTCGACGGGCACACCGTCAGCGGCATAGGTGGCGAGCGCGGCATCGTGTTCCAGGAGCACCGTTTGTTCCCTTGGCTGACGGTGGAGCAGAACATTGCCCTGGGCTTGGTGAACGAGCAACTGACCCAGGGGGAGCGCGCCCGCCGCGTGCATGAATTCGTGCTGCTGGTGGGGCTGGCCGGCTTCGAGGCAGCGTACCCACACCAGCTTTCCGGCGGCATGGCCCAACGCGTGGCGATTGCCCGAGGATTGGTGGCAAGCCCACGGATTCTGCTGCTGGACGAGCCGTTCGGTGCACTCGATGCGCTGACCCGCCAGCAGTTGCAGGACGAGTTGCTGGCCATTCGTGAACGCGCCGGCATCACTACCCTGCTGGTAACCCATGACGCGGAAGAAGCCACCTACCTGGCCGACCGGGTGGTAGTGCTGGAGCCGCGCCCGGGGCGGATCAAGTCGGTGGTGAAGATCGACCTCCCCCACCCGCGTTTGCGCAGCGGCGTAGCCCTGCACGGCTTGCGAGAGAGGGTGCTGCACCAGATCACCGGCACCGGCGGCCACTTGCCGCCACCTGCACACCGGGTGGAAGGGTTACGGCCGGAACTGATCGCGCTTTGATACCAGACAGGTAAAAACAGCCACAGATCAAGGCGATGGACGTCAACGACGCAGATGGGTATCATGCGTGCGCGTTGCACTCGTAGCTCAGCTGGATAGAGTACTGCCCTCCGAAGGCAGGGGTCGTGGGTTCGAATCCCGCCGAGTGCGCCATATCAAAAAAGCCCTGGGAGATCTCCCGGGGCTTTTTCGTTTATTCCGCCTGGGCTTCTATCAGCTGGCCGGAACGCCTGTCACCGTGCAGCGCCATGTACCTGGCCAGTTCGCCCAGACGCTTGTCCAGCGCCTGCAGCAGCCTGTCGCGCGTACTGTTCACTTCGTTGGCGTTGAAAATGCCGGGCTCTTTCAAGTACAGCTGAAATTGCTGGTTGATCTCCCTCGGCGAGAGGGTCACGAAGTTCTCCCCTGCGTTATGGTTGTACAGCGCAACCATCTGCCCCGTGTCCTGGTTGGCGTTGCGCACAAACGCCATGCTCACATGCTGCCCAGGGCGCAGGCGCACACCATTGTTGTTCAGCTGGAAACACGCTTCGGTCCCATTCTCCAGGCGGACCCAGAACTCGTGCTCCTGAACATTCTGCGAAGTGACCTGCATGGTCGATGAGCTGCTACCGGTATGGCCGCTGCCCTGCCACATGTGGCCACCGGTGCTGCGGTGCGAATGGTAGGCGTCCAGATGCGTCTGGTTGCGCTTTTCGCTTTCCAGCACCTCACCGTTACGCACGAAAAACATCAACTGCCGCTCAAAATGGTTGAACGGCTCCTCGACGAAATTGACGTCTTCCGGCGTAAGCGTGATGTCGTACATGGTGCGGATCATCTCCGCCCGCGCGGCTTTGTCGCGCTTGGCCTGTTCTTGCAGCTGGGCACGGCGCTGCTTGGCATCGTCTATCGCCTTCAGGGCCTGGGCCTTGAGCAACGGGGTTTTCTCTTGCGCGTAGCCTGCGGCTTTGTCACTGGCTTCCTTGATGAGGGGCGCAGCTTTCTGCCCTGCCTCAACCGCCAGGTCCCGGGCCTTCTCCAACGCCTGGGCGGCCTTGGCGGCCAGCTCCGGGTTGGCATCGTAGGCCTTCTTCTTCAGGTCATCCCAAAGGCTCATGCTCTTCGTGCTCCATTCGTCGATGATGAGTTGCCGATGCCGTTGATCGGACCAGAGGGAGTGTAACCGGATAAAACGTCCTTTGACGTCAAAAAGCCATCCATATGAATTGACGAAAAAAGCACTTTGCCATTAGTGTTGTTCGGTTTTTCGGTATTGTTTAATGGATACCGAACGGATTCGGCTAAAAGACTAGGTAGGTCTACAAGGATGCGCGGAGTATTACTACGCAGCGGTAGAAGTGAACACTTCACCGCATTGGGCGAGACTGGCCAACCCGTCTATCGCGCTGCTTTGCAGATTCGCGAAGCGATTCGTCGCAAGTACCCGGAGCACCCGGAGCTGATCGAGCACCTGGCCATCCCGCAGAGCGATGAGCAGGGCCGCACCATCGATTGGTACAGCGACCGCCCAGGCGATGTAATTCCCTGGAGCAGCGCCACCGAAGAAGAGCGCGCACCAGCACGTGTGCAGCTCGAGATGTTGCAAAGCAAGATCAACGCCCTGAGCAATACCTTGCTGGGCCTGGACGCCAACGGCCAACCCTCGGCAACGGCCAGAAAGGCCGCCGAAGGTGACAACGCCGTGTTCGGCAAGCTGCTCACCTGTGTGGTGCCCTTCCCTGACGAAAACTTCGTCTACCTGGTCGATGGCCGCCCGGTACTGACCTTCTGGGGCTTCATCCATGCCGGCGCCGAGCGCAGCCGACAACCCCTGCACTGCCTGTACCCGCGCACTGCCCCCATCGCCGAGCCCGTGGCCGCACCGCTGGCACCCCCAGCCGCGCCCATTGCGCCGGCAGCAGCTGCTGCAGTACCGCCAGTCGCTGCCGTCACGCGCCTGCCGTGGTGGCGCAACTTGCGCTGGATCTTGCCGTTGCTGCTGATGTTGGCACTACTGCTCCTGCTGCTGTTCGGGCTACGCGGCTGCATCCCTGGGGTCAACCTTTCCGGCCCAGGCTTCCCGGACCTTGGCCGCAATACTTCGGTGCCAGTCAACCACCAAGGCCAAGTGACAACACAATCGTCGAACCTGGTTGGCGCTGCGAACGGTGCAACCGGTGCAACTGCCCCAGACCCGGCGGCGAGTACCGGCGACCCGGCTAGCCTGTCGGGCGACCCCGCCGATGCCGGCGGTGCCGCGCCACAAGGCGATAGCCAGGCGCCGGCGGACAGTGCCGACACCCCTGCGCAAGGCAACCCAGAAACACCGCCAGCGCCAGAGCAGCAGCCAGCGCCAGAGCAAACACCCGACGCGCCACCTCCAGGTGAGGCCGAGGCCTCGACGCCAGAGAACACGCAACCTGCGCCACCGCAGCTGGCCGATGAGCAAGCACAAACCGGCAATCCGCCGCCGCAACCTGATGATTTGAGCATTCCCCCGAATGCGGCCGATGGCAACGCTGACTTCCTCAACGGCAAGTGGGCGGGTGCAGGCATTCAAGAAGCCGGCACTGGCAAGCCGCTGCGCCTGAAGTACGACTTCCAGAACGGCAAGGGCCAAGCCACGGTCACCCGCCCGGACAAAGTGCAGTGCCATGCGCCGGTCGCCGCAGCCATGCAAGGCGGCCTGTTGTCGATCAACAGTTCCGGCCAGGCCGCCTGTGCCGACGGCAGCAGCTATGACTTGCCGCAAGTGGGTTGCAAAGCCAAAGCCAACGGCGCTGCCGATTGCAACGCCAACTACGGCGCCAAAGGCTTCGACATTCAAATGAAAAAAGCCGGCTAATCACACGAGAAACGCAGAAGATGTTGCCCGAAATCACCCAGTTCGAAGAAACGGTCACGCTGGTCAGCGATACCGGAATTCAATTCATGGATTTCGCCCTGCGTCTCGGCCCGGATGGCGAGCAGACCGGCAAATTCGTCCAGCTCAACAACGGCATGGTGCCTACGCGACTGCTGTGGTCCAAGGAATACAAAGACTTCTACGAGCCCGAGCCGGACAAAGTGGTGCAGGTGGCGTTCGACTCCAGCGAAGTCAACCACTTCCGCCTGCCCATGGAAGACAGCCTGAAACTGCTGGACGGTGTCTGGTTGCCCATCCCGTTCCTGCGCTTCACGCCGCCCTACCGTTTTGACGAAGGCCCGAACAACTGGGCGCGCATGCGCCTGGTCAAGCTCGCCGAGCCGGATATCGACGGCAACACTCACCGCTTTACCCTCGGTTTCGACAGCCGCACCATGGCAATGGTCGAAGGTGCCCCTTACCTGGCCCCCAGTGAAGAGGACGTGCGTTCAGGGGTGGCGTTCAAACTGGCGTGCAGTGCGCGTGAATATGGCTGGTTCCTGACACACACCTGGATCCGCGACTGGCTCACCGAGGTCTACACAGAAGCCCGTCCTGAGCTGACCCGCGAACGCTTGGACCGAGAGCTGCAGGGTAACCGCCACCTTGCTCATTATCTGAACCTGCTGAGCCTGCTGCGCCGCCCGGTACCGGCTGAGCAAAGCAACGAAAAGCCCAAGGTCGAAATCCCGGAAATCAAGGTGATTGCCAACGATGTCGATAGCATCGTCGAACCCATCCTGGTGGACCTGGTGCTGGACGTCGGCAACTCGCGCACCTGCGGCATCCTCATCGAGGACCACGCCCAGGACGGCGGCGGCATGCTCAACAATTATGTGTTGGCACTGCGCGACCTCAGCGAGCCAGAAAAGGTCTATAACCAGGCGTTCGAAAGCCGGGTCGAATTTACCCACGCCGCGTTCGGCAAAAACCACCTGTCAAACAAGAGTGGCCGGCATAACGCCTTCCAGTGGCCGACCATCGCGCGCGTCGGCGGCGAAGCCAGCCGCCTTGCCAGCCGCAACCGCGGCACTGAAGGCTCGACCGGGCTTTCCAGCCCGAAACGTTATCTGTGGGACGAAAAACCCTACGGCCACGGCTGGCGGTTCAACACCGCCTACGTCAAGGTCGAAAAACAGCCCATGGCCGTTGCCGGGCCGTTTGCCAACCTGATCAACGACCGCGGCCAGCCGCTGTACCTCAAGCCTTTCGACATGCCGGTGTTCAACCCGCGCTATTCGCGCAGCAGCCTGATGACCTTCATGCTGGCCGAGGTGGTGACCCAGGCGCTGACCCAGATCAACAGCCCGGCCCAACGTTCGCGCCAAGGGCACTCCAACGTACCGCGCAGGCTCAACAGCATTACCCTGACCGTGCCGCCAGGCATGCCACAGGCAGAGCGCAGCCTGCTCAGCAATCGGCTGTACGAAGCCATCGGCCTGGTATGGAAGAGCCTGGGCTGGCACCAGGACGAGAGCAACCCCTTCAAGGGCAAGGACGTCAAGACCCGCACTCCGCTCCCCAGCGTTCGCGTAGAGTGGGACGAGGCCAGCTGCGGCCAACTGGTGTACCTGTACAACGAGGTGGTCGAGAACTTTGCCGGCCACCCCGACGAGTTCTTTGCCGCCGTGGCCCGGCCAGACAAGCAAGAGCACGAACAGATCACCCTGGCGACCATCGACATCGGGGGGGGTACCACCGACCTGGTAATCACCGATTACCGCCTGGACTGGGGCAACGGTGGCGGCGCCGGGGCCAACGTGCACATCGTGCCGAACCAGCGTTTTCGTGACGGGTTCAAGATCGCCGGCGACGACATCCTGCTGGACGTGATACAGGAGTTCATCCTGCCCTCGTTCGCTAATGCACTGCGCAGTGCTGGCGTACCTGCACCGGATGAGCTGATGTCGCGCCTGTGCGGGACCGGCGATGCCACTGTGCAAGAGCGCCTGCTGCGCCAGCAGTTGAACTTGCAGGTATTTGTGCCGCTGGGCCTGGCACTGCTAAAGGCCTACGAGCAATATGACCCCGCGCAGCCCAACGTCCCGGTCGAACAAACCTGGCAACAGGCGCTGGGTGAGGCTGCGGTCAACGACAGAGTGCTGGCGTTCGTCAACGCCGGTGTTCGCCGCGAAGCGGGCCGCGATGGCACGCTCGACTTGCTGCAGACACCGATCACCTTCGACCTTGAGCGGGTACACGCTGCGTTCATGGGCGGCCAGTTCAACATCACCAAGATTCTCGCCGAACTGTGCGAGGTGGCGTCCAAATACCCTTGCGACATGCTGCTGCTGACGGGGCGACCATCGCGCCTGCCAGGCATCCAGGCGTTCATCCGCCAGCGCCTGCCGCTGCCGCCAGGGCGCATCCTGCCCATGCAGAACTACCGCACCGGCGGTTGGTACCCCTTCCACCGCAATGGCCTGATCGACGACCCGAAAAGCACCGCCTCGGTGGGCGCGATGATCTGCCTGCTGTGCTCCAACCACAGCGTGACGAACTTCTACTTCCTCACCGCCGCGCTAAAACCTTACTCGGTCATCAAGCACTTCGGCCAGATCGACCCTGCCGGCAGCATCAAACATGCCGACGTGCTCTACCACGACCTGAAGTCCGATAAAGGGCTGATCGAACTGCCGATCGTCGGCGAGGGCGAGCAACGTGGCACGCCTTGGCTGGAGTTGCGCGGAGACCTGCATCTGGGTTACCGCCAACTGGCCGCCCAGCGCTGGCCCGCGTCACCGCTTTACACCTTGCGCTTCACCCCCTCGGGCAGGGCGGCGCTCAGCACAGCAGTTGGCAAAAATGGTGAGGTTCCGGTCGTGCGTATTCGCCTGGAGATCGAACAATTCGATCAGGAAGAGCGCGACCAAGGGCTTATCAGCGACAAGCTGGTCATACAGAAGCTGGAAACGAACATCCAGGATGCCGACTTCGACGTCGACCGGGATCTTGAGCTCTCACTCAACACCATGCCGACCATGCGCGTGAGAGACACCGACTATTGGCTGGACAGCGGGAACGTCAAAGGAAAATGAGCGACCTTACGCCAAAGCAACAGCAGTTGATGGGCGCCTGGGGCGCCATTCACAAAGGCGCCGGCGAGGCCCTGGAGTGGATTGAACAGGTGCGTGGCAATGCCGCCAGCGTCGAGGCCGAGGCCGACGGGCTTAGCCTGCGCCTAAGCCGCGCGCGCAACCGGGCAAAGCACTTGCAGCGCAGTGCCGGCAACCCCATGACCGTGGGGTTTTTTGGCCTCTCGCAGGCGGGCAAGTCGTACTTGATCTCGGCGCTCGCGTCGGACGGCAATGGCAAGCTGGAGAGTGACTTTGGTGGCCAGGTGCTGGACTTCATCCGGCATGTAAACCCGCCAGGCGGCGGTGGCGAGGCCACCGGCCTGGTCACCCGGTTCAGCCACGCGTCCAAGCCATGCCGGGATAACAACTACCCTGTCGAGCTCAAGCTGTTCGGCGAAATCGAGATCGCCAAAATACTCTGCAATTCGTGGTTCGAGGACTTTGACCACGAGCGCATGGACTACAGCTTTACCGAGCAACGTATCCACGCCGCACTCAATGAGTTCGAAGGCCAGGGCACAGGCTCTGCGCAACCCGGCGTAAGCAGTGATGACGTGGTCGCGCTGTGGGACTACCTGAAAAGCAATTTCGAGAAATCCACCCGCCTGCTTGACGAACATTACTGGCCACGGGCAGTAAAGCTGGCACCGCGCCTGGCGCCCCGTGAACGTGCAAAGCTGTTCTCTGTGCTGTGGGGTGGGCAGGCGCCCATTACCGACGTGTACATCCAGCTGGCCGGTGTCCTGCAAACGTTGGGTTATGCCGAAACCGTGTATGCGCCGGTAAGCGTATTCAAGCAAGAAACCGTAGGCATCACAGCATCGCCCTACAACATCATGAGCGTGGACGTGCTCAGCCGCCTGGGCACCCGTCGCGATCAGCCGGTCACTGTGCTGCCCTTGCAAGATGACAAGCTGCAGGCCGGTGTTGGCGTAACCATCGCGCAGCTGGCGACACTGGCGGTAGAGGTGAACTTCAGCCTGCGCAACAGCCCGTCCGCCTCGGTCGCGCAGGATGTCGACATTCTCGACTTCCCCGGCTACCGCACCCGTAACAAATACCTGTCGGTCGACGAAGCGGCATTGAAAGAGTCTGCCGATGAGGTGTACCCGTACTGGAACCTGATCTTGCGCGGCAAGGTGGCCTACCTCTTCGAGCGCTACAGCGAAGCGCAAGAGATGAATGCCCTGGTGGTGTGCACCAGCACCATGAAGCAAAGCGACGTCATCAGTGTCGGCCCGGTGTTGACGCGCTGGATCCACAACACCCAGGGCGCCACGCCGAAAGAGCGGGGCCAACGCGCGCCAGGCCTGATCTGGGCGCTGACCATGTGCGATGGCTGGGTCAACAGCACCCTTGGCTCGGATGACTCGAACAAAATCCTGACCGCCGAGCGGCTGATGAAAATCACCATCGTTGAGCGCTTTGGTAGCCAGGAGTGGATGAAGGAATGGTCGGTTGGCAAGCCGTTCGACAATACCTACATGGTCCGCAAGCCGGCCTTCACGGGTACCGCGTTCGTCGAGATCAACGAGCAGAACCAAGAGCTGCGGCTGGTCGAGAGCTACGCCTCGGAGATCCAGAAGCTCAAGCAGTACGTTGTCGACCTCCCTGCCGCCAAACGCCATATGGCAGATACCGGCGCAGCCTTCGACGCCATGCTTACCCTGAACGATGGTGGCATCAGCCGGTTCAGCACCAGCTTCGCCAAGATCAATGACCTGGACTTCAAACTGGCGCGTATTGAAGAACAACTGCAGCAGTGCCGTACCGACCTGCTGGAGCACGGGCTGCATGCCTGGCGCGAAGAAGACTTTGAACAGCTGCTGGAAAAAAAGCGCGAGAAAACCGAGTACCTGCTGGAAAACCTGGGCGAAGACCCGGATGCAATCAGCGAACTGATCCATGCCCTGCAAGTACCGGTCGAGCAACTGCGCGAGTTGTATCTGGGCGGGGTGTACGACATCGAGGGTATCGATGGCCAAGCCAGCGAAGCGCCCGAGCAAGCGAGCCAAGGCCCGGCCAACAAAGCACCTGCAATCACCTTCGGCCCGCTGTTCGGCAAGAAGGCGTCTGCAGCGCCAGCCGCAGCAGCGCCCAAACCGCTGGCCAAGCGGCTTAACGCCGAACAACGCTTTGTGCGCGCCGCGCTGAAAGCCTGGATCAAGCACATGCGCGACCTGGGCACACAGCCGGTGCGCCTGGCCAGCTTGCGTATCACCCGTGAAGTGGCCGAGGCCCTGGTCGAAGAGCTGGTCAGTGCGGTACGTCGCCCCGCCTTTATCGAGCAACTAGACGCTGCAGTCATGCGCCGCGTGTTCAACGGCGTGCGACGCGACCAACTGGTCCAGCGCCAAGTGCTGACCGTGCAACTGGCCATGCGCGACTTCTTGGCCTGGTTCGGCCTGCTGAGTATGCCCGTCAGTGAACGGCCAACGGCCCTGCTGGGTGAGTGCGGGCCGCTATTCAACACCTATCAGACGGTTGCCCAAGGCGATTTGCCGGTACTACTAGAACAGCCTTCCTATCAGGAACAAAGCTTCCTGGTCGACTGGTTGTCCGGCCTGGCCTGGCTGACCCAGGAAAACGCCAAGAGCGGCGCGGACCCTGAAATCACCACCGAGCAGCGACGCCAGTTGGCGGTACTGCTGAACACCTTTCAAGCGAGTTGAGTGCAATGGGTATCAGAGTTGATGTGCTGCCACTGGATGTGAACACGCCGGGCCAAGGCCTGCTGCGGATCACCGGCTGGGAAGGCACCAGCGAGGGGCTGCAATGCTCTCTGCAAAGTAGCCAGTCCCACGAGTTTCTGCATGATGGTGGCCACTGGGCCCCGGTTGCTCACTGGTTCCGCCTGGATGGCCTGAGCGCCGTTGCAGGCGCACCGGCCATCGAGACGCGGATCGGCCCCAACCTGATCAACCCATTGCTGCAAGCCAGCGGCACCGCCACCTTCCGCATCGAGGTCAGCAACCCGCAGACCGGTCGCAGCGACCTGGGCATGGTGCGTTTCAACAGCGCCATCATGGCTTCTGTCGAGCCTGGGCCAGCGCTGGATAAATCGCCGCCCCCGGCACCGCTGCCCAGCGCGACGGTGATTATCGAGCCCCCTGCGGTGACCACCCCTGAACCTGCTCCGGCAGTGGCTGCGGAACCCGAGCCCAAGACCGAGGCCGCGCCAGCCCCCCTGCCAGCGCCTGTTGCCCCGCCGCCGGCAACGCCTGCCAAGCAAGGCCAAAAGTGGCTGTTGCCCCTGTTGATCCTGATCCTGCTGGCGCTTGGCGCCGGGGGCGGTTGGTGGTGGTTCAACCGCAGCGCAGCGGAAGTAACGGCACCCGTGCCGCCTGAAGAAAAGCCAGTTCCAAAGGACGACGGGGCCAAACCTTGCTCGCTGGAAAGCATGAAAAGCCAGAGCTCGCTGGCGTTCCTGCAGTCGTGTATCCAGAGCAAGCCGGACAGCGCCGCACTGCTTGAAGTGATCAGCCTGGCCAAGGCCAACGACCAGTGCGACGTAGCCCAGCGCCTGTATGCCAACCGCGCCAATGCCGGTGACATCCAGATCGCCACGGCCTACGCCCACGAATACGACCCCAAGTTCCACCAGCCAAGCAGCTGCTTCAAGGCGCCTGAAGCCGCCACGGCAGCCTCCTGGTACGAGACCATCCTCGGTTTCGATGAAAACAACGCCGAAGCCAAGCAGCGCTACGAGGAGCTCAAGCCATGAAGATGCGTAGCATTGGCGCCGCGCTATTGGCCCTGTCCCTGAGCCCTGCCCTGCAAGCTGCCGACAAGCCCCTGCTGCAGGACGGCAAGAAAACCCTGTTCCAGCGCGTGTTGACCACGCCAGGGTGCAAGCTGAGCGATAACGCCGGGGCTGCGCCTGGCGCCGCACAACCGACCTTCAGCCGCTTCTACGTGTACGAACGCGCCCAGGCTGACACCCGCGAGTGGCTGCGGGTCGGGCCGGACACACAAGGCAAGAGCATCGGCTGGCTGCCCGCCGATTGCACCGTCGAATGGAAAATGCAACTGACCCTGGCATTTACCAACCCCGCCAACCGTGATCGGCTGATGTTCTTCAAGGAGCGCAACCAGCTCGAAGGCATTCTCAACGCCCCCGACCCCGTCAGCCATGTTGCCCCGATACGCGCCAAGCTCAAGCACGGCAACGAGGCGCCCGGCGTGCTGGCCGAAGAGCCCGAGTATTTCGTCGATCTGCAGAAAAACTTCTACCTGCTGCCAGTGCTTAGCGGCGAAGAAGTGATGACCGAAGAGGGCTTCCGCACACGCATCCTCAATGTGGCGTCGGTCAGCAAGGCCGACAGTGCCGCGGCCGCAACACCTGCACCCGGCCAGGGCACTGCCAACCAACAGCTGAAGGCGTTCAGCGCAGCCGTGGTGTTCGTCATCGACTCGACCATTTCGATGGACCCGTACATTGATCGCACCCGCGAGGCGATCAAGCGCGTGTACGGGCAGATCGAGAAAGAAAACCTCGGCAAGCAGGTCAAGTTCGGCCTGGTTGCCTACCGCTCCAGCACCAAGGCCGTGCCGGGCCTGGAATACGTCAGCAAGATGTACGCCGACCCCAACACGGTGAAAGACGGTGCCGACTTCATGGCCAAGGTCGCGGACCTGAAGCAGGCCAAGGTATCCAGCAGCGAGTTCAACGAAGATGCCTACGCCGGTGTCATGTCTGCCGTGGACCAGATCGACTGGAGCCAGTTTGGCGCACGCTATGTGGTGCTGATCACCGATGCCGGCGCCATCGACGGGGGTGACAAGCTGTCGAGCACAGGCCTGGGTGCCGAACAGGTCAAGATCGAAGCCAGCAACCCGGGTGTGGCCCTGTACACCCTGCACCTGAAAACCCCGAGCGGCGCCAAGAACCACAGCACCGCCGAAGCGCAGTACCGCACCCTGTCGAATTACCCGGGTACCAACACCTCGCTGTACTACCCCGTCAATGCCGGCGATGTGGAGGCCTTTGGCCGCAAGGTCGACGGCCTGGCTGCCGCCATCACCCAGCAAGTGCGGGCTGCCTATATGGGCGAGGCTGCCATCGGCAGCGCAACCAACGCCAAGGCCGACCCTGCCGAAAAGAAAATGCTCGAGGATGCCGCACTGATTGGCCACGCCATGCAGCTGGCCTACCTCGGCAAGGCCAACGGTACCCAGGCGCCGCCGGTGTTCCAGGCCTGGATCAGCGACCGCGACCTGATCAAACAGAACGTGCCGACCACCGATGTGCGCGTACTGCTGACCAAGGCCCAGCTCAGTGACCTGAGCGATGTCCTCAAGCAGATCCTGGATGCCGCCAACGAAGGCATGATTTCGCCAGACGAAATGTTCACCCGCCTGCGCTCGGTTGCAGCGACCATGGGTGCCGACCCGAACCAGCTCAAGCAGGGTTCGACCACCCGCGTGGCAGACCTGGGCGTACTTGGCGAGTACCTGCAAGACCTGCCCTACCAGAGCGAAGTGCTGAACCTGGATGAAGAAACCTGGAAAGGCTGGGATGGCCTGGCCCAGGAGAAATTCATCCGCAGCCTGAGCACCAAGCTACGCCATTACCAACGCTACAACGCCGACGTCGACCGCTGGGTTGCCCTGGCGCCGGGCAGTGACAGCCGCGACAACGTCTACCCGGTGCCGCTGGAAATGATGCCCTGACCTCATATGCTCGATATCAAGGGATTACTAGTCGTTCGAGGCGAAGGATCGCAGGCTCACCGGGTACGGCTGGACGCACTGTGCCTAAAGCCCGGCGAAGTACGTGCGATAACCGGCGAGAGCGGCTGCGGCAAGAGCACACTGCTGGAGGCCATCGGCCTGCTGCTCAAGCCTGAGCAACTGACGCACTACAGGCTTGGCCCGCAACGCCAGGATGTGGCCAGCCTGCTGGCAAGCGACCAGCAGCCAGCGTTGGCGGCTTTGCGTTCGCGCGAGCTTGGCTTTGTGCTGCAGAACGGCGGGCTGCTGCCTTTTCTCAGTGTGCGCGACAACATCCTGCTGCCACGCCGCCTGCTCGGCCTGCCACCTGCCAGCACGGCGGTGGACAAAGCCATCGAGGCACTGCGCCTGGCGCCGCTACTGGGCAAGCTGCCCCAGGCGCTCTCCATAGGCGAGCGCCAGCGGGTGGCCTGCGTGCGTGCCATCGCCCATGAACCGCGGGTGCTGTTGGCCGACGAGCCCACCGCCGCACTCGACCCGCACAATGCAGAACGTCTGTTCGAACTGCTGCTGCAGCTGGTGGCGGAGCTAGGGCTGAGCGCCTTGGTCGTGTCGCACGACTGGGCACTGGTCGAACGCTTTGGCCTGCCGCGCCTGGCTGCCATCAACGGTCAAGGGGAAACACGCTTTGAACCCGTGGCATAAGCGCCTGGCGCTGCTGGCCCGATTGTCCCTGGCCGATCTCTGGCACGACCGTAATGTTTCCTTGTGCATGGCGGCCTCGCTGGTCGCCGTCATTGCGCCCCTGTTGTTGCTGTTCGGCCTCAAGCACGGGGTAGTCAGCCAA